>JAIPBT010000057.1 GCA_021738565.1 Bacteroidales bacterium
AATAAAATCCGGAGTGTTATATTGAAGTACCTTTTGATCAAGAAATTCACGCAGTTGTTCCAGGTCCAATTCCATTCCAACATGTTTTCACGGTGCAAAAATACGAATAATGATACGGGTTTCCTATGCTGCCTTATTTAAACGACTAAATATATTTGAAGAAGGAGAATTGGACGAAAGAGCAAATTATATGGATATCGTACAAGTGCAAACAGAAGGAAACATGAAGCTTCAGGAAACCTTTAGTCTATTTGAATAAGCCTTACGTGATCGAGCATTGCTTCGTTTATTTCTACGTCCATATTGTTATTCCACGGCTCGAAATTTAGCATCACTTCATTTTCTCCCTGATCCAATTCCAATATAATTGCATTGGAATATCCCCAGTCTGACCATTCATCAGTGCCACGTTGAGGAAAAACCAGGACTCCTTCATATTTGCCGTTGACTGTCAGAGTGCGTATCGCACAGTTGTTGTCAGTATTCCATGGACCAGTACCATTTGAATACCTGATATCCAAAAGGTAGGTAGCAGTATTTTTTATGGATACAGGAAAGCATATTTGCCTGTTTTTGTTAAGGCTTACTTCTACAAATCCAGACCCTGAGTAGTTAGTATAGTTTCTTTCAGATATTGGAACATAAACCTCACATTCAAGAATCATTTCCCTTCCCTCGGGATAAATTACGATGGGTTCGCTATTGAAGGAAGAAATGCCTGATGAGTCCACTGATGCAACCTGGTATTCGTAATAATGGTTCTGTTCTACTTCACAACTCAATGCGTTTGTTGTTTTTAAAGTTTCACCATTGCGGATCACCTCATAGGTAGCAGCACCTTCGACTTTGTACCAGGTAATCTTTGAGTCCTCCAGTTTTACCTGGGGGACCGGCAGACTATACTTGTTCGGCACCAGGTTCATTTCAGCATCATTAAATCGATTATTCTTCATAACGATTTCGATGTTGTGAACGCCCGAGATTGTGGTCGGCAGAATATTGCTACTCATGGTCACGCCATCTGACTTAATCGTGGAGATTTCATTGCCATAGCCCTTTACCGTGATGTTCAATATTGCATCCCGGTATTTGAAATTTGAAAGTGTCCTGATACCGCCATAAGCTTTCGGTATAACGGGATTAAGTTGGATACCATCCACTTCAAAAGAGATACCTGTGAAGAGACGGTAAACCATGGCAAGATTACCTGCTATACTCCATAACATACGGTCCGAGTTTATCTCTGTACCAACAAAATCGCCGTTACCTGCGACAAAGTTTTCATAGTTGGTAAGAAAAAGAGCTGCAGGCCTGAAAACGGCTGCCAGTCCTTGTAAAAGTGCTTCCTCATTCCCTGTTTTCGCTGCTGCCAGGTTCCAGAATGACTGCACAAAAGGCCAGATTCCATTATTATGATAAGGAGGAATTCCTGGTATCTGGGGAAATATGCATGTCGTTCCAAAGGTTGTTACAGGTGATCTTGAAACGATAGATTGTGCCTGCTCATCATCCGCTACTTCAAACAAAACGGCAAGAGATTCTCCAAGTGCCTCAAAACGACTTGAGGGATATAATGCTGATCTCCCGTAAAGATATTGAGCATAATAACCTTCTCTTTCTAACCAAAGATAGTTGTTGATACCTGCTTTAATATCTGCAGCCCGTTTCAGGTAGACCTCATTAGGATTTCCCAGGAGCCTGGCCATCTCAGCAAGGATCATATGCGCTTTGTAGTGAACTGCATTTGTACCCAGATTTTCCGATACGAAGATGTCCTTGTTCGACATCCATTTAGGATAGCTTTGCTCCCGCCAATCCAAAAATGAAGATTCACCTCGGTACATCCCTGTTTCCTCAGCCCGGATTGTAAAATAATCATCTTCCAGACTGTTCCTGATGATTTTATAGGATTGCTGCAGCCATTCCTGATCTCCCGTGACAAGGTATATTTCCCAGGCAGCCAGGCTCCACGTAGTTCTGTCTGAAGATACTGGCCAGGCTCCCCCCGATCCGGTATCCTGGATGATTCTGCCTCTCTTTACTTTTTTCATCAGGCTGATCTTGGCGATCTCCGGCTCGAGGAAGGCAAACGCAAGTAAAGTACTGTAGCTTACATCCCTGGTCCAGACACCACCCCACTTCGCTCCGGTCCTCAATGTGCTGTCGGATTCAATATTCATCATGGCCTCTTCCTGTGACAAATTAAATAAGGCATCCACTAATACTTGATCTGAATTGTATTGTGGTTTTGTTGCAGTATTCAGTGATCGAATCCACTTTTGTTCCGTTGCCAAATCTTCATCAAGGGGATTCAAGGTAAGAGTCAGTTCATAAACCCCATCTCCGTCCGGATCTTTAAGTATCAATCCTTTTTCATCAAGATTGGAAAAATCCCAACTTAGGGGCTCAGATCCGCCTGCAATTTGAAAAGCCTTAAAATCGGAAGCAGCTATCCTGCTTCCATTAAAAGCTTCGTAGTAACCCTTCTGTTCAAATGAGGATAAAACTGGTGACATATCCACCCTGAAGGTGTATTCGTAATTTGTACTTAACATAGTCCCGGGTTCCGCAGGCATGGGATGTGGGGTCTCCCCAAATTGAATAACAGGACTCGCATGTTCCTTATCTATGATCAGCCAGTGATCGGTACCAGAGGGAAGTTCAATGTCCTTTTCATTGATACAGAATTTAAAGGTAATCCTGCGGGAATAATTCTCACTGGCAGTACTCCTGTAATTGGATACCATGTGTGTGGAGGATAAGGCCCGGGCGACATACTCTCCCTGGACCACCTTATCGGTATAGACGGTAAATTCATCAGATTGATAAAGGACGTCCGATTTCTTTGAGCAGGCATTCAAAAAAACTATTAAGATCAGCAGACAGATATATTTTCTCTTTTCGATACAGCTCATATCATTTCAGTTTTGACATGGATTATTTCTCAATTATAACCTTTTCACTTGCTAAGGCTGACGGTATCCTGATCAGACATTCTCCCGTCTCAGCATTCCAGTTCCACTCTGATTTTTCCACATCTTCCTCAAGTATATTGTTTAATTGCTTCATTTTAAAGGTCCTTACCTTTTTCTCAGACACACGAACTGTCCTGGGTTTATTTTCCAAATGAAGCAGGTAGTAAAGATCACGCTCCTGTCCCTTGTAAGCATTTGAAATACTTGTTTCACAGCTTAGCTCATATTTATCCTTCTTGCTGAGACAACGGATCTCCCTCTTCAGGAATACATCCTCCTTGTATGCATTTGTCTCTCCATTATCTTCGTATACACTAAAGTGGGCTGTGCGATTGGTGGCTGCGGGAAAGACCTCCAGGATCAGAGGATATTGAATGCATTCTCCTATAAACTGCATCACAGGCACCTGCGGGATAATGGATCCTTTTTTTACAAATACTGGGATCTTATCCAGGGAGGTTTCCTGATCAATCCATTGCTTTCCTTCTAACACTCTTTGTTTGTTATTAAAATCAATCCATTCTCCTTTTGGAAGGTAAATTTTCTTTGTAGCGGCGCCTTCTTCCACAACTGGGGCCACAAGCAGTTCCTCTCCAAGTAAAAATTGTGAAGACAGATCAAAAGTTTCTATATCATCGGGATATTCCAGTACCATGGGCCTGATCAGAGGCCAGCCCCTGTCATAGGCTTCCCGGGAATAGGAATAGAAATAAGGAAAAAGCCTGTATTTATCTTCTATTGCCTTTTTGCATATCGTTTCTGCTTCCCCCCCAAATAGCCAGGGTTCCACTGCATTGTTCCCTTCATGATGGATCCTGCTTAGTGGATTGAATGCTCCAAATTGCAGCCAGCGGATATATAATTCTGACATCGCCTCATAATCCACAATATCGCCACAATAACCGCTGATATCGCAGCTCCAAAATGGAATGATCCCGAGTCCTGCGGATATCGCCAGGGGCAGCTGTGCTGCAAGTTGTTCCCAGCCATTTGTTACCTCATCGCCGTTGCCTGCATCTCCCGACCATCCAAAAGTATAGCGCTGCATGCCTGCAAAGCCTGCACGAGTCATCTGGAATATCCGGGTCCCTGGATTTCTCTTTTCAAATTGTTCTGTAACAACCTGATCCCATGTGAATCCATAAACATTATGAATCTCATCGTGCATGCCCTTATGGTGAACCATATGTAAACGATCGACATCCTCCTCGTTGCTCCAGGCCGGCTCTCCCATGTCAGTCCAAAAACCTCTCACACCGGCATCAATGGCTTTTTGCTGGCAGGCTCCCCACCAATCTGCAACGTCCGGATTAGTAAAATCTACCAACCCACAATTGCCTCCCCAGGGCCAGGGCATATCGTAGGTCTTTCCGGTACGATTGTCTGTAACGAAATATCCCTGCACTTTGGCTTCCTCCCATTGGGACTTGTTTGCCCTGGAAACGACCGGATCCTGTGATACGATGACCTTGAAACCTTTATTTTCCAGATCACCGATCATGCCGACGGGATCATCATAGTTTCCTTCCCTCCAGTTAAAATCCTGCAAGTATTGTGTCCAGCCAATATCCTGGTAGATAATATCACATGGGATTTGTCTTTCACGGTATTCCCGTGCTATTTTGCGAGTCAATTTTTCGTTTGTTAGCAGCCCCCTGCATTGTGCAAAACCAAAAGCCCATGACGGTGGCATAATCGGCTTCCCGGTAAGCTCAATATAGGATGTGAGAATTTGCTTGAAAGATGGTCCGTAAATGAAGTAATAGATCATTTCCCCTCCCGGGCTTGAAAAGAAATAATATTTTTCCGATTCTGCTCCGAAATTGAATTCACTTTTATAGGTATTATCAAAATAGATTCCGTACCCTTCACTACTCATGAAAAATGGGATGCTTTTGTACAGCGGATCTTCATGTACCTGGTAACAGGGTTTATCGCTGTTCCACATTTTAAAGCTTGCCCCAACCCTTTCGATAGACCCATTTTTTTCACCCAGGCCATACATGCGTTCACCCGGTTTTAATGTTTTAAAAGAAGTCATAGCAGAAGTTTCCTGAACAAATCCCATGTCCTGGAAATCTTCCATCAATAAACGTTGATACTTGTCAAATATTCTGATTTGGAAAGGATCCTTCATCACTCGGATAATAAGTTTGCCAGTATAGATCTCGTAACTGCCATCCATTTCAGCAATGTTGATCTCCTCTTGTTGCATAAGCTGATTTACTACGGCATAAGATTCTTTTTTGCTGGAAAAACCTTCTCTATCGATCCATATCTTCAATACTCCGGGAGCAAGTTGTTCTAATTTCACTTTTACATTGTGCTCACAGTTAAAAATGAGACTGTTCCCTACAATGTTATAAGAACTACATTTCCCGGCAAGAATGGGATCTTTCCCTTCCTCACCCTTTCCTAAAACACAAATAGGGATGAATGATAAAAAGAACCAAAAGTTGAGTGTGAAGAGGATCTTCTTCATCGTGTGTTCATGGTTTTAAACGGATTTGTAAAATGAAAGTGATAGCAGTGGGATCAGTCCCAATGCTATCACTTTTATTGTTTATTGAACAGATAATCTGAAAGTTTTTGAGAACTCTTTTGTTGATACGCGAAGGATTATTAGTCCCGAGCCTGACAATTCTTTTACATTAAAGATTGATTTACTTTCATTAAGTACAGCGTGGTGGATACGCCTGCCATCCACAGAATAGACATCCAAACTTCCCTGGCTTTGAGTGCCTAGGTCAATTGTGAAGTATTCAGTTGCAGGATTTGGATAAAGATTGATCAAGGAATGATCGTTATATTCGATTCCGGTGACTTCCTGGTAATCAAAACTGATAAGTTCATTTTCGAGGTCAACAGTGATGATCCATTCTCCAATTTGTTCCTCTGAAACTCTCCATTTGAAATCTTCTTCTTCGGGAGCGCAACCTGTATAAATGGTATATTCTCCATGGTCTAGTGTCTGGTCAGCTGCAGTTGCAAGCAACCAATCTCCGTCGCACCAATCACCAGTGAAAGTTGAGAATTTCAGTTCACCAGCAAATAAATCTCCCTGCCAGGTAAACAGGTTCAGATTCTCTTCATCCTGGATCATTGGTTCCGGGTCACTAATATTCCATCCCGCAGGAGAAGCATCTCCAACAAGATAAAGTGCTGAGTATATTTCTCCTTCTTCAACGATAGATATGCTGACATAATAAGTGAATTTGTTAATCTGATCTTTCCCTGTTACTTCAATTGCAACGATTGTATCGCCTTCGCTAAGGTCGATTACACCGTCTCCCTCAACACTTGCCTCAGGATCAGTTGTTGTTGCGTTAATTTCTACGGAAGTGGTTCCTGCAGGGACTGACAGAAAGAAGTTTTTTACTGACTGATCAAAATCAGGAGTTAATGTCCCAACGCTGGCAGTTAAGCCTGAAAGAGTTACATCGGCTACTTCGGAAGTCAATAATTCAAATACAATCGTTTCAGTTGTTAAGTTAACCGTAACCTTGTAGGTCCCAACGTCACCTTCAGCCACTACCCATTTATTGTCGGGTCCGTCACATCCTTCTGTAATAATATAGCTTGCTTCTGCTATGGGCTGATCGGCAACGGCTGCATTCAACCACTGTCCATAACACCAGTCACCATCTGTAAATGTAGAGATCTTGAGTGAGCCTGCCTTTAATGCTCCTGACCATTCCCATACATCTCCATTCAGAGTCATTGGAGTAGGATTGCTTACGCTCCATCCTGCCGGAACGGCATCTCCAACCAGGTTGAGTTCGGTGATCTCTGCATTAACCAGAGATACCATGCTGATAAACAAAATGGTACAAACCATTTTAAAGGTAAATTTCTGTTTCATAATCATTCTTTTTAGTAAGTAATTTGTTTAATGTGATCATCATTTGTGCGCACGCCTGACTCTCTGTTTTATTTATAAAGAAATTATTCGTATTCAATAACCACCATACTCCAGTATTTTAATTCCGGCAAGGTAAAAGCTACCTTGTCCTTTAGCTGTTCAAAATTCAATCTGCGGGATACTCCACCAATGATATCCGGTGATGCGGTCCATATCTTCTTAACCACTCCTTCGCTGGTGAACATGATTTTTGCATTCCTGATAAGTCCGGGTGCTGCTTGTATTCCCGAATTATCGCGCCATTCATCCGTTTGAGAATCCTTAAAATTGACCAGGTGCAGGATCTGTAATTTTTCTTTCTTCTTTGCTATTACAGCAACTGATCCAGCGCTAACCGGCCATTTACCCGGTGTAATTTTTCCATCCAGTGAGCTAACGCTAACCTGGTTAAAGCTACCCCCATCACGCAAAAGATTCTGGTAGGCGGTCATAAAATCGTAATACCTGACCAGGGCCTGGATCAGGTCGGCCTTCATGTCAAGATTATCATTCGGGAAGTATTCTTTGCCGAGCATGTGCTCTCCCAGTTCAAGATGCGAGCCTCCAAACGCAAAGATGACAGCATCGGTCATCAGCACCGAAGCTGTATTGAAGTATCCCTTGTTATTTGCCAGATCATAGTTTACATATGCTGCCAGGACGGTATTTTTTGCACCGGCTCCATAGTTCTCATTGATCCTGATAATATTTGACAGGTCTTTGTACGTATCGTTTGGTGACCAGACCTCTGTATAAAGGAAATCCGTTGGCGCTGCGGAAATCCCTTGCTGGCCATATTGATTGACGGCATTCATTACATTCTTCTTCTCAGGTGCATCTGCCTTTGCCGCTTCAATGAAGGGTTCGTATGTCTGGGCGAGGTTCAGGGAAGTGCCATTATACTTGAACCTTGTACCACGATCTCCCAGCTGGTCCATGTGAAAACCATCAAAATCAAGATGATCATATACGACTTGGTTTTCACGAAGAATATATTCCTGCCAGTTGGTATTGGCGGGATCCAGCATGTATATATTGCTTAAAAACGGGGATGAAAGGGGATGAAAATCCCGGTTCGTATGTGTTTTATCTGTATAAACATACCATTCTTCAGATACTCCATCACTGTCTGCACCACTCCATGCTCCGTAGATCAGGTTGTAGAACATTGAGCGCATGTTTCTGCTGTGTGCAGCATCTATATAGTTTTTTACAGTGGAAAAATAGACATCCTTATTGATGATATCCTTCCAGCTGTCAGCCGGAATGGATCCATTCATAGGAAGTGGTTTATGATGCTTGTTGTGCCAGTCGTAAAACTGCAGTCCGTTGATATGGTGCCTGCATAGATTGTCGAGAACAGCATCAATCTCCCCTGAACTCAATTGGGAATAATCTGATAAAAATCCATAGCGTGGAAAACGCGTCCAATCAGAGCTTACATCTACCGCAATACTGGTATAAATTGTTTCTGCTCCCTCAATACCATCATATACTTCAACCATGTATCCACGAAAATCCTCCATGGGAGTTTTCCAGGTCCAGGTATTTCCCTGGAGAATTTCTTCTGCGATTAATTCACCGAGGTATCTATATCTTACTGTAGTTGAGGCAGGAAGATTCGTGTTGTCTATTTCAAAGTTCACTTTGTCACCAGGATTGTAAGCAGCTTTATCCGTTGAAATTTTTACATGATTATAGGAGGGAGTAGTCAAATTTCCAGGTGCCTCAGGAAGAACAATTTCTTCCGGTTTACACCCGGAAAACACTACTGGAATTATTATACATAGAAATATCTTCTTCATAGATCAATAACTATTCGGATCGGATTAAGTTTTTTACAACCTCCTTGCTTCTTATCGGTCAAAGCCTATTGCTTAGTTATCGTCATCACCTCATTTTCGAGGTCAATAGTAATCACATAATCCCCTGCTTCACCCTCTGCCAGCTTCCATTTAAAATCCAATTCATCTGGCGGACATCCGGTATAATAAGACATGCTGGTATTTGTAATGGACTGGTCTATGGTAGTAGCCAGTATCCAGCCACCATCACACCAGTTTCCGGTGAATTTAGAAAACTTAAACTCTCCCGTAGGATTATCCGCACCCAAGGGACCCGCAAATGTGTATATCCCGTCGGCAAAGACCATTGGTTCCGGGTCTTCAATGTTCCAGCCATTGGGGCCACCATCGCCAATGAGGTAAAGCTGAACAGGGGTGATCGAAATTGAATTCTCGATCAGGTTTATAGTAATGGTATATCTTCCCTGGGTCTCTTCTGTAACTAACCACTGGTTGTCAGGCCCGTCGCATCCCCTCGTAATGATGAAATCTGTTGCGGAAAGATCCTGGTCTGCCTGGTTTGCATTCAGCCAGTCGCCGTCGCACCAATCGCCTGTAAAAGTGGAGATCTTGAAATTCCCCGGCGTAAAAAATGCCTCGTAAGTAAAGATATTTGCGTCATCAGGATTTTGTGTAAATGCAAATGGAGTGGCAATATTCCAGCCACTCGGAGATGCATCACCCACAATGTATAATTCTGTGTAAGCTGCAGCGACTGTGGTATCGATCTGTATTTTTAAATCAATGAGATCTACCACTACCTTATAATAATTCTTCGACGTGATTAACCACCTTTTATTATCTCCAAGCCCCTCTTCGTTACGGATCATAAGCCCGTCATCTGATGTATTCCGGGTATAAAATGTTTTACACCAGCAATCATCCCTGGTCTCGCTGAAAAATATTCTTCCCCGGTTAAGCTCTCCCTCGTAAACAAACTCCCAGGGCTTTTCCTGGTCACGCGTCATTTCAGTTGCATTTAAAATGTCATCACCAAACAAAGTTGCCGTTCCCAAAATATAGAGCTGATCTCCTACAGGTTTATAACTTCTGACACTGAAACTGACCGGATCTGAAATATCATCTTTCACACTCTCATTGAGAATATCAGCGATCACCCTGGCCTCAATAGTTGCAGAAGCACCGGCTTCTACTCCGAAAGTTCCTGTTAATAGATTATTCAGTTCATCCACGGAAAAGCTTTTTTTATAGATGGCTTTACCAATATCAAAGATTAAAGGACTGCTGAAATTGTTATCGGACATATCCATCTCCAGTATATAGGAGATAGGACTGCCTGTACCCTGGTTACTTCCACGGGTCCAGATCAGGTCGATTGCATTGCTGCTAAAGAATTTTTGTGATAATACCAGACTGGTATCTGAGGCTGCCAATGAAATGGCCTCTCCATCACTAACCACAATTTCAAACTCCTTATCACAGGATTTGGCGACAAATAGTAGCAGTAGAAGAAGGGCAATAAAAAAACTATCTGCCCGGGATAATCTTATGGCTATGCTCTTAATTCTTCTGGATCTGTTATTCATTTTTCTCTGTTTAATTAGTTTGCTTCTGTATTACGTGCTGCTTATGGAAGATCAATATCCTGGATTTTGTACCAGGTTCGGATTCGATTCGATCTCCTTCAACGGAATGGGAAAAAGAAGATGTTTCACAGTTGCATTCACTCTGCCAATTGAATGGAGAAAATCCAAGCCCCATTGTCCGCCGTCAACCCGGATCAGGTCAAACCATCGTTGACCTTCAAAGGCCAGTTCTATTCGCCTTTCATGCAGGACGACCTCCTTAAACTCACTTTGTGACAATCCTGAAACAGCTGCCAGTCCCGCCCTGGCTCTCACTTCGTTCAGAGGTGCTTCGGCTTCTGATGTTCTGTCCAGGTTATTCAATGCTTCAGCTTTCATTAACTGTACATCTGCATAGCGTAGTACCGGGAAATTTTGTGGACTATTATCGCTCGTGGCTGTAACAGATTTCGTGACCAGAAATTTTCGAAGATTATAGCCTGTAGTTGAATACCCGGGATCATAATCCATTCCGTCGAACTGCGGACATCCATCGTAGAGTATTGTTACATCTTTTCTTTTATCCCCCGGCTCATAGGCATCAACAAATTCCTGCAAAGGCTGATTCCAGCCCCAGCCACCGGCTACCATATCTGAATTTCTTGGTCCTGTAAAGGTGCTCAGCCAGGAAGACTGGTTTTCATTTGACCAAAAATCTTCTCCTGCATCGCTCACATATTGTATTTCGAAGAGAGATTCAAGGGAATTTTTATTTTGTACGTCAAAATTGTCACCATAATTGGGATTCAGGGCATACCCCAGTGCTGTTACTTCATTGGCAAGGGTCACTACCTCTTCCCATTCTCCCAAGGTCAGGTATACTTTTGCCAGCAACCCTGCTGCTGATCCCTTCGAAGCCCTTCCCAGGTCGTTGGAAGAGTATGTTGACTTCTCGGGAAGAAGCTCTTTTGCTTCTTCCAGGTCTTTAATAATCTGTTCATATACAAGTGCCTTGTCGGTTCTGGATGGTCTCAGGTCATCGCCCGGGGCTTGTGGTTCGAGAATTAAAGGAACATTTCCAAAATACCGAACCAGGATGAAATAATACAATCCCCTTAAAAAATGTGCCTCACCCAGGGTACGGTTTTTAATATCTTCATCGATGTCCATATCAGGAACCTTTTGCAGTACAACGTTGCATCTCAGGATTCCGGGAGGGGGACCGCGAAAGAGGTCAAGGACACCCGTATTATCCGTTGTGGTTACAAAGTTTGCCATGTCGATAGTCTCACGTCCGTCATCTCCTCCGCCGGCACCAACGATGCTATTCCCCGCCATGATGTCCGAGGTCCACATCCGCATATTATAGAGTTTTGGCCATTGTAGTGGTTGATATGCACCATTCACTGCAGCAATGGCATCGGCCTCCGTTTGGAAAAAATTGGAAGTGTTGATGGTATCAAGCGGAGCTTTATCCAAAAAATCCTCGCTGCACGAAAACACGATCAATGCAAGTACGATAGTTGTCAGAATATATCTTTTCATCACAGTAATTTTAATATTAGAAACTAAGGTTTACACCTATGCTATAGGTGCGGGTTAAAGGATAGTTGCTCATGTCTATCCCATTGGTTCCGACTTCCGGATCAAAGCCCTTGTATTTTGTCAACGTGAAAAGATTCGCTCCTGAAGCATACAGCCTTGCCGACTCAATACCTGCTTTTGAGAGCAGATCAGGGGGGAATGTATACCCGATAATCATGTTCTTGACCCTGAGGTAGGAGCCATCTTCAAGGAAGCGGTCGGAAGGACGTGTGTTTTTATTGGGATCATTGAATACAGCCCGTGGCACCGATGTACTGTTTCCTTCCTCTGTCCAGCGATTCAGGGTTTCGGTAGTTTGGTTATATGCCACTGCCATTCCTTCATTCCAGATACGGTTTGCATTATAAATGTCATTTCCATAAACACCTTGCAGGAATATGTTCAGATCAAATCCCTTGTATGCAAAGCGATTGTTTAGCGAGAAGATGATGTCGGGGTTCGGATTTCCTATGAATGTTCGGTCATTATCATCGATGATCCCGTCGCTGTTCAGATCCAAATACCTGATATCACCAGGAGAAGTCCTGTTATATGGATCCTCACCGGCAACCTGCAAGGCATGGGCATCAACTTCAGCCTGGTTCTGGAAAATACCGTCTGTCACAAATCCGTAAAACACATCCACCGGGTAGCCGGCCTGTATTCTTGCAAGGTTCTGGTTGAATCCTACACTTCCTACCGACCTAGGAATGGTATCATTCAGTCTAACCACTTCGTTCCTGTTAAAGGAAATATTGAAATCGGTATCCCATGTGAAATTTCCTTTGAAATTATGCGTCGTGGCAGTTATTTCTATTCCCTTGTTAACCATTACTCCTGCATTAACAGAAGGTCTGTAAATATCTGAATAGCCTGTTCCAATTGGCACATCCATAGGTACAAGCATGTCTGTCGTTTTCTTATGATAGAAATCCACGATCAGACTTATTCTCTGACTAAACAGTGTTGCATCAAAGCCTATGTTCGTCTGGTTCTGGGATTCCCACTGTACGTTTGGATTAGGCATAATATAATTCACCACACCGTTTACAAGGTTGTCGTTAAATACATATGGTATGGTAGTGAGGGAGGATGCAAAAGAATAATTTCCGATCTGCTGGTTTCCAACCATACCATAACCAGCCCTCAGTTTCATATAATTAATAAAGTTTATCTCCTGGAAGAAGTCCTCTTCAGATATTCTCCAGGCCATGGATGCTGAAGGAAACCAACCCCACTTATTATTATCACCGAACCTGGAGGAACCATCTCTTCGCAAAGTAGCTGTTGCCAGGTATTTGTCGGCATAGGTATAATTTGCGCGTCCCATGTAAGACATCAGTGACCAGGAGTTTCCGCTTCCACCCACATCCTGCTGACTTAACCCATTGTTTAGTTGCTGCGTCCGGTCGCTAGCAAAATCCTGGATGGATGCAGAGATATATGAGAAATTATTTTCCTGTGCACTGGTACCCAGCATAAGGTGTAGCTGGTGAAGACCAGCAAAGGTTTTGGAGTAAGAAAGGGTATTGTCCCAGTTCCAGGTAAGTGATTTATTTGCCTCTTCTCCCAGGTAGGAATTCGCCTGGGGAGATGGTCTCCAGTCGTATGCAGGTGACCATGTTCGTGTTTGCCAGAAGTTGGCTTTAAGGCCGGCTGAAGATTTGAACACCAGGCCTTCCATTAACTGGACATCGGCATAGATGGAACCTAGTAAATTGTAACCCAGGGTAGAATTTTCTATTAGCTTTGCTTGTCCAATTGGATTGGTAATGTCTCCATCCCATTCTGGCCGTTCAACAGGACCGGAATAGGTCCCGTCGGGATTATACAATTCCTGGGTGGGTAATGCCCTGAGGGTATTCAGTATACTGTATGATCCGCTGTATTTTTTGTCATGATTCAGCGTGATCATATTTCCCACTTTTACACGCTTATTGACTTTGCTCTCTGCATTAAACTTCAGACCATATCTTTCAAACCCGGTATTGTCGACGATCCCTTCCTGGTCAAAATAGTTCCCCGACACATAATAGCTTGTCTTCTCGTTTCCTCCTGATAAGGAGAGAGAGTAATTTTGCATCTTAGCCGGTCGCAGTAATGTTCCAATCCAATCGGTTCCCTCGCCAAGAGTTTTCGGATTCATATAAGCAGGATTCAGAACCCTCCCGGCATTGGTCATCATATCATTATGCATCGCTGCAAATTCAGAAGCATTCAGAAGGTCTACCATATTTGTGGCAGACTGTACACCGGCATAGGCATTAAAATCAATTTCCCCTTTTCCGGCACCGCCATTCTTCGTAGTTATAATAATTACCCCATTGGCTCCTCTTGACCCGTAAATAGCTGTTGCAGATGCATCCTTCAAAACCTGCAAGGAAGCAACATCATCCATATTGATCTGGTTCAGTCCCGACATGGAGGGAACCCCGTCAATTACAATCAAAGGTCTGTTGTCATTGATCGTTCCCGTACCCCGAATGCGAAAAGTTGGATCATTGCCTGGAGTTCCGCTTGCAATGACATATACACCGGCAGCTTTCCCCTGCATCATATCACCAATACCTGGGAGGGGAAGAGACTTAACATCTTTGGTTTCAATAGTTGAAACCGAGCCTGTAAGGTCTTTCTTTTTCATGGAACCGTAGCCGATAGCTACCACTTCGTCAAGTCCAACTGCATCTTGTTCCATAACAAGGTCTATGACCGTCTTGTCCGCAACATCGATCTCCATCGTACGCATACCTATAAAACTGAATACCAGCGTGGCATCATCCGGTACATTTTCCAGGGAATAATACCCCGCGTAATCTGTCGAAGTGCCTTGCAGGCTTCCTTTGATAATAATGGATACACCGGGAATAGGTTCTCCACCTTCTTCAGTAACCACACCTGTGATCGTCCTTTTATCCTGTTGCGGAACAGAGAATAGTTCGGTATTTCCTGTAAAGGCAGCATAAGCCTCTCCGTTAAAACTATCGGAAAATAGCATAAAGACGATGCATATGGTAGTTAGTCCCTTAATACATCTCGTCATAATAGTTTGAATTTATAGTTGGTATTGTTTACTCTTTGATAAGAACCTTTCCAGAAGCGAATTCCATTTTATATGAATAAGTGGAAGTTCAAATTCTGAAGTAAATGTATTTATTGACCCAAGGCAGCGCAAATATTATTGAAAATATATAGTAGAATTTTGAAAACACGAAGGGATATAACATTAACTAACTACTACTTATGCTTTAAGGGGACTTGAAAATATATAGTGGGATTTAAATTTTACGGAAGACTTTTTTGCTCGAATTCCATACGGAACAGACCAGTAAATTAAAATCGTTTGATTTTTTTCACCTCTTGTTCAAATTCCTCTTTTGGAAGTTTTGCCATGTTCCTGACTTTTGTCTTATAGGCATAAATTGTATTTACCGAGTTGTCGAGGATCTTCGCAATTTTTTCATTGTCGGTGATTCCTAAGCGGATCAGCGCATAGATCCGCAATTCGGTATTCAAAAGGTGACCTTCCCTGGGATGCAATTGTTCATTCTCTTTGAGCAAGTCATTGAATTTATCTATAAAATTTGGAAAAATCTGCAGGAAAACTTCGTCAAACTTAGTATAGAGGAACGATTTTTCCTTGTGGATATTGATACTATCCAGCTCAAGTGCAAGCTCATCAAATTGTCTCCTGCTGAATTTCCTGTAGATGCTGTTTTTAAATTTCTCCAGCTTCTCGATCATCTGGGAACTCACCGAGAAATAATACCCGACATATTCTTCCTTTATCCTGTTAGCCAGAACGAGCTCCTCGTTGATCATTGCCAGTTGACCGTTGGTTGCTTCGAGCATATTCTTAACCCTTTTAAGTTTACTGATCTGCCTGTAGATCACGGTGAACGATGCGATCAACAGGAAGGATAATACAGAAACGATCACAAGATATTTCAGTACCTGTCTTTTCTGATTCTCAATAGTAACGATGTGCTCTGACTTAATGATCGGTGAATATTGTGATATCTGCCAGAGTCGAAAATTCGAGCCGTAGAAGCTACTCTCCTCCAGTGCAACATTTATATATTTACTGGCCAGCATCACCTCCGCCCGTTCAAAAAGTGCATTTGCTACGAATACCAGGGCAACAGCCTCCTTCTTCGCTCCCATGAAATCGGCCACTGACGATTCTACCATGTATTTCAGAGCCAGGTCGGGTTCATTCTGAATATTGTATGAGAAGGAAAGCAGCATATACTGTATTGCCAGTTCGTCGTTGCTAAGCTGATAGCTACTAATAATATCCCGAAGTATTTCTATCGCCATCTGGCAGTTTTCAGCCTTTATATACTTTTGAGCCACGAGGGAACGGTACTCCCATGTTTCAGGTGGATAGCAGGTCAGGGCCGAATCGAAATAGGACACCCCGTTCCGGCGATACAGTCTTGAATAATACTTGCTCTGAGAAAAGCTTTCCATATCGAAATACCCCCTGCTCATCATACTGAAATACTCCGCCCTGTTCTGTTTGCTTGCTACGCTCAGATTGATCGATTTTAGCGTGTCCATCGCCTCATTGAAAATTCCGGCCGTGATCAGTATATTGGCAAATTCAATCTGGGCTTTTATGATCTTATTTGGATCTTTGCTCTTATAGGCCACATCGATCAGCTGACTGGAATAGTGAAATGCGGAATCGAATTTGAAGGTCTGGTATTCTTTGCTTAAAGCCAGGAAGTAATTGTATTGAATATCTATCTCATCTCTTCTCTCCTTGAACAGGAATTCTTTTTTTATCTTATCAATTTTATCCTGCTTTAGCCCAACAAAATACTCCCTGTTATCGATCACTTCATTAAGCCTGGATAACAACGTATCCGAGGCTGGGTTAGCCATGCAGGACAGTTGAATAATCAAGAAAGAAATTGTCAGATAATTTTTCATATTTTCGAAATAGTGCAAATTAGTGATCTTCAACGAGATTTGTGTTAATTATTTTCTAATTCACAACTATTTTATTTCAAATACTTATTTGTTAACGCGGGTTCTGAAAACTAGTTTTCAGTTAATGCACACCGCTCAACGTTCTGCATAGTATGGACAGTTTTTGCGCTTATTCATAGACAACAATAAAATCTGACATCGTGGTAACTTCTTCCGGTACGATTAAATCTCCAATCTCGTCTCCATCACTCCATGCTCTGTTCCCGTCGTTATCAAACCAATCTATGCCAGTAAAATCTGTTTACGCTTATCGATTTTCAACATTCTCGCCTGGTTCTTTTATTCTAAAGGCCCTCCAGGATTACTATTATCATTGTTATAACAAATCAGGTTATAAAAATAGTAATATTGTCGAAAGAACCGATACCAGCTTCTATTCTTATTCAGATGATGATCCATAAGCAGGTGGGTGAGCCCCGGTGTTACAACGATGATTCAATAGCTGTTTTCGGTTCCGGCACATTCGCCGTAATTATTACCGGACTTTTTGTGGTTATTATGCTGCAGTTGATCAACCGGTTTACGCTTTGATATCTGAATTATATCAGGTTATCAATAGGATCTAGATTTAGATAACAGTAGCCAATAATCGATTTGTTCAATAGTCTGGTTCACAATAATTTCAAAAAATTTTGTAATTTTATTTAGTGAAGTTGGTTGGTACATTGTGTATAAAAAAATAGCGTGCCATGAACCCCTTATCTTACTTACCAGTTTTTGCTTTTTTGTTGGCTGTCGGGCATCAGTGTTCAGCCTGTACTGCTTTCTGCCTGAAAACCGGAAATGATATTGTTTTAGCAAAAAATCTTGATTGGGAAATAGAACATGGCTACCTGTTTTTAAACGAACGGGGGGTGAATAAAAAAATTCTAAACACTGACGGTTTCAATAAAGATGTTTTTAACTGGCAATCAGAATACCGGAGTATTACATTCAACCAGTTTGGTAAAGAGTTTCCGCTTGGGGGAATGAATGAGCAGGGACTTGTCATTGAAGAATTAAATATGTCTTCAGTAACACTTATACCAGATTCGACGAAGCAGCTAATCAATGAATTCCAACTGGTACAATATTTACTTGATAAGTGTAAATCTGTTGATGACGTAGTTCGGGAACTCAAAAAATTTCAGTGCAAGCCCCTGTTTCAGAGTTTACATTATTTAATTGCCGATCATTCAGGGGATGTAATTATTGCAGAATTTAATGGCTCCGACTTTAATATATACTTTTCCGACAAAACCGGTTTTCCGGTTTTAAGCAATAACAATTATACCGAATCGCTTAAATATCTGTCATATTTCCAGGGTTTTGGGGGCGAATTACCCGTAAAAAACAGACAAGGTTCAAATGAGCGTTTTGTTTCGGTTTCAAATTTACTGGCAAAGTATAAAGACCAACCACCGGTTTCTTATTCTTTTCAGATATTGGAAACTGTAAAACAAATCGATACCAGGTGGAGCCTGGTTTACGATATTGAAAATTTAAGGGTAAGTCTGAAATTTCACTCATGTGAGACATTGAAAGTGTTCGACTTTAAGAATTTGCTTGAATTGGAATCAATCTCGGGCCTGGGAGGCAACCTTGCAAATTGTAATTTTGTTGGTGACGATAAAATAAATGCTGTTACAACAGATGAAAATTTTATATTAATTCAAACTGTATTTTCTCAATACGCAAACCTGGAGAAATCTGACATTAATTATAATTTGCTTAATCAAATGTCACTCCTCGGAAATCGAAATTTGAAAGGGATCACTAATGAAGAATAGAAAATTTGTAAAAGTAATTGGCTTTTATTCTGTTTTTTTGGGATTGTCTGTTTTTGCTATGTGGTTTCAAATCCTTATGAATGAAACAATCCCGGAGGGAAGAACAGAAATGTCATTCCATTTGTTCTCAGAATTTCTGATGGCTCTGCTCTGCCTGGTAAGTGGATTTTTACTGATCGGTCATAAATCCAAAGGCCGGATAACCAATGCGGCAGCGCATGCTATGGTGGTTTATTCTCTCATTAATGCAATCGGTTATTATGCTGAAAGAGATGAAAAGAGTATCGTTCCTGTATTTATTGTTTTATGCATTTTATCGCTGCTGATTTTAGCGTCCCACCTCCTACATCCTTATGAATGATTCAATAGCTGTTTAAGGCCTGGTAGTGTATGGCAAGGTGAAATAAAATTCCGAGCCTTTGCCTTCTTCGCTTTCAACCCAGATTTTACCACCAAGCATCTCCACATACGCTTTGGTGATTGCCAATCCCAATCCTGCACCCTGCTGTGCCTTTTCATCTGCAATATCAGCCTGGATGAAACGTTCAAATATTGCTTTCTGCCTCTCTTCCGGAATCCCTATGCCGGTGTCTTTTACATATAACTCCAGTCTGTCTGCCTTACTGTCGGTATTAAGATGACACCCCAACTCGATTGAACCTTTTTCGGTGTATTTGATGGCGTTGTTTACCAGGTTGGTTAAAATGGCATATACCTTTTCTCGATCGGTTTTGATGATTGTCAAATCTTCTGCCAATGTGTTTTTGAAAGAGAGACTAATCCCTCTCTTTTCTGCTTCAGGTTTAAAGAAAGTATAGATATACTCGATCTGCTTGTGAATATTTGTCTTCTTCACATCGAGGTTCATCAGGCCGGCTTCTATTTTGGAAATGCTAATAATATCGTTGATGATATTCAGCATGCGGACACCGCTTTTCTGAATGATTCCAATATATTCCTTTCGCCTCTCACTCTCACTATCAAGGTCAGGCTTTTTCAACAAATTGGCAAATCCGAGAATACCATTCATCGGGGTGCGGATTTCATGCGACATATTGGCCAGAAAGGCAGATTTCAGACGGTCGCTCTCTTCGGCCTTTTCTTTTGCTGCAATGACTTCCTGTTCCGCCATGATCCGATCAGAGATGTCAAGTGCGGTAAAGATGACCCTTTTTGACAAATCACCGGTTTCTACAGGGGTAGAGCTTAGAAGAATATTGATGATTTTGTTATCCTTTCGCTGCCAGCGTGTTTCAACTGTTCCGGTTCCGTCTTTGGCAATTTGCCTGTACTTCTCCTGGCCAACGAACTCATAATCCTCCTGTGTTGGGTATAAGATCCTTGCGCTCTGTCCAAGCAGCTCTTCTGCACGATAGCCAGTCATCTCACAGACTTTCGGATTGACCTCAGTGAATATCCGGTTTTGCACAACACCGATGCCGGCGGGCGCCACCCTGAAGATGCTTTTTAGTTTTTCTTCGCTCTCTTCGGCCTTTTCTTTGGCTGCAATGAGTTTTGAATTATTTGTCAATAATTTTAAGTGCTGTTCACGTATGGTGCGGGAAAGATCATTTGTTTGGATTTCAAAAGCTTCTATAAGGGCTAAATCCTGTTCTATTGCATTTTTAAAGTGTAGTATGAGGTTTTCATGTGCAGGCAAAAAGGAATTCTCCACATTATCAAGTACGCAAATGGTACCAAAGGGCCGGTTATCCGGATAATTGATGGGAAAACCAAGGTAGGCGTTCATGCCGAGCTTCAGATCTGGATTTTTATTCCAATTCTCATCTTCTAAGGCATTGGGAATTAATAGTTTCTTTTGAGTTTTAATGACTGTCTCACAATACAATCCGTACCATTTTTCTTTGTCGCCAACGTGGTATGGATTGTTTTCTGTCTTACTCGAAACATAAACCTCCATAAATTCATTGTCAGCTTTCATTATTAACGCGGCCGGAACACCAACGATACTTGCCAGCAGGTCAGCAATTTCCTGCCATTTATTAAGAAAGCTGTCAGGAATGCCATTGAACAAGTATTGTTCCATCTCACCAGGGTATTTCGATGTTGGATGTTGCCAGATTTCTTAAAATTAGAAAAATACTGGAACATTGGTGTAACAATTCTTTTGTTTTGTTTTAAATGCAGGCGGTCAAAATACCAAATAAGTTACGAATCCAGCCATTAAATAAGGGGTTGCGCAAGCTGTTCCCCCCCTTTTTTTTTGTACATTTACAGAAATGGTATGTTTTATCTTGAACATCCGGTGAAGATTAGCAGCTACCGATCTGCAGAGCGATCAACCTGAAATACCATTGTTCGTTTTTGTATTAACAATCAAGCACAATGAAAAAATCAGACTTTTCAGACAATCATAAGAACAAATCCATAGAAACTGCAGATGAAATAAATAAATTCAATGAGGATGTAATCGATACGGTACGGGAACCACTGCTTGCAATCGATAAAGATTTTAAGGTAATAAAAGCCAGCCGTTCATTCTATAAATCTTTCAAGGTTACCGCCGGTGAAACAATTGGTAAGCCAATATTTGAATTGGGAAATCACCAATGGGATATTCCAAAACTGAAAAAATTGCTCGAGAAAATCATTCCTGAGAAAGTTTCGATTGAAAATTATGAGGTTGAACACAATTTTTCCACCATTGGAGAACGGGTGATGCTTTTAAATGCACGCCAGGTAAAAAGGGCATTTGGAAAAGAGAAGGTAATTCTTTTGGCCATTGAGGACATTACTGCACGTAAAGACAAAGAAGATATCCTGGAAGAGGCACATCTTGCAACAAGTGGTTTTCTAAAAAACCTCCTGAACCATATGCAGGCACCAATCATTATTTGGGATACTGCCAGGATCATCAAGCGTTTTAACCGCAAATTTGAATTGCTGAGCGGTTATGAAGCGGCTGAACTTATCGATAAAAAAATTGATTTTCTTTTTCCAAAAGAAAAAGTTGCGTCAACACTTGAATTGCTGGAAAATCATCTTGACGAACATGGTGTAGAAGTCGTTGAAGTAGATATTTTAACAAAAGACAAAAGTATCAAGACCGTTTTGTGGAACTCATCAAATATTCTTGATGAAGATGGAAAAAATATTGTTGCAACAATATCACAGGATATATCAAGCCGCAAGCAATTAGAACAGAAAATAAAGGATAGTGAAGCACAATTCAGGACAATTACCGAGAACTCTGCTGATGCAATTTTTATTACAGATAAAGAGGGCAAATATATTTATGTAAATAAG
>JAIPBT010000016.1 GCA_021738565.1 Bacteroidales bacterium
TTAAATCAATAATTTGACGAACTATTGGTTTATTAGTATTTTTGTTTCTTCGGAACAGTCCCATACGATTAGGTTTTGGTGAAGCTTAACCAAAAGTATGGGTTCTGTTCTTTTTTTCAAAGTTTCGGATAGTTGTGATTGATTATATAATAAATGGTTCCAAAACTTTTGACTTTTAAACAAATTCACTATTTTTGCAGCCCGATTTGACGCGGAACGGAATAATAATTCAAAATACATCAGGATATGCCTAAAAGAACATTTCAGCCATCGAACAGAAAGCGCAAGAACAAGCATGGCTTCAGGAAAAGGATGAAAACTGTCAGTGGGAAGAATCTTCTCAACATGAGGAGAAAGAAGGGACGCAAGAAACTATCGGTCTCCGATGAAGCAAAACACAAAAAATGATCTGTAATGATCCATTATAACAAGCCAGCCCAGCAGGGTTGGCTTTTTTTTGCAGGAAATATTTATCTTTATTAAACATATTCCTACACATGAAAATTGCCGTGATCGGAGCCGGACCAGCAGGATTGACAGCCGCCTACCAGGTATCAAAGCGCCTGGGGGAAAAGGTCTCCTTGCTGGATGTTTATGAAGCTTCGTCCGTTCCCGGCGGAATGTCCAGGTCAGTGAAATTGTGGGATCAGACCGTAGATCTCGGACCACACCGGTTTTTCAGCAAAGACAAAAAAATAAATGAACTCTGGCTGGAGGTGGTCGGTAAAGATTACAGCATTGTAAACAGGAAGACCAGGATCTTTTACAACAAGAAGTTCTTTGACTATCCAATAAAAGCATACAATGCACTGAAAGGATTGGGCATCAGGGAAGCTGTATTGTGCATGCTGAGTTATCTGAAACAAAAGGTCCGCCCCGAAAAAGACACTTCAACTTTTGAAGGCTGGGTTACCAATCGCTTTGGAAAAAGACTGTACAGTATATTTTTTAAAACATACTCGGAAAAACTGTGGGGGATAAAGTGCTCCCAGTTGGACAGCGACTTCGCATCGCAAAGGATAAAAAAGCTGTCGCTTTCTGAAGCCATTAAGAATGCTCTTTTACATACCAGGAGAAACAAACATGCTACGCTTGTGGAACAGTTTGCCTATCCCACTTCCGGCACAGGCTCCGTTTACTGGAAAATGATGAAGAAAATAGAGGAAAGGGGCGGCAATATTCACCTGGAAGAGCCTGTAAACAGGGTTGTTGTTTATGATGGCAAAGCTTCCTCAGTTTTTCTCGAAAGCGGAAAACAAATTGAATATGATCACATCATCTCCTCGATGCCCATTACCCATCTCGTTGAGCGACTTGACAACATACCGGAAGGAGTAAAAAAAGAGGCAAAATCGCTGAAATTCAGGAATACCATTCTGGTATACCTCCTTGTCAGCCGTCCGGATCTGTTTCCCGACCAATGGTTGTATATTCATGACCCGGATGTCAGGACCGGCAGGATCACCAATTTCAGAAACTGGGTCCCGGAACTATATGGGAACAGTCAAAATTCCATCCTCTGCATGGAATACTGGTGTGATTTTGAAAACGAACTGTGGAGAAGTCCGGATGAGGAGATCCACCAGGCTGCCATACATGAAATCAACCGCATAGGTCTGGCTGACAGAAAAGAGGTGCTGGATGCCTCTGTGTTCAGGATCCCAAGATGCTATCCAGTCTATTTCAAGGGATACCAGGATAAGATAAAACATGTCCGGGATCACCTCAAAACCATCAGGAACCTGCACGTTATCGGCAGGTACGGTGCATACAAATACAACAACCAGGACCACAGCATTCTAATGGGGCTGAGGGCCGCTGAAAATATCCTGGAAGATCAGCAACACGATCTCTGGCAGATCAATACCGATTATGAGGTTTACCAGGAAGCTACAACGATTACAAAAACAGGACTTTCCGGGTTAAAGAGCAATTAGAGACTGTCAATACAGTCCTGTGGCTGGATCATAATGTTCGAGAACAAAGCACGCAAAAATCTTAAACCGCAGTATACTACCGTATTCGAGGATTTAAGATTTTTGCAGTAATGCAGTTATCGGACATTATGGACAGACACTATTTAATTTACCAAAGAATACTGTATTACAAGCTGGTTAATTATCTTTGCATATCAAGAAACCCAAGGCTATGGACTTTTTAAGATTCCTGATCTCGAAAATATTTCTTAAGCATTTGCTTCTGGCAGTGGCCATATCACTGATCATTCTGCTTGGTGTGCTCGTTTGGCTCAAATTTTATACACACCACGGACAGAAAATATCCGTCCCTAATTTAACAGGCCTTACCATCGAAGAAGTTAAGGACGTTGTAAAATCCAGGAAACTGAATTTTCATGTAATCGACTCCATCTATGCAGATGAAATGCCGCGGGGTACAGTTGTAAAACAAAATCCCAAGCCCAATTCAAAAGTAAAAGTAAGGCGCAGGATATTCATAACAATGAATGCCGTTAATCCTGAGAAAGTCACGATGCCCAACCTGGTCTCCCTTTCATTGAGACAGGCCATGCTTGCACTTGAAAATTCCGGATTCGAACTCGGGGAGATAAGCTACCGTCCGGATTATGCTGTGAACAGTGTCCTGCAACAAAACTTCAATGGCTCCGTTATTAAGGAAGGAACAAGAATTGAAAAAGGAACAAAAATAGACCTGGTGCTTGGTATGGGACTCAGCAACGAAACAACCACCATACCCCGTCTCGGGGGACTGAACCTGGAGGAGGCAAAATCTGAAATATCTAGAAAATACCTCAATTTCGGAGTTGCAACCTATGATGAATCGGTGCGTACAGGGGATGACAGCCTCAGGGCATGGGTGTACAAACAATACCCGGACTACGCATTTAATGCAAAAGTCAATAAAGGCACAGAAGTTTTTATTTGGCTCACTGCCGATTCAACACTTCTTCCGGCTTCTGACGCACTGCTTTTGAACAATTATGGAGGAGAGTAAACAATCATGATCTTCAACCGGTTATTCATCTGCTTGATAATTGCCGCTGCACCGCTATCAATTGCAGCACAGGAATATGTTATGCCCCTCAGCAGCGATCCGGGCAGGGAGATGAACATTTCAAAACACTCCAAAAAAAACATCTCAAATGAATTGTATGAACTGCCCTTTGTAGATGATTTTTCATACAACTCAAACCTTCCTGACGAAACCAGATGGACAGATAATTATGCATATGTTAACCGGACCTATGCTGTTGGCCCGCCTACAATCGGAACAGCAACCCTTGATGCCCTTGATCAAAACGGTGCTGTTTACCCTTTTGCAACGATCAATCCGGAGACATTTGATGCCGACTACCTTACTTCTGTTCCTATCAATCTCAATTATGAGGCATCCGACAGCATTTACCTGAGTTTTTACTACCAACCCATGGGAAATGGACTTGAGCCCAGGCCATACGATTCCCTCTGCCTTGATTTCTATGATCCTGTGAATGATGCATGGATCAATGTATGGCAAACAGAAGGAGATACCCTTGCCCCCTTCAGGCAGGTAATGATACCGATAACAGAGGAACGGTTCCTTAAAGAAGGCTTCAGGTTCGGATTCAGAAACAGGGCAAGTCTGCCTCAGAACACAGATTACAAAGACAAGCGTGGAAATGTTGATCACTGGAATATAGATTATGTCAAACTTGATCACAGCAGAAACGTCAATGATACAATACACAGGGACGTGGCATTCATTAAACCATTGTCATCCATGCTGAAAGGACATGAATCAATCCCATGGGATCATTTTAACGCCGCCTACAATTCCACCTACCTTTCCTACTTCAGGATCGAATACCGTAACAACGACACAGCAACCAGGAACGTTACACGAAGCATCCAGGTCCTGGATGAAATAGACGGGGAATTGTACAAACCCGGCAATGCATCTGCCCAGGATATCTTTCAGAACAGTGCTGTAGCCTTCGAGATCGGAAGTATTTATCCATTCCAGTTCGGGAACGGTGATACAGCCAGTTTCCTTATTAAATCCTGGTTAAGAACCGATGATTTCGATTACAAGCAAAACGATACCATTACAAGAAGACAGGTGTTCAGGGATTATTTTGCCTACGACGATGGTTCCGCAGAACGTGCCTATGGCTTAAGGGGACAGGGCACAAACAACGGCTTGATCGCCGTAAGGTTCAACAGCTTCATCGCTGATGAATTGGGTGGTGTGGATATCTATTTCACCCAACTCCTGGACTCTCTTAACCTGGGGTATTATTTCAAATTCATGGTGTGGGATGATTTCCAGGGAGCTCCGGGCAATCTGATTTATGACGGCAGTACGGATCATACCGTGGTTTATTCGGATGTCCTTAATAAATACCAGCGCTTTGAATTTGACAGAACAGTGCCGGTGAACGGCACCTTCTACGTGGGTTTGCTTCAATACAACCAGTTTCTGCTGAACATTGGAATGGACATCAATACAGATCCAAACAACAACCTGCTGTATAACCTGGGAACTGATTGGAAGATATCGTCAGCGCCTGGATCGCTGATGATAAGGCCTTTCGTAAAACGCCACTATTCATCTGGAGATGCCATAATTCCCGATCGAAAAGAATTCATGATCTGGCCCAATCCTGCCACGGATAAGATAACCATCGAACCTGGCCATTTGTTGGATCACACCTTCAATCACTACAGGATATTCGACTTAACCGGGAAATTAGTACTGGAAGCTGAACTGCATTCCAGTGTTATAGCTACAGGATCTCTTCCGGAAGGAATGTATTTTATAACGCTCACCGGAACGAACGATGACAAAGCAACATCAAAATTTATTATCCGGCGGTAAGCATGTCTGAGGAAACCATTGAAAGCAATGAGCTTTACGAGCACTTCAGGTTTGTGGCAGATAAGGGACAAGCCCCGCTTCGGATTGATAAATTCCTTATCAATAAGCTTGAAGGAACATCAAGGAACAGGATCCAGGCAGCAGCTGCGGCGGGCAACATACTTGTCAATGAAAAGGCAGTAAAATCAAATTACAGGGTTAAGCCGCTGGATACAATTACAATCGTTCTTCCACACCCGCCGATAAAGTTCGAACTGATTCCCGAAGACATCCCTTTGAATATTGTATATGAGGACCATCAACTGTTGGTGATAAACAAAGCTCCGGGAATGGTGGTCCATCCGGGTCATGGTAATTATACCGGCACCATGGTAAATGCACTGATGCACCACCTGAAGGACAACCCCCTGTTTCAATCGGGACAGGAACGACCAGGACTGGTGCACAGAATCGACAAGAACACTTCAGGGCTCCTTGTGGTTGCAAAAACTGAAAACGCAATGACCAACCTGGCCCTGCAGTTTTTCAACAAAACTACAAAACGGACCTACATGGGACTGGTATGGGGAAATATCAATGAAGACGAAGGTACCATAACCGGTTACCTCGGAAGAAATCCCAAAGACCGGAAAAAGATCATGGTAATCCAGGATGGTTCAGGCGGGAAACATTCCGTAACACATTACCGGGTTATTGAACGCCTGGGTTATGTGACACTGGTGGAATGTAAACTGGAAACAGGAAGGACCCATCAGATACGGGTCCATTTCCAACATTTGAAACACCCGCTTTTCGGCGACATTGAGTACGGAGGGGATAAGATACTCCGGGGAACCACTTTCAGCAACTACAGGCAATTCGTTAACAACTGTTTTAAAATATTGCCCAGGCAGGCGCTTCACGCAAGCTCCCTGGGCTTCTGTCATCCTGAAAAGGGTGATGAAATGCTGTTCACATCAGAACTGCCCGGGGACATGAACACTGTAATTGAGAAATGGCGCAACTATATTTCCCGAAGAAACACATAAAGAAAGAGAACTGTCCGCAATCAATTAACCTCAGTTTATAAACTAAAAATAAACTTTCATGTAAATGAGTATTCACTCGTCAAAAAAATGAACCCCCCCGGGTGAAAATTTCGTTAAAAAGGTAGTATATTTAATATAGGATTGAACACATTTTTTTCAAATGGAAATCGCAATACTGACAGGGGGAGATTCTTCAGAATATTCGGTATCACTTAAAAGCGGTGCAGAAATAAGCAAATGGCTGACCAAGGCTGGTTTCTCAACCCACTTTATTAAGTTGAAGGGGGCAGACTGGATCGTAAAGAACGGGAAAGAAAAATATCCTGTCAATAAAGACAATTTCAGCTACAGGATAGGTAACAAGGAAATAAAATTCGATTACGCCTGGAATATCATCCATGGAACACCCGGAGAGAACGGGCTTCTCCAGGGATACCTTGATATGCTGAACATCCCCTATTCATGCTCAAATAGTTTTTCATCTGCACTTACTTTCAATAAATTCGCAACCAAAATCTACCTGAAACAATTTGGGGTCATGACCTCTGAAGCTGAATTAATATCCCGCAAAAAAACCTATGATACCGACCAGATCATTGAAAAAGTCGGACTTCCATGCTTTATTAAACCCAACAACGGTGGATCAAGCTTCGGCACTACGAAAGTTACGCAGGCAGAAAATATTAAAACCGCTATATCCGCAGCATTCAGAAAGGATTCTGAAGTCATAATAGAATCATTTGTAAAAGGTACTGAAGTAACATGCGGACTCTTAAAAACTTCAAAGGAAGAGCTGATATTTCCCTTAACAGAAATAGTCCCGAAAAAGGATTTTTTTGATTTCAATGCAAAGTATAAAGGTGAAGCTGATGAAATAACACCCGCCAGGATAGATGAAGAAATTGCAAAAAGGTGCGGTCATTTGGCTTCAGAGATTTATGACCTGACCTTCTGCAAGGGAATTGTCAGAGTCGACTTTATCCTGAAAGGGAACCAGCTTTACTTCCTCGAGATCAATACCATTCCCGGCATGTCAAGGGAAAGTATACTGCCACAGCAAATACGTGCAGCTGGATTGAATGTGGAGGATGTCCTTAAAAAAGTTATCGAAGATGCCTATAGATAAAGATTCGGGGCATACAAGGGCAACATTTTGATCCCGCTCATAAGTCAACCCCTAAATATTCAGTAAAGAGTACCATTTTTTATTAAATTTGACTCGGGAAAAGATTCCGGATATGAGGAAATCATTATTTGTTATTCTGCTGTTGTTCTCGGTCAGATCTTGTTTTTATGTGGATACACAGGAATTTGAAACAGAGATTTACCTTGATTTTGAACCGGAAGTTACCATATCATCAAATTTTGATCAGCTGGACAACATCCGGATAACTGACAGTATTTATTTCAGTTATGAAATTCAAATTGATACAGGCAAACTCTATTTTTCTGACCTTTATCTTGACAACTATTTGATCTACAGGTCTTCTTCAACTGCTGACAGCATCTGGATATTTCCTTATTATATAGAAGAAGACGGGGATTATGACCTTACAATACTTGCATATTACAAGAGTTTAACGGGCAGCCTTGCAGATGTTCTGGATGCTGAACCCTATGTAGAGGATACCACCTGGGTAATTACCATCAGTAGAACAAACTGACATGAAAAGATCAATCATCATCCTGCTGGTTTGCCTGCCTTTTGCGCTGTCTGGTCAAAGAACCGGCTTTTCAGTTACGGGGGGTGTTGGCACGTATGAACTTTCAGAACTGAAGAATTACCACAATGAACTTCTGGAAAGACTGCCCGTGGATATCAATGCAGGAAATTATTTCCCTCCTTATTCGAATTTCAGGTTGAGCCTGTTCCGCGAAATGGCGAATGGTGTCAGGTACGGACTTGTTTACGGGTATTCAACATCTGGTGCACATGCCAATTACAAAGACTATTCCGGTTACCTCAACCTTGATCAGACCGTTACTGCTTATCAATTGGGCATCAGTGGCAGCTATAATTTGTTGAAATCATACTTTTTCAATTTCTATGTCTATGGGGACCTGAGACTTGGATATATCAGGGATGATGTCAACCTCAACATACTTACATCCTATTATTTTGACAACAGCAGCCTTTTGCTTCATGCGTTCTCTCCAATGGGTGAACTCGGATTTGAAGTGCTTTTCAACCTAAAAAAATTATCGATCGGTGGAGAAGTCGGATACCTTTATGATACCGGCTTTAAATTCAACACTGGCAATGCAAATGAACTTGAAGCGACAATCGACCTTGGTCCGTCTGAAGCGATTCATTCCGGAATGTCAGGATTCAGAGCAGGGATAAAAGCGATCCTCTGGCTGACACCTATGGATGTTGAATGATTGAAGCAACAAATTCTTCCACTTTATCGGCTATTGGCTGTTTCTTTTCATCTCCAAGTGCGCTGATAAATGCACTTCCTATAATTGCCCCGTTTGCAAATGATGATGCCCGGTTAAAAGTTTCAGCATTCGAAATACCAAAACCAATCAGGCGGGGAATATGAAGTTTCATGGCTCCTACCCTCCTGAAATATTCAACCTGGGCACCGGTAATCTCATTTCGTGCCCCGGTTGTTGCTGAATCGGCAACCATGTATAGAAATCCACCGGAATTACCCACAATCTCCCTTATGCGGTTTTCAGAAGTCTGGGGAGTAATTAACATGATGTATTTCATACCTGAATCCTCCAAATCCTCCCTGAAGCTCTCCCTGTATATTTCCAGTGGAAGATCCGGAAGGATCAATCCGTCAATGCCCACCCTGACAGCATCCTCAATGAATTTTCTAAAACCATATGCCAGCACAGGGTTGAGGTATCCCATCAATACCAGGGGAGTGTTCACAAAACTGCGTATGCCCTTCAGCTGGCTGAACAGCAATTTAAGACTCATACCGTTTTCAAGGGCCTGCTGACTGCTTTTTTGAATAACCTCTCCGTCTGCAAGCGGGTCGGAGAAAGGTATACCTATTTCAATCATATCGACACCTGATGATTCCAGGGCTTTAATGATCTCCACCGTATCTCCGATCCGGGGATATCCTGCTGTCATATAAACAGATAATATCCTATTGTTTTTCCTTCTGAATAATTGGTCTATCCGGTTCATTGCTTCCTTGATTTAAATTTTATTCGGCAGGTTTTCAGTATAGGCTTCCATGTCCTTGTCTCCCCTTCCTGAAAGATTGATAACAATGTTCTGTTCCGGATCCGGTTTGACATGATCCAGGGCAGCAACGGCATGAGCAGTCTCCAGCGCCGGAATAATGCCTTCAAGTTTTGACAGCAAATACGCTGCATGAAGCGCTTCATCATCCGTAACATTTATAATTTCAGCCCGTCCGCTCATTTTTAGCCATGCATGGATGGGTCCCACCCCGGGATAATCAAGCCCTGCACTGATTGAATAGGGCTCGGTGATCTGTCCGTCCACATCCTGCATCAGCAATGTCCTGCTCCCGTGAATGATGCCATCCGAACCAAGCGTGCTGGTTGCAGCAGATTCTCCGGAATCAACACCTTTTCCTGCTGCCTCTACCGAAAGAAGCCTGACCTGTTCATTATGCAGATAATGGTAATATGCCCCGGCTGCGTTGCTTCCCCCTCCGACACAGGCCATGATCACATCAGGATAATCCCTGCCCGTTTTTTCAGTGAGCTGAACTTTCATCTCCTCGCTTATAACAGACTGGAAACGTGTTACCATATCGGGATAAGGATGTGGCCCCACTACAGATCCAATGATGTAATGCGTATCCACCGGATTATTTATCCAGTCCCTTATTGCCTGGTTGGTGGCATCCTTCAGGGTTTTATTGCCGGAATGGACCGGGATCACTTCTGCTCCGAGCATCTGCATTTTTCTTACATTGGGGGCCTGTCGTTCAACATCAAGTGCCCCCATGTAAACGATACAATTCAATCCGGCACGCGCACAAACAGTCGCTGTGGCAACTCCATGCTGCCCGGCACCGGTTTCAGCGATAATCCGGTGTTTTCCAAGGTGCCTTGCAAGAATGATCTGACCCACCGTGTTGTTGATCTTGTGTGCACCGGTATGGTTGAGGTCCTCCCTCTTAAGAAAAATGTTGCTGCCATAGCGATCAGACAACCGTTTGGCAAAGTACAAAGGTGTGGGTCTTCCCACGTAATCCCGTAGTAAATAATGAAACTCTGTCCTGAATGATTCCGATTCTATGATTCCCAGGTACTTCTCTTCGAGTTCCTTTATATTCGGATACAACATCTCAGGAATATATGCCCCGCCATAGGGGCCGTAGAACCCCTTTTTATCAACATTATAGGATGTTTTATTCATTTCTGATCTTTTTTAAAAATTCACTTACCATATCAAATGATTTGATGCCTGGTTCGGTTTCAAAACGCGAATTAATATCCACACCTGCCATCGAGGGCAGATCAAGTGATAAAATACGATCCGGATCTTCAGGAGATATCCCGCCACTTAAAAAGAAAGGCACGGATGTCAGAGACCCGGGCAACTCCGACCAATTAAATTTCCTGCCACTCCCCCCATATGATCTGACAGGTGTATCAAAAAGGAAATAATCAACCGATCCTGCATAATCCTTTTGCAACTGACCGTTTGCTGATTCATTGCCAGGAAAAACCTTAATAACGGTTTTGCCCCTCGATCTCAGTGCATGACAGGTCCCCGGGGCTTCAACACCATGTAGCTGAAGGGTATTTATCTTGTATTTTTCAGTAAGTTCCAGCATTTTTTCATATTTCTCATTGACAAAAACACCAACTTTTTCAATAGCATCAGGAACGATTGAAAATACTGCAGGGTCGGGGTGACGGCCCACATATCGGACCGATCTTGAGTAGAAGATAAAGCCCAGAAGATCAGGTTTACAGGCGCATATCGCTTCTACATTCAGTGGGTCGGTCATTCCGCATACCTTAACCAAAAGTCTATCCATATCAATCTGTATTCAATTGTTTTAAGAATTCTCCAAGCGCCCGGCCGGGATCCGGTTCTTTCATAAATCGCTCTCCCATGAGAAATCCCCTGTAACCTGCATCAAACAACATCCTGATATCTTTAATGTCCTTCAGTCCGCTTTCAGATATTTTCAATGCCTCTTCAGGAAGATATCCGAATAGTTCAACGGAGTGATCCAGGCTGACACTGAAACTATTCAGATCCCGGTTGTTCACGCCGATAAAATTGATGCCCGGCAGCCATTTATCAGTGTCCTCCTTCGAATGTACTTCAAGCAAAACTGTTAATCCAAGGTCATCTGCAACACGGGTCATTTCCCTTACTTGTGAGCCGGTCAGTACAGCTGAAATAAGCAGGATCATATCGGCTCCGTATGCCTTTGCTTCGTGCACCTGGTAGGGATCTATCATAAAATCTTTTCGCAACAAAGGGAAACCCTGCATCGCTTGTTTTACATCTTCCAGGTCTCTGAATGACCCGCCAAAAAAATCCCTGTCGGTAAGGATACTTGAACAAACAGCTCCTCCATCCCTGTAAGATTTTACAACATCTACCGGGTCTGCATGTTCTTTAAACTGACCGGCAGAGGGTGATCTGCGCTTGAATTCAGCAATGATACCCGGCTGGCCCAGCTTGAAATGATCCATAGGATTAAGACATGCTTTAGGGTAGAATGGTTTCTTCATCAATTCCTTCAAAGGTTTTCTTCCTTTCCTCTTCAGGACTTCCATCCTTTTGTGTTCCACTATGGTATCAAGTATCGTCTTCATTTTAAACATTTTATTGCAGGTCGATCAATTTCCTGAATACTTCATACGCACTGCCCGATTCCAATGATTCAGTTGCAGCCAGCACCCCGTCTTCAATATTCATACCTGGATCAATGGTCTGCAATGCAAATGCCGCATTTGCAATAACAACATTCTTCTGCGCCCGTGTTCCCTTCTCTTCAAGCACATTCAAAAAGACCTTGCCTGACGCTTCTACAGAGTCCCCGCCAAAAATCTCATCCGGATTAACTTTCATCAATCCTGTTTCACCGGGAGAAATCGTCCGTTCCCATTTTTCAGTAAAAGCTTTAAAAGGCCCTGTGAGTGAAATCTCATCGTAGCCATCCAGTGAATGGATAATGGTGAAATTAGATCCTGATTCCTGGTAAATATAGTTATACAACCTCGCCACATCAAGACTGAAAACACCCACAAGCTGGTTGCGCGGGAAAGAAGGATTTACCATTGGTCCGAGCATATTGAAAAAAGTTTTCATGCGAAGGCTTTTTCGCACAGGGGCAACATTTTTCATGGCAGGATTGAAAAGAGGTGCATGTAAAAAGCAGATGCCAGTCCGGTCCATCTCCTTTTTCAGTTTGTCGCCATCGCTGGAAAAAACGTATCCAAAATATTCCATCACATTGGATGACCCGCAGTTTGAGGAGACACTGTAATTGCCATGCTTTGATACATGATAGCCTGCACCGGCAACAGCAAAGGCCGTAAGGGTAGATATGTTGAATGTGTTTTTCCCATCCCCTCCCGTTCCACAAACATCAATTGTATTGAAATCCGACAGGTCCAGCGGTACGCATAATTCAAGCAATGCATCCCTGAATCCTGTTAATTCTTCAACAGTTATGTTGCGCATGAGGTAAACAGAAACAAAAGCGGCAATTTCAGGTTCGTTATAGGCGCCCCTGGCAATCTTGGTAAGAACCTGTTTGGCATCCTCCTTTGTCAGTGTTTTGTGGTCAAAGAGATAACTCAATATTTCCTTCATTCGTCTGTAATTTTTCGATGCAAATGCATGTTTTTATCAAATCGCAATTATATATTTTTCCCATCCAGCCAGTTTTTGATGATCATTCCACCATATTCTGTCAAAACAGATTCAGGATGGAACTGCACGCCCCTCACATCAAAGTCCCTGTGCCGCAAAGCCATTATCTCACCGGCCCCGTTCCTGACAGTTATCTCCAAACATGGCGGCAGCGTTTCCTCCTCAACGATCCAGGAATGGTACCTTCCCGCATCAAAAACTTCCGGCAGACCATGGAACAAATAATCATCCCCAACGACCTGATGCATCTTGTCCGATACTCCATGATATACCTTATCAAGGTTCCTGATGCTGCCTCCGTAAACTTCCGCGATGGCCTGATGACCGAGGCATACCCCCAGGATGCTCTTTTTTTCTCCATGGGATGCGATCACTGACTTGCTGATCCCTGCTTCCTCGGGAATGCCCGGGCCCGGAGATATGACGATCTTATCAAAGGATGCAATCTCTTTGATTAGTATTTTATCATTCCTCGCTACAAACACTTTCATACCCCTGATCCTTTCAATATACTGCACCAGGTTATATGTAAATGAATCGTAGTTATCTATTACCAAAACTTTCATTAGTCTGTTATTAAATATGTTGCGCCATTTGAATGGCAGATGTCAATGCTGCAAGTTTGTTTTTTACCTCCTTCAGTTCAGATTCTCTTTTTGATTCTGATACAATGCCGGCCCCGGCCTGGTAAAACAGACGGTTGTTCTTCGACATGAAAGACCGAATCATTATGGCATGGTTGATGTCTCCGTTCAGCCTGATATTCCCAATGGTGCCCCCGTAAAAACCCCTTCTTTTTCCTTCGTAGGCATCGATCAGTTCCATGGCTCTGTATTTCGGAGCTCCGGACAATGTACCAGCAGGGAAGGACTCTGCCATGATCTCTATCGTATTGGCCCCTGGTTTCAATTGTCCGGACACCTTAGAAACCATATGTATCACGTGTGAATAGAATTGAATTTCCCGGTATTTCTCCACGGTTACCCTGGATGTGGTCCGGCTGAGATCATTCCGGGCAAGGTCAACAAGCATGATGTGTTCTGCATTCTCTTTTTCATCATCAGCCAGCCTTTTCGCCAATTCCTGGTCATCATCATCATTCCCTGTTCTGCGGAATGTGCCGGCGATCGGATTGATGTATGCCTTGCCCCCGCTTACCTCAATCTGGGTCTCCGGTGAAGAACCGAATAACCTGAAACTGCCGTAATCAAAATAGAAAAGATAGGGTGAAGGGTTGATCGATCTGAGCGACCTGTAAACGTTGAAATCATCTCCCCTGAATCCCTGGGAGAATTGTCGGGAAAGTACGATCTGAAAGACATCCCCCCTGTAACAGTGCTCTTTACCCCGGTCTACAATCTCCATGTACTGCTCATCGGTCATGTTTGTTTGCTCCCCGCCGACAGTCTTAAAGTGATAAGTGGCTATGTTCCTGTTCTGTATCAGGTCTCCAATGTATTGCAGTTCAGATTTCTCTCCATCAACCAGGTTTTCTATGATCTGAAGCTCATTCTTCAGGTGGTTGATCGCTATGATGTATTTGTAAAATCCGTATTTAATGTCAGGGATCTGTTCTTCGCTGTCAATCCCGGCTTCCAGTTTGATGTCTTCAAAATACATGACAGAATCGTATGCAGAATACCCGAAAATGCCATCAATTACAAGATCACTTTTCTGCCGTTCCGGTTGAAAAGTGTGAACAAATTCATCCAGCTTCTCAACCACCTCCCGCCGGTTGGTTATTTTCTGCTCATGCTTTCCGTATCCCGGCAATTGCACCACCAGGTTGTCGTTGATTACCTCAAAATCTGCCAGGGGCCGGAGACATATAAACGAAAAGGAGTTCTGGTTGCTGTGATAATCAGAACTTTCCAACAACAAAGCCCCCGGAAATACATCCCGCACCTTAAGATAGATACTAACAGGCGTTATGATGTCTGCAAGGATCGTTTTTGATTCAGTTTTAATCTTGATCTTTTCCATAATTGTTCAAAAAAAAACTCAGGGCCCGCCGAATGACGAGCCCTGAGCTTAATATTATCTAATATTGACTGGTCAACTTCGGTTAACAGGTATCGAAGTTCCACCACCAGTTGTTATTTGTATTTCTCAGTAACATATTTTGATTTCCTGGTGGTAAAAATAGAACATTTTTAAGAAAAAAAAGAAATCTTTTAAAAAATTGATACTTCCCTTTGTCTCCTGATTGGTATCTGTCACTAAATCATAGATTTACATCATAAAAAATGAATTGAGTTGAACCGGGCAAAATAAATGTTATTTTCGCATCACAATAAAATCACAGCACAATGAAGCTTATCCTTAGAAATGGCGGACTGTTCCTTGGTATCTGGATCGCTGTAATGATCATCTATGCAATAGCAAATGGAGTTTCCAGTTTCGAGTACCTGTGGAAATTCTCACTGCTTCCCGGACTGGTGCTGGCATCAGTAGCTGTCGTGGGAACGTTGCTACAAAAATATGTTCCTGTAAAGAAAGGGATCAACTGGATTTTTCTGATCATTGCGCTGGGACTGGATCAGGGTATTAAGATTTATTTGTTTTCGCTGGACTGGGAAAGTCTGTCAATACCTTTAATCAAACCTGTTTTTTATTTGGAACCGACACAGAACACACTTGGCTCATACCTGTGGGTGCTGCTCAATTTTAAAAAAGGCTCCCATCTTTTCAATATCCTGTTGTTTTCCATCATAGGATTTCTATTTGTGGAGATCTGGAGATTCTACACATCACGCAAACGAAATAGTTTTTGGATCAACGGCTTCATACATCTATTTCTTGCAGGATTGCTTGCAAATATTATTGACAATGCCTACTGGGGAGGCTCACTGGATTACATAACCATCAAGCCATTTTATACATTCGACCTGAAGGATATGTACATCACCCTCTGTGAACTTTTCCTGGTAACAGAACTGGTCGACAACCGGCTATTAAAACACCTGTTGAAAATGCCGAAAGATGAAAGCAAAAGGTTGAATAATGATTTCTATGCCTTTATAAAGAAGGATTTAAAATCGCTAAGGCATGTTTTTAAAAGAAGAAAAAACAGGTGATCTGAGTCAGGAATTGAAATAAAAAGAAGCGGAGAAACTTGCGATGTTGCCTGATGGTTGTTCCATCTATCTAACCCTTAACTCTCATGAAATGCATCGAAGTCTCTCCGCCATTTGAACCACTTGGGTTCTGTCAAACCAGACATTATGTTTTGCTGTTGCCAGGGTATTTTTCAAGCATCTTCTCTACCTGTTCCGGTAATTCTTCTGCCCTGATCTCCGGTGTCCTCCCCACTTCACCTACAGCAGCGCTGTGCCAGATGTGTTTCCTGGTTGCAGTTTCAAAAATATCAACAGCCAGCGCCCGCTCAATGTACTTGTAGGAATGCGGGTAATAATAACCGTACATGTAATTCTGCTTCTCCCTGAAATAGACTGTGATCTTGACCTGCAGGTCTGCACTGTCCTGGTTATATTCCAGTCCTTTATTCTCGAGTTCACGTGCAAAAGCAGTCCTTATCCGCTCCAGTTCCATCCCTGTAATTGTATTTTTATTCCCTTCTGTCCAGTCAAGGAATGAATATGTGGAATATTTGTCAAATCCCGCTTCCGGATCTTGGTCGTGATACACCCTGAAGGCATTTCCGCATCCGGATAAAACAAGCAAAGTCGGTATCAGTAAAAAAGCCAGTCGCTTCATGGTTCCAATCTTTAAATTTTCACTACTTTATAAAACCTCAAATTCTGTGCCAATTGTATTTTTTAACAGCAAATTACATTGCCTTTAACGGGTGCGTAACCCCGAATCAGGGGGATAACGAATTTGTGTTCAAAAGGTGTAAAGCAAGTTGTTCTCCATGAGTCGGCAGACCATTGAAAATGATCCGGCAGTCCGGATGGTGTCAATTGATGAAAATTCTGTGAAATGCAAAACTGCAACCGGCCGTTATTCATCAACAACCCGGGATGCTGCCATCCGAAACGATATGGAATGACCGGTCATCTGTCAATTTTAAATTCTACACCTGTAAGTGATTCTGAAATTTTCCATAATTTCAGCTGGTCTTGTTTGTTTACCTTTCCACGCTTTGGATAGGTCCTTACGGGATAACCTTTCATCTCGGCAAAACCTCCCGGTCCGTAATATCCCTTGTTCTTTGCATCAGGTGATACAGCAGCATAAAGGGTTGGCAGCGCACCCATGTAAGAGCTTTGAGCAACGATGCGGTTAACCACGCGCACGGCAGATACCATAAGGCGATTCCCTTTCATGGCCGGACCTTTTTCAAGGAGTTTGGAATCGGCATAACCGGGATGTGCAGCCACCGATAACATTTCCAGTCCATTTTCATTTATCCTGTCTGCCATTTCCCAGGTGAAAAGCAGGTTTGCAAGTTTGCTCATCCCGTATGCCTTCCACTTGCTGTGTTTCTTTTCCCAGTGAATATCGTGGAACCTCAATTCTCCCCTGCCGTGTGCTGCACTGGATACGTTAACAATGCGTGAGCCCCTCGCTTTCTTCAACGCGGGGAACAAATGTCCTGAAAGGGCAAAATGACCCAGGTGATTTACTCCAAACTGCATCTCAAATCCGTCAACAGTATTGCGTTTAGGTATCGCCATCAAACCTGCATTATTGATCAACAGGTCAAGTTTATTGAATTTATCAAGAAACTCAATGGCAAATAATTTCACGGACGAAAGATCTGCCAGGTCAAGTTTCATTACATGAACTTTCGCATCCGGCAACGATGCTTCGAGTTCCTTTTTTGCCATCCCTGCACTCTCCATATTGCGGCAGGCCATTACCACTTCACACCCTTTTTCTGCCAATCCAAGCGTGGTGTAATAACCGATGCCGCTGTTTGCACCTGTTACTATAGCTGTTTTTCCCTGCTGGGATGGTATATGATCATAATTCCACATTGATTAATGTATTTTAAAGATAAATTAAATGAGTTTTCTTTCTGTCACTAATTAGTGTCTGTCCATAAAGTGCAGTGGCTGGATCCAATAGAACACTAACAATTCAACATACAAATTGGTTTAAAAAATATGAGAAACAGGATAGGGTATGTTCCAGGTTGTGCATCTTTATAAGTGAGGGAAGAAATGTAATAATAAACATTAAAAAATAAATCCTATGAAAACGATAAAGAATTTTACCCTGATCCTGGCAGCCATTCTAATGGCAAATACAGGGATAAGCTCCTATGCTTCTGTTGATGAAGAAGACCAGGCTGTTGATACTGTTAAATACACCATTTATTCAGGAATTATAATGGACGCAGAGGATAAAACGCCCCTGCCTTTTGCAACCATTGAAAGCGTTGGACTGAACATTGCCACCGTGACCAATATAGATGGTGAATTTATCCTCAAGATCCCGCGGGATAAAAACCTGGAGCAAATTAAGATCTCTTATATAGGCTACAACAACACAACAGAGGATGTCGGCCGCTTCGAAAATGCCTCCGGGGAAGAAATTTTGCTTAAGCCACGTTCGGTAAATCTTCAGGAGGTTACCATCAGGGCTGAAGATGCAGAGGGGCTCATCGAAGACATGCTGGCAAATATTCGCGACAATTACCCGGATCACGACATGATGATGCAGGCATTCTACCGGGAAACAATTAAAAAGCGCAGAAGGTATGTTTCCATATCAGAAGCGGTAGTGGATATTTTCAAATCTGCCTATGCAAATGATTTTAAGTACGACCAGGTAAAACTTGTCCACGGAAGGAAAAGCGCTGATGTTGATAAAATGGACACAATCCTCTTTAAAGTACAGGGAGGACCCGTTACAACACTGTTGCTTGATGTGGTTAAAAATCCATATATTCTTCTCTCTGAGCATTATAAAAAAGTGTATACTTTCATGATCAGTGGAGTGATCAGTATGAACGACCGGCTTCATTACATAATTTCATTCAAGCAAAAACCGCACGTGACAACCCCGTATTATTTTGGTAAACTTTACGTAGACATTGACAAACTTGCCATTACTGAAGCAGAATTCGAACTGAATATGGAGAATGAGATTGAAGTAGCCGATATGTTTATAAGGAAAAAACCCATCGGGCTCTCGGTAATACCTGAAAAAGCAGTGTACCGTACAAAATACACCATAGAGGATGACACATGGTATTTCAGTTATGCCCGCGCAGAAGTCAAGTTCGATGTCAAATGGGACAAGAAACTCTTCAAAACAGCATATACAACAATGTCTGAAATCGCCATTACCAACAGAAGTGAATCGGCAGTTGAGAAATTTGCGATGAAGGAAAGATTCAAAAAATCCCATGTGCTCGATGAACTGGTTTATGTTTTCTTTGACCAGGATTTCTGGGGAAGTTACAATGTGATCGAGCCCGATCAGTCCATCGAAAGTGCGATCGAAAGACTGAACAGGAAATTTGTCAGGAATGAAGATTAAAATACAACTCCTTAAAAATTTCTTATAAAGACCGTGAAACGGGAAAGTGCTGCCTTAAAAAATGTAATTTTGAATTCAAGGGTTATATTATTCAACACCAAAGGCAGCACTTTTAAAAATTCCTGCAGAAAATGAATCTCAAGGACAGAAATGCACTGAGAAGGATAGGGAACGGTGACATACAGGCATTTGAAGACCTGTTCCACACCTACTATCCCGGGATGTGCAGTTACGCGGAAAGCCTTGTAAAAAAACAGGAAGTTGCCGAAGAAATTACGCAGGATGTATTTTATAATATCTGGAAAAACAAAGGAGAATTAAAGATCACGATCAGTGTGCAAAATTACCTGTACAGGTCGGTTTTTAACAATTCCATGATGCACCTCAGAAAAATACGAAAAGAATTGTCGCTCGATGACCAATGGGCAGCAAATACGCTCAGGGCAGAGGAACAGACAACAGACGGGATTGACGTAAGGGAACTGAATGCAATCATTGTTTATACGTTGCAACGGCTCCCTGCAAGAACACAGGAAATATTCAACATGAGCAGGTTTGAAGGATTAAAATACCAGGAGATCGCAACCAGGCTATCCATTTCCATCAAAACTGTGGAGGCCAATATGGGAAAAGCGCTTAAAGCCCTGAGAGCATCTCTTGAAGATTACAGAAATACGGCTTGACATGAAAAGAAACAACAAATACTGGAGCAATATTGCAGGATTTATCACCGGGGAAATGAGCCGGCAGCAACAAGAATTATTTCTCCGTGACCTTGAAGCAAACGGGCAATTAAAAAAAGATTTTGAACTGATGCAAAGAACATGGAATGAGTTCGACTCGAACCCGGCAGAAAAATATACCCGTACAGCTGAAGCATGGCAGTCGCTGAAGTCCAGGCTGGATAGGGATGGTATGCTTGAAGAGGAGAAACCGGTCATAAGAATGAGAAACCTGCGGTATGCTGTCAGGATAGCAGCCGTTTTGATCCTGATCCTTGCTGTTGGCGTTCCAACCATTTACTTTTCATTAAAAGAATTGAATGATTCCGGATCGATGATCGAACACACCTCCGAAAGCGGAACATTAACTGTTGACCTCCCCGACGGCAGCAGGGTTTTTCTCAATAAAGGTGCGAACCTGAAATACAACAATACATATGAAGAGGAAAGGGAGGTTGTCCTGGAAGGAGAGGGATATTTTGATGTGATGTCAAGTCCTGAACAACCATTCAGGGTAAATGCCGGTAAAGTGGTTATATCTGTTATGGGAACTTCTTTTAATGTAAAGGGATCCGGCGAACGGAATGTTGAAGTTTACGTTGAATCCGGTAAAGTGAAAGTATCCATTGTCAAATCTGAAGAAACCATGGTTCTGGAGCCAGGCCAGCTGGTCATGGCGGGAGATCATCTTGTTGCAGCGGATCAAACCGACGCAAACTACCTTTCCTGGAAAACAAAGGAATTCAAATTTGTGGATGAACCGGTGGATGACATACTTCAGGTTCTTAAGAATGCCTACCATGTCGAAGTCAGGACCGGGAATATCGATCTGAAAGATCTCAGGCTCACCACAGTGTATGAAGATCAGACTTTCGATGCAATACTAAACACCATCTGCACCGCCCATAATATCAATTTCAAAAAGGAGGGGAAAGTTTATATATTGTATTCAAATTAATGCGGAATGATTTCAAGGACAAAAAGAGGTTTCCCGGTGGCTTTCATGGTATCGGTGTTCCTTCTTGTCGGACCGGGAATTGTCCAGGGACAGGATCTTTCTGAACTAAAAGTCGGGATAAGATCTTCCGGTAAGCTTTTGCACATGGTTCTTGATGACCTGTCGAAACAAACAGGGTACAATTTTACTTTCGATTCCAGACTGGCAGAAAGCAGGAAGAGCATTAACATGGAGTTGAAAGATATATCCATTCAGGATGCGATCGATACACTTTTTGAAGATCACACACTCACCTACAGGATCATTCATAAAAATATTGTCATCATCCCTTCAGGCAAGATACGCAACCTTGCCTCCCGTGATACGGTCTCGAAAAGATACAATATGGTTGCAGTGTCCGGGATCATCAGGGACAGCAAATCAGAGAAGCCTCTCCCCTATGCCACCGTTTCGCTTGTAAATTCAAACATAGGAACGATCTCCAATGAAAACGGGTCATTTGTGCTCAGGTTGCCTGATACTTTGACACAACCCGTGCTTGTAACCTCCTACATCGGTTTTAAAAATCAATATGTTCCTGTAACGGTTGCCTCCGATGAACCCATTGAAATTTATATGAACAAAAATGTCATATCCCTCCAGGAGGTGATCATCCGTTACCAGGACCCTGCAGGATTGCTGACCGAGGCCATAAAAAAGATCCCTGTTAATTACCTCAATGAACCAAGCGGTATGAAGGCATACTACAGGGAAAAGGTCAGGAAAGACAACAAATGCATGATCTTCAGTGAAGCAGTGGTTGACATTGCAAAATCACCATATGTCAGCTCTTTTACCGCCGAACGATCCAGGATCCTGAAAGGACGAAAGCTCACAAATATTGATATACAGGATACTGTTGTACTGAAAATACGTTCCGGAATCAATACCATGCTTCAGCTGGACATTGTAAAACATCCGCCTGATTTTCTGACACCGGATTTTCACCTGCATTATAACCTGCATTTCTCTGATCTGGTAAGTTACAGGGACAAACTCGTGTATGTCATCTCATTCAGTCAGAAAGAGACAGTCCAGGAAACCCTGTTCAAAGGGGCCCTCTATATGGACCGGGAATCGCTTGCGATCATCGCCGCTGATTTTGAATATGATCCAACGCGCATCGGACGTGAACAGGATCTTTTCGTGGCGAAAAAAAGCAGAAACCTCAGAATCCGGCCTGTTGCAGCAAAGTACCACGTTGAATATGCTGAAACAGACGACAGGTACGGATTGAGCCAGGTAAAAGGAGAAGTTGTATTTAAGGTCAGGAAAAGGCGGCAATGGATCGCCTCAAAATACCAGATCAACCTGGAACTGGCAGTAACCGATATTGAACCAGGCAACCCTCCCCGGATCAGGATCGGTGAACAGGTTAAGTCCTCTTCGATCATGGCAGAGGAGACATTTGAATACGATCCTGAATTCTGGGGCGATTACAACACCATCGCACCGGAAACCAGTCTGACCGAAGCATTGAAAAGAATTGAAAATTCCATCCGGGAAATAACTTCCGAATAAATATCTTTTTTAAGTTTGATGTCAGGTAAAAACCTGACTGACATGAAAAAACTTGCCTTTTTTATTTTGATTCCCTTGATGTTCTATAAATAATAACTCAGCGAATCCCGATAATTATCGGGACAGCGAAAAGTTTCACGCCTCTGTTATTCCTCCGCGGTTAAATTCTGCAATTTAAAAATTTACCGCAGAGGTTAAATTCGTAAAACTCATTTGAGTCGCTGCGCTTATGCGCGGAGTTTCGCTGAGTTTTTATTTTCAGGACGTTTTAGGGAGGTTTAGCGGAGTTGGAAATAAATTTCCTGAGTTCCACGCCTCCAGGCAACTCCCCGGGCGAAGCCCCCTCCGTAAAACTCCTTTGATGTTCCGGGAATAAAAACTCCGCGAATCCCGATAATTATCGGGACAGCGAAAAGTTTCACGCCTCCAATTAACTCTGCGGTTAAATGTTGCGGTTAAATTCTTCGTTTAAACAGTATCCGTGTTTTTATCGTTTATCCCTTCACAAATCTCTAAAACTTCGGCCCAGCCTACAAAACAGAAATATCAAAGAAGAATATCGGGGGAAGTCCAATGTTATCCGCCGAAACAGTCGGCGGACTTACCGGAGTCATCCCGGGTATGTTCGCCTCCTCCCATGGAAATCTTAAATGAAAGATGTTTTTAACTTTACAATGCCAAGGGAATTTCTGTTGGTTATTATCTATACCAAATGAATTCCGGCAATTGCCCCTGATGCCATTACAATTTTTGTAAGCGTGGATGGCTTTCAGGAAACACAACATATAAAACGATCATAAATTTTGCAGACATGAAATATTCCTTTTATCTCATTATTTTTCTGCTCATTTTTTGGGGTTGTGATAAAAACACCGGCACAGAAAACCAACCCAACATCATTCTTATACTGGCCGATGATCTTGGGTGGTCCGACATTGGTTGTTACGGCAGTGAAATTGAAACACCGCATCTCGATCAGCTGGCAGCAGGAGGAATGCGCTTCACAAATATGCACAATACCTCGAAATGTTTCCCTTCAAGGGCATGTCTCCTGACCGGGTTGTATGCACAACAGAATGGCTATGATAAGGATTTCAACCAACCTTTTCTTCATGCAGTGACCCTTGGAGAAGTATTAAGGAGCCGCGGATACCGTACATTATGGTCTGGAAAGCACCATGGAATTGAAAATCCTGTTTACATGGGATTTGACAGGTATTATGGCTTGAAGGATGGTGCAACGAATTATTTCAACCCCGGTCACCAGCGCCCGGGTGAAGGTAAGCCTGCCCAGAAAAGAAACAACAGGAAGTGGTGTATCGACAGCATCACATATGCCCCTTATACACCAGAATCGAAGGACTTTTATACTACAGACTATTTTACAAATTATGCCCTTCAATGGCTGGAAGAATACAAGGATGAGAAAAGGCCGTATTTTCTCTTCCTGGCTTACAATGCCCCACACGATCCGCTTCAGGCATGGCCTCAGGATATTGAAAAATACCGGGGCAAATACATGAAGGGATATGAGGCGATTCGCAGGGAACGATACGAAAAGCAACTGAAAACAGGACTTATAGACACCATCTACAGGCTTTCAGAATCCACCTACAATAAATGGACCGGCTACTCTGATTCCATGAAAATTAAAGAAGACCTGAAGATGGCTGTTTACGCTGCAATGATCGACAGGATGGATCAGAACATTGGAAGAATTCTGGACAAAGTCAATGAACTTGGTGAAGAGGAAAATACAATGATCATATTTGTTTCCGATAACGGAGCATCAGCAGAGGTTGTAAATATCCCTGGTAGTGGCCCGACAGGGTCAATGACACGCTGGACCTCGCTGGGGCCTGACTGGGCCAATGTTAGCAATACGCCTTTTCGCTATTTTAAGAACTGGAGCTATGAAGGAGGCATCAGAACCCCGATGATCGTTCACTGGCCCGGACAAATATCAGAACCTGGAAGCACCTGTGACTTTCCCTGCCATTTCATTGATTTTATGGCAACATTCGTGGATATGACAAATGCTGTCTACCCGGATTCTGCAAATGGCTCATTTATTTATCCCTTGGCCGGTGAAAGCCTGATCCCGGTAATTGAAAAGAAAAAAACAGAACGGGAAAAACCATTGTTCTGGAACTGGCGCAATGGAAGCGCTGTCTTGGAGGGAGAATGGAAAATAGTAAGACATGGCCTTGAAAAACCATGGGAACTATACAACCTGGTGAGTGATCCTTCAGAGACAAACAACCTGGCAGATCAACATCCCGGGCAAGTATCAAGGCTCAGCACTCTTTACGAAAACTGGAAATCACAGTTTGAATAATTAAACGGATTATCGGGATGACTGTTTTGAAGTCGAGCATAACGCAGCTATTGGCGTTTTTTTGCAAGCACTACATACAGGCTTTCCGGGGGAAGCTTTAATTTTACACCCTCCGGCAACTTCCTGAGATCAATTTCACGCACCGGGTATCCTGCAAGGTCCAGCAAATAAGCCTTTTCAATATTCTTATTGTTCACCGTCAATTGCACCATTGTGGGTTCTGCCAGCCAGGGCATCCTTCCGGTATCCCTGATTTTGAATCCCTGCAATGTATCTCCGTTGTTGATAAATTCGAAAGGCTCCTGCTCCCACCCTGTCGGACGATACGTAGTACCCGTCTGCACAAGTATTTTATTGCTTTCAGAAAGGGGGAGGTCATCCATGGATATCAAACCAACAGTGATGTAATCATTGTAAGTTTCCAGTGAAAAATCTTTCAGGTCATAATTACCTTCATGACCGAGAAAACCGGATATTCCTGCTGCCTTTGGGCTTTCGAAGCGGAAGATTCCATTCCTGTGGTCCAGAAAAAGTTCTCCTGTTACGCTCTCAACGGTACCTTCTTCCATATCAATAAGCCCGGGAAGCTTTTTGCTTACATAGGTTTCTGAAGGGTCACCCCCGTAAGTTGCTTTAACAGGGCCCGTAAGGAATGCGTAAGGATTGATCTTTGAATCGGCTTTCCCCGTTGTAATGTCATCCAGTTGATCCCGGTTTGGATCAAAGCTTGTCTCTTCACTGATCAGTGGAAGCTTTCTTTCCCACATATCATCCAGTCTCCTGATTTCATGAACCACGGTCTCTCCCTGAGAAATATATCCCATCCTGAACAGCAATGCATAGGCAGGAAACTGGGCGATACCGCCGGGTGTGGAATAGGTCCACCTGTTCATGGCATGCCTTCCAAGGCTGTCCCTGGTAAATTCAAAATAGGGAAATTCCATATAGTTCACTGATGTGATGTAGAACCAGTAATAAGCGTCATGGCCGGTTAATGACTGGTATGCGGAGATCAATGCCGGAGCTTCGGATTGATAAACATGGGGCAGGTTCCATCCGCTTTCAGTCACTATAAATGGTGCCCCTGCTGTCTGTTTTACATTCACCGGCAATTTAAGTGGATTTTTCAGACAGGACCGGCCCTGGTAGAAATGTCCGGGATCAATCCTCCATCCGTTGTTCTCACCATAGTGACCAGGATCGAAATAACGATTGACAGCAGGCACTTCGCAACCAAGGTAGGTATACCTTTCCAGGTCATTCATCTTTGCCGGACTGGCAGTTTTCCAGTTGTTCGGATTGATCAATTGACTGCATCCAAGTTCGTTCCTGTAATAATCATGTATCTCATCATAGAATTTTCGCTGCCGGTAGGCAAAGAACTCGGTCTGGTCCGCCATCCTTGCAGCAGTTCCTCCGGATACATCCTGCAACAGGTTCCAGGTAGGATAAATATCGAGAATTCCATCGCGGGGATCATCACCCTCCATATGTAAGTCATCCCAGGCACGATATGCCTTTTCAATGGACCCGTATTTGTCGGCAGCCCAATCGGCAAATAATTCACCAACCAAACGCTTTAGTTCAGGTTTGATCCCCTGCATGGTCCAGAAAAAAACACCGTCTTCGTTCTTTATCTGAATCAAGCCAACGGCAGGCTCATCTTTGAGCGCAATACCCGTGTAAGGATTTTCTTTGGTATATAAATATTTTACCCACTGTTTGTAAGCATCTTTTAGCCTGTCGTTAAAGTACATAACCTCCCACAGGGCATCATTACCGGAATATCCCTCTATCCCCCACTCTTCCGGAACCCAGCCACCCATGTGACCATTGTGCGCCCAGAAGGGTGAAATGGTGGAATAGATGCCCTCTTTTTTCATTGCAGCGACAAATCTCCAAATGGCCTCAACCTCCGCAGTATCAAGTTCAAAAAGTTCTGTACCCTTCCCTGAAGGATTAATCGACCCGTGCCAACGGTTCATGTTCACTCCCTGCTTTGCAAGGAAGCGGGCGTGCCATGCGAGTTCCTCATCGGACATTCCACGGGTAGAACCTCCCCCGTTTACAGGCCAGAAGCGGATGAATTCACCATCCCCCCTTATAAAGCTTTCACCGTCTTCTGACAATCCAATAAAACCGTGCATCCCGGCCTCATCCTCATTCAGATAACGCAGGTCAAGCAGTGCATTGTCCTTAAAGTCATCTCCCGGGTAATTGAATTCCCATGGCTCAGGCTGAACATTACACGATTGAACAAAAAAAGTGACCATCAATAATGGCAGGAAACCGGATTTCATTTTGAAAGATTTAAATGTAAAATACATATTAATGAATATTGGTTAGTTATCCGTAAAAGTAAAGAAAAGACCTTATAAAACGATCCCTGTTCCCCAGAATGTTTGAAAAAACCTGCACTGTGACTGCCCCTTGAAAAAAGATTTTAATAAATGAGTGATGGTACATGCTATCTTTCAGGACAGGGAATATGCTGCCTGATCCCATTATAATAGGGCCTGCTGAAAAACAAGAAATAATCTTATAATAAGCATCATAGGCAGATTATTTATTTATCAAATGCAGGGTTTTCAGTCAATATCTGAAAAACCCTTGCATTTTTCGAACAATATTTCTTTAGTCTGTAGCACATCATCTGCCGCGTTGGCTGCGGCTCGCAGTATTGGTATACAGCTTCGCCTTGCCGGCCTTGTAGCTGATGCACTACAGACTTTTTCAGCAAGCCCTATAATATGTGATGTAAAAACGGCATAAGATAATATTTTCAGTATTTTTACATCCACTCCAAAAGTATTGACGTATGATTAGATTTCTTTCTGTTATTTTCCTGGCGCTGGCAACCTTGAATGCTTTTACTCAAGATAATGAGATTGTTGACCTGACATCCCATTTCATGGTATTCAGCGACCCCCATTATTATGACCCGTCACTGGGAACTGAAGGAGAAGCATTTAAAAAATACCTCGATGGTGACCGGAAACTGCTTAAGGAAAGCAAGGAACTTCTTGCCGAAGCCATTGGAATTGTTCAGGCTACAGATGCCGAATTCATCCTCATACCCGGGGACCTTACAAAAGACGGCACAAAGACCTCTCATGAGAATTTTGCATCCATGATACAATCAATAGAAGATTCGGGAAAACCGGTCTTCGTGATTCCCGGAAATCATGACATCTCAAATGGTGAATCAAACGCCTACCAGGGAGATAAGGTAATACCTGTTGAGAACGTGGATCCCAATGATTTTGAAAAGATTTATTGGGATTATGGATATGGAGATGCTATTTACAGGGATTCAAATTCTTTAAGTTATGTCATTGAACCTGTAAACGGATTGTGGGTATTTGCACTGGATGCATCTCTTTACAGGGAAAATGAACCAGGTCATCACCCTGAAACAGATGGAGAGTTCCACAGGGAAACCATAAAATGGATAGAAGGCATAGCTGATAAAGGAAGGGAGAAGAATAAATTAATGTTTGCATTCATGCACCATGGCATAATAGAACACTACCAGAAGCAGGACAGGTTCTTCGGTGAATATGTGGTAAATAAATACAAAAGGGTATCGCGGCGATTTGCCGATGCAGGGATCAATGTTGTTTTCACCGGACACTATCATTCACAGGATGTTACCATCAAAAAATGGAGAGACGGTGACTTTGTCGTTGATGTGGAAACAGGATCACTTGTAACCTATCCATGTCCGCTGCGGGAAGTCCGCCTCAAAAACAATGAATTGCACATCAGTTCCATGTTTATTGAAAATATTCCATCAATGCCTGAGGGGTTTGTCGATTTCAGCCGGGAATATGTTCATTCCGGAATAGCCGGCATTGCTGAAAAAGTAATGATATCGATGTGGCTCAGGAAGGAAGATGCCAGGAAACTTTCCGGGCAGATCGGTGACGCTTTCATTGAACATTATGAAGGAGATGAACCGAGTGTTGACCGCTACCTTGATCTTTCAGGTGTTGGATTGTTCGGAAAATTGATGATCCTGACAAAGCGCAGACTTATCAAAGAACTGTATTCGGACCTTCATCCTGCTGACAATGAAGTCATCATCGATCTGGAAACAGGCAATGCAAGGTAATCCGGTTCTGAATCGGTTCATTCATTATTGAGCTTTACTTTTCCCGATTATTTATTGATGGAAAAAATAATTTTACTTCGTGGTTTTTTACTTTTCACATTTAACTTTTTACTTATAACTTTATCGAATGATCCATGAAGAAATAGTTAAGAAGAGCTTTCCGTTCTTTGAATCGGAACTGCGGGAAGTGATCGCTGATGAAGGAATTCTTAAATCAGTGGATGAGGGCGAAACGCTCATCAAGGAGGACCAGTACATAAGGTCCTTCCCCATCGTTCTCAACGGAATTATCAGGGTTACACGCATGGATATTGACGGCAATGAATTGCTGCTTTACTACATAAAAAAAGGTGAAATATGCACCGTGTCACTGAGTTGTTGTGTTGAAAGGTCACGCAGCCGCATCAGGGCTGTTGCTGAAGAAGACGCGGAGGTAATTGTGCTGCCCGTGGAACTTCTTGACAGCTGGATGTCGAGGTACCAGACATGGAAAGAGTTTGTAATGGTATCCATGAGAAAAAGGTTTGACGAACTCCTCAATACACTCGACAGTGTGGCATTTCTAAAAATGGACGAACGACTCGAAAGGTTCTTTATTGATCGCTACAGGAATACAAAATCATTAGAATTTACCGGATCGCACCAGGACATCGCCTCTTCGCTGGGTACATCCAGGGAAGTCGTTTCAAGGCTCCTGAAACAAATGGAGAGAAAAGGCATGGTAAGCCTCAACAGGAACCGTATCAACTATTCCAGTATGATTGAAAACAAAGCCTGATCCCACGAGGCTTCCGCAAACCACGTAAATACTGCCTTTCGCTTTAAGACAATAGTTACTGTCAGGAATGTTCTCCCCTCTTATCCTGAATTATTCACGAATTGATCTGTTACGAAAAACTCATGAATAATTCAGGTTAGTTTCCGTGATTTTGATTCTGTCCGCAATTCTGTTAATTTCGCATTTCATATTAATAAAAACTTACACATCGTGAAAAAGTCATTAATAATTATTACTGCAATGTCTTTACTGGCTGCAGGATGCAATACAAATAAAAAAGAGATGAATCCCCTATTGGCCGAATTCAAAACCACTTTCGAAGTACCCCCTTTCCACCTTATTGAGTATGATCATTATTTACCGGCCTTTAATAAGGCAATGGAATTGCAGAACCGGGAAATTGATGACATCGTCAGCAACAGTGAGGAACCTACATTCGAAAACACCATTGCTGCCCTGGATTACAGCGGCAACAAACTTAACCAGGTGTCAAGTATATTCTATAACATCCGGTCGGCCAACACAAGCGACGAGATGCAGGAGATAGCGAAAGAACTTGTACCGCTTATGTCTGCTCACAGGAGCAACATTAATCTCAATCCTGAGCTGTTTGAAAGAATAAAACATGTTTATAATAAGCAGGAAGAGCTCGATCTGGACCAGGAGCAATCAATGTTACTTGACAAAATATACAAACGCTTTGTAAGAAGCGGTGCCAACCTCAGTGAAGGTGAGAAGGAAAAGATGCGAAAGATCGATGAGCAACTCTCAATGCTGTCCCTGCAGTTTGGTGACAATTTATTAATGGAAACAAACAGCTACCTGCTGGTAATTGATAACGAAGAGGATCTATCTGGGTTGCCTGAAGGCGTTGTGGCACAGGCTGCCGAAACAGCTGCTGAAAATGACCTTGACGGGAAATGGGTTTTCACATTGCAGAAACCAAGCTGGATCCCGTTCTTAACCTATTCCGACAAAAGGGAATTCCGGGAACAGATCTACAAAGCCATGTACAACCGGGGTAACAATGACAATGAGTTTGACAACAAGGAAAACATAGCCGAGATGGTCAGACTCCGGACAGAGAGAGCGCATCTGCTTGGTTACAAAAGTCATGCTGAATACGTCCTTGAAGAAAGGATGGCAAAAAATAGCGGCAATGTAAATGAATTGCTTATGAAGTTATGGGAACCTGCACTTGAGATGGCTAAGAATGAAGCCAGTATGATGCAGGAGATGATCAATAAGGATGGTGGAGAATTTAAACTCGCTTCATGGGACTGGTGGTATTATGCTGAAAAGATCAGGAAAGAAAAATATGCCTTGAACGAAGAGGAAGTTCGGGAATATTTCAGTCTTGAATCAGTTACAGAAGGAGTATTCAATGTGGTCGAAAACCTATACGGGGTTACTTTTGAGCACAGGGATGACCTTCCTGTGTATCATGAAGATGTAATTGCCTATGAGTTAAAGAATCCTGATGGTTCCCATCTGGGAGTTCAATATCTGGATTTCCATCCAAGGGCCGGCAAAAGGGCAGGTGCGTGGAGCACAAGTTACAGGAAACAACATGTCAGAAACGGCGAAAACATCAGTACCGTGGGATCCATTGTATGCAATTTTTCCAAACCTTCCGGCGATAAGCCAGCATTGCTGAGCTTCGATGAAGCACTTACTCTCTTTCATGAAATGGGACATGCCATCCACGGTCAGTTCTCCGACTGCACCTATCCGGGAATTTCAGGCACAAGTGTTCCGAGAGACTTCGTTGAGTTGCCGTCACAGATCATGGAAAATTGGGGCAAGCATCCTGAAGTACTCAGCAAATATGCAAGGCACCATGAAACAGGCAATTCAATACCGGATGAATTGCTGGATAAACTTGAAGCAAGCAGTAAATTCAACATGGGCTTTGTTACAACCGAATACCTGGCAGCCTCCATTCTTGATATGCAATACCATTCCCTCAACAAGACGATTGATATGGATGTCAATGATTTTGAAGACAAGGCAATGGACAAAGTTGGACTGATAGATGAAATAATTCCCCGCTACAAATCCACCTATTTCAGTCACATTTTTTCAGGGGGATATTCTGCCGGGTATTACAGCTATATCTGGTCGGAAGTGCTGGACAAAGATGCTTTCATGGCTTTTAAAGAATCAGGAGACATTTTCAATCCATCGCTGGCCGCTTCGTTCAGGAAAAACATACTGTCCAGGGGAGGCACTATGGAACCCATGGAAATGTACGTTGCATTCAGGGGTAAGGAACCCGATGTAAATGCTTTACTTGAAGCAAGGGGACTGAATTAAAGGCATGTAAAAAGTCATGCTACAGTCCGTAAAAAATGTGAATAAGAACCGTTGATCTTCGGGATCGGCCCTGTTTTCTATCGCATGAAAAGTTTTGATTGACGGGGTCCCGTTGCTTCACCATTACAGGATCAGATGCCTGATCCCCTGAAAATGGTAACAACGGTATAGAAAAGAATCTTTAAATCGACGAATAGGGACATGTTTTCAATATATAACAGGTCGTACCGAAGTCTCCTGATCATCTGTTCCACATTTTCAGCATAACCGTATTTTACCTGGCCCCACGAAGTGATCCCTGGCTTAACCTTTTGAAGGTGTATATAGTGCGGAGCTTCAGAGATGATCTTGTCAACATAATATTTTCTCTCCGGCCGCGGTCCTACAAGCGACATTTCACCCTTCAATACGTTAATAAAATTCGGGATCTCATCAAACCGGTGCTTCCTCATAAAATATCCAAACCGGGTGACCCTTGGATCATTTTTTCTGGAAAGCTCCGGCCCATTGTTCTCTGCTTTATCGTACATCGAACGAAATTTATAGATCATGAAGGGCTTCCCATATCTTCCAACGCGTTCCTGGGTATACAACAAAGGACCCGGAGAAGATAATTTTACCCCAACAATCAGGAATATCTCCACAGGAAAAAGGATGATGATCGCCACCAATGACAGGAAAATATCAAGCAGCTGTTTTACATTGGATTGCCAGATAGGCATCAGCTCATGACTGACTTCCAACAAAGGAGTTTCAAAGATGGTGGTTGATTTTACCCGGCCCGACAAAATATCCGTCATGCTGGGTATGGCGCTTATCCTGACATCCATCAGGCTGAGCCTGTTGATAATATCACTGATCTCTTCATGCTCTGAAGGTTCGAGGGCTATGATCACCTCCTCGACATTATTCTGCCTGATAATGCTCTCCAGCTTCTGATGTCCTCCAAGATGTGGAATATGATCCTGCAACTGGTAATGGTCCTTGTAATGTACATGAACAAACCCCTTTATGAAATGACCGCTGGAATTTCTTTCCTGCTGAAGATCCAGATAGACTTCCCTTGCATTCTCATTACTTCCGATAAAAATTGTATTGAATCCCAGCCTTCGATCATGGACCAGGCGAATCGAATTATTGGTAAGAATAATCCGAGGAATTAGCGTAAAGGTGAATTGCAAAAGGAACAAGGTTGAAAATAGTTTGTAATAATGCCTGTAATCAGGAATGACATCATCCAGTATCAACAGGAAGAATATTACAACCACTCCAAACAATACGGTCAAAAAGGTACGCAGGAAATCATCCAGTCTTGATCTCCTGAATATATTCCTGTAAAAACCAGAGAAATAATACAGTATAAGCCAGGCAACGGGCATGACGAATGCACCGAGCCAGAACCTGAGATCGAGATTGATCGGAACATTGTAACCAAAAGTGAGCGGCTCAACGTTGAGTTTGCGATACAAATAAAACAACACCCAGGCAGCTGAAGCAGCCAGGTAATCAAATAGAATGTATTTAATGCGTTGCGTGGTATGGTTTTTAGCCATTGGAATTGGTCGACTCTAAAGTTAAAACAATTAAATATCAAAAAAATTGCACGAAACTATGAAAAAAATACAAACAAAGCGATTCAGGCAGTTCAAAAGGAGTTCAGAATCTTTTTATAAATTCCCATACAGTAACATTTTTCAATGCTTTCTTAAAACTCGGCCGATCAATGAAAACAACCATCAATTTTTCTTTTTATCATTTTATATTTTCCTGCTAACTTTAACGTCATGAAAGACACTTATCGGCACAAGGGGCTCCGAAAAAAGCTTATTGATTCCATAAGAGAAAAAGGCATTACAAATAATGAAGTTCTGGATGCCATGAACAGGATTCCAAGACACCTTTTCATGGACAGCAGCTTTCTTTCTCACAGCTACGCAGATAAAGCATTCCCAATTGCTGCCGGTCAGACCATCTCTCAACCCTACACAGTGGCTTTTCAGACGCAGCTCCTTAATCCGGAAAAACACAAAAAGATACTGGAGATAGGAACGGGCTCAGGCTATCAAACAGCCATTTTACTGGAACTTGGAATGCGTGTTTATACCATAGAACGCATCAGGGAATTATATGAGAAATCCCGCAGCCAGTTGATATCATTGGGATACAAACCAAATTTCTATTACGGAGACGGGTATGAAGGATTGCCCTCACTTGCTCCTTTTGACAGGATACTCGTAACTGCCGGAGCCGGGGAGATCCCTGAAAAACTCCTTCAGCAGCTGGCTGTCAACGGAAGGATGGTCATTCCAGTCGGTGGCCGCCTTGGACAAAAAATGATCCTTGTTGAAAAAACTGGTAAAAATGACATCAAAAAGTCCGAACATGGCTACTTTTCGTTTGTTCCATTGGTTCAGGGTAAATCAAATTAGAGATGATCAAAATTGACAGGTTGGTATTTAATTCATTTCAGGTTAACACCTATATCATATATGACAATACCGGGGAATGCCTCATCATTGATCCTGCCTGCTATACCGAAACTGAAAAAGATGCTTTAAGCAACTTCATCAATGACCACCAGCTGAAACCCGTATCGGTAGTCAATACACATTGCCATGTAGACCATGTTCTTGGCATACAACATATTAAAGATATGTACCATGTGCCATTCCTTGCACATAAACTTGAGGGAGAGATGTTGGAGAATGCCCCGCTTATGGGTGAACTCTTTGGATTTACCATTGATGAATTATCCGAACCCGATCAGACGCTCGGGCACGAGGATGCTGTTACATTCGGAGATTCTGAACTGAAGGCGATACATGTCCCGGGTCATTCACAGGGCAGTCTTGCTTTCTATTCAAAAGAGGGAGGTTTCGTTGTTACAGGTGATGCCCTTTTTGAAGGGAGTATAGGCAGAACCGATTTGCCCGGGGGTGATTACGATACCTTGATCAAAAGCATAAAAGACAATCTGTTTTCATTACCGGGGGAAACCAAAATACACCCCGGACACGGAGGAAGCTCCACAATATCAAAAGAAAAGTCGGAGAATCCTTTTTTTAATGATTATAAAACATGAAATTAAATACATCAACAGAGTACCCTAATAGTTATATTTGGTTTTCAATTTTTTCAATGCTCAAAGTTTCATCATGAGAGAAGATAAATTCAGTACAAGGCATATAGGTCCTGGAAAAGAGGAAGTTGAAGCGATGCTTAAAACCATAGGAGTAGATTCACTGGATGAATTGATACAAAAGACCATTCCTGCTTCCATACTCAAACCTGAAAAATTTGTATTCGACAGGGGCATGTCCGAATCACAATACCTTGATTACATTACCGGGATCAGTAAAAAGAACTGGTTGTTCAAATCATATATTGGCCAGGGATATTACAATACTTTAATGCCATCTGTAATTCGCAGGAACATACTTGAGAATCCCAACTGGTATACCTCTTATACTCCATACCAGGCAGAAATATCCCAGGGAAGGCTGGAGGCCTTGTTGAATTTTCAAACCGTAATTACTGAATTAACAGGATTTGAGCTCGCCAATGCATCATTACTGGATGAAGCTTCTGCAGCCTCTGAAGCTATGATCATGATGCATAATTCAAGGTCAAGGGCTGATGTCAGGGCAGAAAAAAATGAATTCTTTGTCGATAGGAATATATTTCCCCAGACCATGGACCTTTTGAAAGGAAAGGCTGCCCCCCTGGGAATAAAAATTGTAACAGGCAGTTTTAAAGAACCGGCATTTACTGATAAAACGTTTGGCTGCTTCGTTCAGTATCCTGCTGCTGACGGAAAACTTTTTGATTACAGTGCATTTGCCGAAAAAGCCCACAATAAGGGAATATTTGTCGGTGCAGCCGCAGATATCATGGGCCTTGTCCTGCTTAAACCACCTGCGGAATGGGGTGCAGATGTGGTGGCAGGATCTACCCAAAGATTTGGTGTGCCTTTGTTTTACGGAGGCCCCCATGCTGCATATTTTGCTACAAGGGAAAATTTTAAAAGGCAACTGCCCGGGCGCATCATCGGGGTTTCAGTCGACAAACACGAAAACCCGGCGCTGAGAATGGCCCTGCAGACGCGTGAACAGCATATCAAAAGGGAAAGGGCAACTTCCAATATATGCACGGCACAGTCCCTGCTGGCCAATATGGCAGGCATGTACGTGGTTTATCACGGTCCCGGGGGGATCAGGAGAATAGCCGAGGACATACATACAGGAGCGGTGTACCTGAGTGAAAAACTAGAAAAACTCGGTTATGAACAGGAAAATGAAATTTTCTTCGATACCATAAAAGTAAACCTTCCCAAAGGTATAAAAGCCGGCACGATTCGAAAACTGGCAGAAGATGAGCAAATCAATTTTTATTATCCCGCGGATAATTCGGTACTGATCTCCACGGATGAGACCACCAAGGAGCAGGAATTAAATGCAATATTGCATGTATTTGCAGTTGCCGTTAAAAAATCATTTGCTCAATCATCCTCACTGGATAAAAAATCTGTAATCCCCGGTGCATTATTGAAAAAAGAACCTGTATTGCAGCAGGAAGTCTTCAACAAATATCACTCAGAAACCAACCTTATGCGCTACATAAGGATGCTGGAAAAAAGGGATATTTCTCTTACCCAGTCAATGATCTCCCTGGGTTCCTGTACAATGAAACTGAATGCGGCAACACAATTATACCCGGTTAGTCTTCCGGAATTTTCCAATATGCATCCATTTGTACCCATGAACCAGGCAGAAGGATATTACCAGATGATGAATGAACTTAACCATGACCTGGAGAAAGTTACTGGTTTAGAGACCATATCCCTTCAACCCAATTCCGGCGCCACCGGAGAATATACCGGGATGATGGTGATTAAGGCATACCATGACATCAATGGAGAAGGACAAAGGAATATCGTATTGATCCCTGCGTCGGCACACGGCACCAATCCTGCGAGCGCTGTTATGGCCGGGATGGTTGTTAAAGTAGTGCCTTGTGATGACAAAGGGAATATTGATACAGATTCATTGAATCAAATGGTTGAGGAAAATGCCGATCGCCTGGCTGCCATAATGATAACCTACCCTTCTACACATGGTGTATTTGAAGAAAACATCATCGAAATAGCAGATAAAGTACATCAACATGGAGGACAGGTTTACCTGGACGGAGCCAATATGAATGCCCAGGTCGGTCTGACCAATCCCGCGATCATTGGGGCTGATGTCTGTCACCTGAATCTCCACAAGACATTTGCCATTCCCCATGGCGGTGGAGGTCCGGGTGTGGGCCCCATAGGAGTTGCAAAACACCTGGTTGAATTTCTGCCTGCACACCCCGTAGTACAAACCGGTGGTGTAAAAGGCATCAGTGCAATATCCGCTGCACCTTTCGGAAGTGCAGGAATACTGCCCATCTCCCATGCCTATCTGAAACTACTTGGCAAAGAAGGACTCACTGAATCAACAAAAGTATCGATACTTAACGCCAATTACCTTGCTGCAAGGCTAAAAAACAAATTTAATATTCTCTACACAGGGAAAAACGGTTTTGTTGCTCATGAGATGATCCTGGACTGCAGGAATTTTAAAGCTGATTCTGATGTTACTGAAACAGACATTGCCAAACGCCTGATGGATTATGGTTTTCATGCTCCCACCCTCTCTTTTCCCGTTCATGGAACACTCATGGTAGAACCCACGGAAAGCGAATCAAAGGAAGAACTTGACAGGTTCGCTGATGCCATGATCGACATTGCAAAAGAGATAAGCATGATCGCGGATGGAAAATCTGACAAAACGGACAACCCTTTAAAAAATGCCCCGCATACCCAGGAAGAGATTGCATCCGACGAATGGCCCCATCCCTATGATCGAATGAAAGCTGCTTTTCCCCTGGAATGGGTGAAAAAAAACAAATTCTGGCCTTATGTTGCAAGGATCAATGACGGGTATGGGGACCGCAACCTTATTTGCACCTGTGAACCAATAGAAAATTACAATTCATAATTGGGGCTGGTGTTATTAACAGAAAGGCGTTGCAATAACGAAACTGCAACGCCTTGAACGATCAACTGATTCTGTTTGAACCTAATTACAAAACATCAATTGACAACTGTCTGCTTGGGGCTCAGGAACACCAGGTTGTCACACTCTATCTCGGTGCTGTAGTGCTTGTTTCCTTCCTTATCGTCCCAATTGTTGTTCACAATCTTACCTTCGATGTAAAGAAGATCCCCCTTCTTTACATATTGCTTGATCAGTGAAGCTCTCTTGTTCCATACCTTGATCCGGTGCCATTGTGTAACCTTGACCTCCTCATCATTTTTATCCCTGTATGTTTCGGAGGTCGCAAATGAAAAGCTTGCAAGAAAAACATCCCCGTCTTTCTCATTGATCCTTGGCTCCTCGCCAACATTACCCAGTAGGGTAGCTTTGTTAATACCGTACTTCATACTTGTAATTTTTTATGATTATGTACAGGTTAATGTGACGAAAGATTGAAATATCGTTTGCAAAATGTGTTTTTTTTAGTTTTGTCGCTTCCACCAAACCCCTTAATGCCCTAAAACCCGCTTGATCACTAATTTAAATCGATTCTAAAACATGAAAAATCTATTGTTAAACATTTCACGTTTCAAACATATTTGCTTTCTTGCATTCAAATTGAAAAATGGATTCCATTGAAATGCATTTGAATTAAAAAAAACTGATTCAGGTCAGTTTTTTTGGCTATCGATATCATTTTTTAAATAGGTAGGAATAATAGATATTTAAATAATTTTGAAAACGGCTATGAAAACAACGATCAGAACTCTCACATTGTCTGGAAGAATGCTTATTCCGGCAATATCCATTATTTTGATTTTAGGCCTCCAATCCTGTACACAATATGAAATCGTACCCCCGGAGGTGGGTTATGAGTCATTCAGTACATCCATACAACCGATCTTCAACAACGATTGCGTCGACTGTCACTCAGGAAACCTTGACCCAAATCTTTCGGAAGGGAATTCCTATTTAGCGCTGACAACAGGAGGGTACATAGATACGGATGACCCCGGTTCAAGTTTGATCATGACCATGCTTGAAGGATCACATAAATCCTATACATCAGCATCCAATAAAGAATTGATCCTTGAATGGATCACTGCAGGTGCACCTAATGACTAATCCAAATAAAACATATCATTATGAACCGAGCCATGACAAAATTATTGACACACGCTTATGATCATTTCAATTCTTGTGTTACGTTTCTTTGATAATAAATTATCATGGCAAGTTCCCCCGATATACTTCGGGGCTGGCTATCTGACCTATAAAAACTAAAAAAATAAACAGATGAATAACAGAATCATTATCAGCGTTTCAATTTTTGCACTGATGCTTATTTGCGTTCCTGTATTCAGTCAGGAAGAAGAAGACAAACCCATCAGGCCACCCTTTGAAACTACCCTTCTTATTGACAACCAGACCACGGTTAATCCTTACAAAGGCGCACTTGGACTTGAGATCCAGCACAGGTTTTCAAAAATATCATCAATCAGCGACATCTTTGGCATTTATGGAACAGCCAATACAAGGATGGCATTGTCATACGGTATTACCGATAAATTAATGGTAGGACTGGGAACTACCCGAAGCTATAAATTGCAGGACCTTGAATGGAAATACAGCATTTTGACGCAAACCCGTTCAGGAAAGATCCCGGTATCCTTAAGCTACGCAGGTAATATGGTCGTGGATGCAAGAGACTCAGAAGCATTCGGAGACCCGGCGCTCTTTAAAGCGGTTCACCGTTTGTCTTACATGAACCAATTGATCGTATCCAGAAAATTCGGTATGCTTATCAGTGCCCAGGTGGCCCCCACATTTATCTGGATGAACGCTGTGGAAGAAGGGTACAACAATATTAATTTTTCAGTCAATACAGGCATTCGTGCCATGGTCCTTGGCTTTCATTCGATCATACTTGAATATGAACAGCCCGTAACCCAACCGGACGCGGATGTATATCCAAATCTGGCCCTGGGTGTGGAAATCGGTACAAGTACCCACTCATTCAGGGTATTTGCATCCAATTACAATGCATTGATCAAGAACTACAATGTTGCTTACAACAGCAATAATCCCTTTGATCTGAATTATCAGTTTGGCTTTAACATTTCAATCAAATTCTAAACGGCCTGTTGCTTAAATGGATCTATTGAATGTCATACCGTATAAAAAATTAGGCCAATACAATTATAAACCCAAAACTTATGAAAAAGATCACCCGAATCTTACTGTCGATCTTTCTGGCATTCTCTGCAGGTACGATGGCACAAAGCGATTCAGCAACATCTGATCTGAATCTGGATGCATACAGGCAGGTAAATGATTTTGTCGATGAAAATGAAAGCTGTTTTGAATGTCACGCCAATACTAAATATGTACTTATTGATGAGTTTTTCGGGCGAGAGATAATGCAGTCCATGTGTAAGGATAAAATTGTAACCCGGGATGAATATTACTCAATGGTACACAATAGTTTCGCCTGCCTTGATTGCCATGCCTATGAATACGAGGAGTTTCCCCATCCCCTTGAAGCCAGGCTTGAACAGCCCTACCAATGCATTGATTGTCATGGATACGATGAAAACTATGCACATTTCCGATTTGAGGATATTGAAATGGAGTACATGGAAAGCGTACATGCCAAAGGTATCGAAAACTTTTCCTGCTGGAAGTGTCACGATCCACACGCCTACAAACTTACCATAGGCGCTGACGGAACGAGTATTTCCGATGGCATTGCATATAACAACGACATCTGTCTTTCCTGTCATTCTGATTTCAGCAGGTTTGAGCTGCTGACCGAAAGGGAAGAGATCAATATTTTGGAAACCCATGACTGGCTTCCAAACCAGGCCACACACTTTGGTAGTGTAAGGTGTATTGAATGTCACACATCCATTTCTGATAGCACTTTCGTTGCTCATCATGTGCTATCCAGTGATAAAGCAGTCAAAAAGTGCGCAGAATGCCATTCAAAAAATTCAATCCTGATGGCTTCGCTTTACAAGCACGAAGCGAAAGAAAGCAGAAGAAGATATGGATTTATTAACGGTGTTATCCTGAATGAGGCATATGTAATTGGTGCCAACAGGAATACATTTCTGAGTACGATCGGCATAATACTTTTCCTGGCGACACTTGGTGGAGTTTCCATTCACATTATTGCGCGTATTATTTATAAAAAATAGAGAAATGGCAAAATTATCATATCACTACCCGCTTTCCATCAGGATCTGGCATGCAATCAATGCGCTGTGTATTCTCCTGTTGATATTGACAGGGATCAGTATGTATTATGTGGATCCTGACAGAATACTGATCGAGTTCTCCTGGGCAGTAAAGATCCATAATGTTACCGGTGTCATTTTAAGCTTCAGCTACCTTTTCTTTTTAATTGCAAATGCTGTTAGTAAAAACCGCAAATATTACAAAATGCCATTGAAAGGATTGATGAACCGGCTGGTGAAACAGTCAGGTTACTATGCATTTGGTATGTTTAAAGGTGAAAAAAAGCCGTTTCCCCTGACTGAAGAACGAAAATTCAATCCATTGCAAAAATTATTCTATGTCCTTGCTATGTATGTAGGTGTTCCTCTGGTGATTATTTCAGGACTTGGCCTGCTTTTTCCAGAATCAGTTATCAAGGCCCTCTTTGGTGTCAGCGGAATACTTATTACCGATGTGCTTCATGTAGCGATGGGATTCTTTATATCTTTGTTCCTTGTCATACATATCTATGTCAGCACAATTGGTCATACCAAATCTGCCAACTTTATAGCCATCATTTCTGGTTATGGCTGGATCGAAGAAACTGAGAATGAAACCAAATCTGAAGAATAGATATTTTTGGTAAGCTTTTTGCATATAATTTTACAACACATAAATCTATACACATGAAAAAACGAATTAGAAATCTATCAGTACTTGGATTGGCTGCTGTTTTATTTACAGCTTTTGCAGCTATGAACATACCACAGGACCAACCCGAACCCTGGCCGGTGCCTGACGAGTATAAAAATATGGAGAACCCTGTTAAAGGTGATGACCAGGCATTGAAAATGGGTGGCATGCTTTACAAGAGACATTGTGCATCCTGTCACGGCAGGGAAGGATTGGGTGACGGACCCAAAGCAAGAGGTCTTGAAACCTTTTCAGGTGACTTCTCAGGTGACTATTACCAGAACCAGACAGACGGCGAGCATTTTTACAAAACACTTGTTGGCCGCGATGAAATGCCTGGCTATGAAAACAAATTGTCCGAAGAGGATATCTGGTCAATCGTAAGTTACATGAGGACATTCAAAAAATAATAGAACACCTAATAATCAAAAACCGGCTTGTTTAACGAGCCGGTTTTTTTTTGATCAAATACCCGTTATTACCCGGCATTATTGAAATCCGGAATATTTTTCATGGGAGAAGTGAGTTAGGGAGGACCCGGCAACAGCCGCTGACTATTCGAAAAAATAAGTGTGGATATATTATTATAATAAATTGCAATTCAATAACATATCCGAATATTGGGAACAAATTCATGTTTCCCGGTCGAAAATAAGATTTTATTTATAGTTTTGCCTGTGTGAATTTGGCCGATCCGGCAACAATTTAGTTGTTGATTTGTCTGTATATTGATTGATAAGTATTATTCATGGATGTAAACGGAAAAATCTTCAAGAAATTCCTTGAAAGGCAGCAGATGTTTGAGTCACATTATGACGCCAAAAAACAACATTCCAAAGGAAAACTAACTGCCAGGGAAAGAATTGAAATCCTTTACGATGAAGATACCTTTGAAGAAATAGACGCATTTGTCTCTTCAGCAAAATCCGACGGGGAGTTTGGTCGTGTTACAGCAGCCTATGGAGATGGGGTGATCATTGGTCACGGACAGGTCCAGGGAAGACTTGTATTTTCATATGCGCAGGATTTCAATGTGATGGGAGGTTCTCTTGGTTCTGTACATGCATCCAAAATAATGAAGATCCAGGATATGGCCCTGAAAATGGGAGCCCCCATCATCGGACTCATAGACTCAGGTGGAGCAAGGATCCAGGAAGGGGTTGCCAGCCTGGCAGGATATGCAGGCATTTTTTATCGCAATGTACAGGCATCGGGAGTTATTCCTCAAATATCCGTGATATTGGGCCCGGCAGCAGGAGGTGCCGTTTACTCACCCTCCATTACCGATTATGTTTTTATGACCAACAAAACCAGTTACATGTTTGTAACAGGTCCGAATGTTGTCAAAGAGGTGTTAAACGAGGAGGTAACATTTGATGATCTTGGCGGTGCCGAGGTGCATGCCAAGAAAAGCGGGGTCGCCCAGATGATATTTGAGGATGAGGAAAACACGCTTCTCGGAGTAAGACGATTGATATCCTATCTTCCTTCAAACAACCTTGAAAATTCTCCGGAAATTGAACTTTCTGGTGAAGATGAAACCCAGGATGTAGAAGAAAAATTGCGTGATATTGTTCCGGATGACCCGAACAAACCGTATGATGTTAAAGATGTAATTGAACTGCTGGTCGACAAACGGTCATTTTACGAGATCAGTGAGAGGTATGCGCAAAACCTTGTTGTGGGTTTTGGCAGATTGGATGGGAAAGTGATAGGTATTGTCGCAAACCAGCCCAAGGTACTGGCAGGCACGCTGGACATAGACAGCTCCGTAAAAGGAGCAAGATTTGTGAGATTCTGTGATTCGTTCAATATCCCCCTGCTGACACTTGAAGATGTCCCAGGATTTCTGCCTGGAATTGACCAGGAGCACAATGGTATAATCAGGCATGGAGCAAAATTGTTGTATGCATATGCCGATGCTACTGTTCCCCGAATTACGGTCATTCTGAGAAAATCATATGGCGGAGCTTACTGTGTGATGAACAGCAAGAACCTGGGCGGTGATTTTAACTTCGCCTGGCCAACTGCAGAAATTGCTGTCATGGGTCCTGAGGGTGCCGTTGCCATACTTTATCGGAAAGAATTGACTGAAGCTGAAGATCCGGTGATGCTGAAAAAGCAACTGGCTGTCAAGTACAGGGATCAAATTGCAAATCCATATATATCCGATGAAAAAGGGTTCATTGATGAAGTGATCGACCCGGCCATTACACGAAAAAAACTTAAGTCTGCATTCCTTGCACTTGAGAATAAATATATGACCAATCCTTCGCGTAAGCACGGTAATATACCTCTGTAAACGTATGCTATGAAAATCAAAAGTCTTCTTATTGCAAACCGCGGTGAAATCGCTATCCGTATTATTCGGACAGCCCGGGAAATGGGAGTTGATACTTACGTTTTGAAAACTTCCAAAGAACCAAATGCATGGTACCTGGAAGAAGCAGACCATATTATTGATTTTACCGAATGTCTCAGCGACACTCCTGAATTCCTTGATATCGAAAGGATCATTCATACTGTCAAGAAACACCATATAGATGCGGTGCATCCAGGCTATGGTTTTCTTGCCGAAAACCCGCTATTCGCAAGTCGCTGTGAGGAAGAAAACATAATTTTTGTGGGGCCTTCTTCAGAAGTCATTTACAAGATGGGAAATAAAACCGTCGCAAAGGAGATTGCCCGGAAAAATGGCATTCCGCTTTTAAAAGGAAGTAAGGGAACTGTGTTGAACGCCGGCTATGCAGCCAGGATGGCAAACATCATCGGTTACCCGGTAATATTAAAGGCTTCTGCCGGAGGGGGAGGTAGAGGAATGCGCATTGTACAAAGCGAGGCTGAAATTGAGCGGCTGTTCAATATGGCCTCAAATGAATCGTTAAAGGCTTTTAACGATCCGTCCATGTTTATTGAAAAATATGCTTCGGAGCCGAGACATATTGAATTTCAAATACTTGCAGACAAACACGGCAATGTTGTCCACCTGGGTGAACGCGAATGCTCCATACAAAGAAAACACCAGAAGCTGATTGAAGAATCACCCTCACCGGCATTGGATAAAGAACTCAGGGAAGAGATGGGGAAAGCAGCCATAAAACTTGCAAAGGCTGTGGGTTATTTCTCTGCAGGAACCGTTGAATTTCTCCTGGATAGCGACCGGAAATTCTATTTTATGGAGATGAATACAAGGATACAGGTCGAACACCCGGTGACTGAAATGGTAACAGGTATCGACCTGATTGAGCAAATGATACGGATCGCTCAGGATGAAAAACTGAAAGTCTCACAAAAGGATATCAAACTGAAAGGACATGCCATAGAATTCAGGATAAATGCAGAAGATGTTCAGTCGGGATTCTCGCCCAGCCTGGGCACCATAGAAAAGATCTCATACCCTGAAAATGAAAACATCAGGGTGGATACCGGTGTTCGTGACGGATCTGTCATCACTCCGTATTTCGATTCCATGATAGCAAAACTGATCGTTTACGGTGAAGATCGAGATAAAACCTTGCAATATTCAACCAACGCCATCAGAAAATTCTGGATAAAAGGAACAAAAACAACACTGTCTTTCTGCAGGGCGGTTCTCCAAAACGGCAACTTCAGGAAAGGCAAGTTCAATACATCTTTCCTGACCGAAGAATTAAGGATATATTACCATTCAGAGCCCGAGGAAGAGATGCTGGCAGCATTTTTTGCAGTATATGATTATGTAAGGGAACTCGATGAAGCAGAAGGAAAAAAACTCAATGTCGATAAAGGAAAAAACATCACTCCCTGGCTGTTAAACAAACGACTTCGTTAAAATATTTCTGTAATGAAAACAAACATAATATTTATTATTTCTTCATTTTCAATCAAATAATAAATTTTAAACGAATGAGCGAAAATAAATCAGCAACTAAGAAAGGAAAAAAAACGAAGTTGATTGCTCTCAGCAGCACTGAAAAAGAATACACTTTTAAAAATCCACTTGAGAAAAAGATCAAATACATGGGGGAAACGGTGAACTTAAAACTCTATGAAGACCCCAATGGTTTTTCCTATGTATTGTGGAAAAACAAAAAATATCCCCTTGAAATCATAGAAAAGAACCAGAACAAGTATACAATCATGTTAAATGGTGTGTGGCATACCTTTACCGTCGAAACACCATTCTCGCTGAAAAGAAAAAAATTCCTTGAGAAACAGGCTGGAGACTCTTCCGTAGTAAATATTGCAGCCCCTATGCCCGGCAAAGTAATTGAAGTTCTTGTTGAAGAGGGAAATGAAATTAACACCGGGGAACCTGTGATCATCCTCGAAGCAATGAAAATGCAAAATGAAATATCCTGTCATGTTGACGGGGTGATCAGAAAAATTGCTGTTCGTCAAAATGATTCGGTAATGAAAGACGACCTGCTTATTGAGATCGATAAGAATCCCGGCTGATAAGGTCAGCCAATGGACGACTTTTCAATTATTGAATATGCAGGACCTTTATCAGATAATTTACTCTCATAATACACAACACTTTTAATGTCAACATATCCCAGGCGTGTTGTGGCATGCATTGATAAGATCCTTTCGATTTTCTCAGGATCTGAAGCATTCCTGATCCTTGCAATGGTCAGATGCGGAGTGAAATTTCCAGGTGAACATGCAATGTCAAGTTCTCTGAAGATATTTATAACCTGATCATGCAGAGAAATTAATATGGCATCATCCGCCATACCTGCCCAAAGAACTGAAGGTTTCTCCTTCCTCCCGAAAGTACCCAAACCCTGCAGCTGAATCCTTTCAGGCTTAACCCCCCGGAATGATCTCCTCATTCGATCAGCTATACGGTTCGCAACAGATGGTTCTGTATTGCCAAGAAAATAAAGGGTGACATGCAGCTGTGAAGGGTCCACCCAGCGGATCCTTTCAACGGGCAGGGACCTTTTCAATTCGTTTCTCAAACCTGCCAGTTTAGAGGTCTCAACAACCGGTACCGCCACAAATGTTCTGATCATGACTTTACTTTCATAAGAAAATTCAATAAATTGTATCGAACTTAAAAAATCAAAATCATAAAAACATATACATATGAAGAAAATTGCAGTAATACTTTCAGGATGCGGTGTTTTTGACGGAACCGAAATACATGAGGCTACAATGAGCATGTATGCCATTGTAAAAAATGGTGCTGAATACCAGGTATTTGCGCCGGATATCATGCAGCATCACGTGATCAACCACCTTACAGGTGAAGAAATGAACGAGTCGCGGAATGTATTGATCGAGTCAGCCAGAATAGCCAGGGGAAATATTCAGCCCATTGAAAAATTTTCTGCCGGTGATTATGACGGATTGCTTTTCCCGGGCGGGTTTGGTGCTGCAAAAAACCTGTCAGACTGGGCATTTAAAGGGAAAGACAGTTCCGTTATTCCGGAAGTGGAAAGAATAATAAAGGAAATGGTTAACGCGGGAAAACCTGTGGGTGCTTTGTGCATATCACCTGTATTGATTGCCAGGGTATTACAGGATGTGCACCTTACCATCGGCCAGGATGCAGATACCATCGAAGCACTTGAAGCGATCGGTGCAACGCATAAGAAAACCGGTCATGGTGAAGTGGTCATTGATGAAAAATTTAATATTCTTACCACCCCCTGCTATATGCTTGATGCAAACATTGCACAGATAGGAGAAGGTGCAGAAAATATTGTAAAGGCAATGCTCGATATAATTGACTGACCGGGAATGTAAAATACCTGTCTTCACCGAACAAAAAAGGCCCGGTTTTTGTAATTCATATTCCATGATGAAAACAATCAGATTACATACCATACCCGTTTTGATCTCTTTGTTATGCTTGTCATTGCAGGTCAGTGCCCAGCATGAAAACGAGAAACAGGACCTTTCATACAGTGCTCCACTCGTTTACAGGAGCGATACTTTGCCTGTGATAATACTCCCAGCGGTCAATATCTATGATGTTAATAAATACAATTACCTGCATTCGAGAAAATACAGAAGACTTGTGCGCAATGTTAAAAAAGCATATCCCTATGCTTTGGTAGCAAACCAGAGACTTAAGGCGCTGGACAGGGAACTTGCCAACATGAAATCTAATAAAGACCGGAAAGCTTATCTCAGAGCTGCAGAGAAGGAGATTATGAAAGAATTTGAGGACGACATGAGAAGGATGACCATCAAACAGGGAATCATATTGGTAAAACTCATTGACCGTGAAATCGGCAGAACTTCATACGAAGTTTTGAAGGATATTAAAGGCGGATTCACAGCTTTTTTCTGGCAGGGCATTGCCAGACTCTTTGGAAACGATCTCAAAATGAACTATGATCCGGATGGAGAGGATAAAACTGTTGAGGACATTATCATGGCCATAGAATATGGCTTCATTTGATGTGTTTTCATTCTCTGCGGTTTGATCAGCATTATTCCTTCTCCTTCAGAAAAATTGAATGTTGCACGATACAACAAAATTTAACATCAGTACCTAAGTCTGCAAAGCTAAATTTACCTGCTTCCCGCTTCAAACAATAAATAATGTCTGTCCACCCGACTTTATTGACAAGCACTAAATGCAGTGTTATCCGAACAATATCTGTTAACATGAACTTAACAGACCGTCATGAATATTAACAGAAACTTAAAAATGTAATAATCTTTACCTAATTTTTATTCGTTCTGTATGGCTTTAATTTGAAACATGAAATTAATCATGTAAAACCATTACAGAAATGAAAAAAATTACAGTCTTATTGTTTGCAGCAATTATTGCATTTGGATTCTCGTGTGATCCTGAAAATAATAATACCAACGAAATTGTTGGCGGGATTCTCGTAGAGGAAAACATCAGCGGAGATGTTACCTGGGAGACAGGGAATATTTATGTCTTGGGTGGCCGGATAACAGTTTTAGACGGTGCATCACTTACCATCGAACCTGGCGTTGTGGTAAAAGGTCAGGCCGGAACTGGTTCCAACGCAACTGCCCTTCTCATTGCCCGCGGAGGCAAGATCATGGCTGAAGGAACTGCTGAATCCCCCATCATTTTTACGTCATGGATCGATGAAATTGAGCCGGGAGATGTCGCAAGTCCCAACCTTGACCCTGAATATCCCGGACTCTGGGGTGGACTGATCGTACTCGGCAAAGCCCCGATCTCAGCAGATGCTGCTTCAGTTCAAATTGAAGGAATACCGGCATCTGATGCAAATGGCCTTTACGGAGGCGATGTTGCTGATGATAATTCGGGCGTTATCAAATATATCTCCATCCGTCACGGCGGCGCCAACATAGGCGAAGGAAATGAGATCAACGGTTTAACCCTGGGTGGTGTCGGATCCGGAACCGTTATTGAAAATGTTGAGGTCGTATCCAACCAGGACGATGGTATCGAATGGTTTGGCGGAACTGTATCCGTTAAAAATGCAATCATCTGGAATACCGGAGATGACGCAATTGACACAGACCAGGCATGGGCCGGCACACTGGACAATTTTGTCATCATCAACCCGGGCGACGAGTGCTTTGAACTGGATGGCGCCGAAGGTACTGCCACTGCAAAGCATACCATTAAGAACGGACTGGTGCTTGCTGGAAATGCCCAAGGCCTTGCAGACCTCGATAACAAAGGTGCCGACGATCCCGGAAATTCATACCTCGATATGAATAATATTTACTTTGCCGATGTAAAGTATGGCCAAACTTTCGATGACAATCCCGCAGAACTGACACTTGCTACTATTGAAGTTACAATACCGGATTCCCTCATAGTTACAGATTTCTTCCGGGAAGGAACCGATGCAGCTGTAACCCTGGTTGGGGACCGCGCAAATACAGTTGGAGCAAATGTTGCCGCATTCAGCGGGTGGTCATGGGCTGCAGTAAGCGGAGCAATGGAATAACATGTATTTACAAGTTAGTTTAGGTTAGAAATAAAACACGCGGTTTACTGTCCGCGTGTTTTTCATGGTTTTAAAGTTCAGAAATTAAAAAATGCGTATACAATTCTTTTCAGCAATATTGATCTCTTTTCTTATTCAGTCAGTCTATTCCCAGGAAGCAACGATCAGAGGTACTGTATTTGATGCAACTACCGGGGAATATTTACCCGGTGTGACCATATATGCCGAAGGCACTGCCTATGGAACAATTACTGACATCGACGGTGAATTCAGTATGGAAATGGCACCTGGATCATATGACATAAGAGTATCCTTTATTTCCTATGAGACTGTAATTCTTAAGGATATTGAATGCCACAATGGTGAGGCAACAGTGCTTGAAGAGATAGGGCTAAAAACTGCAAACATCGATATTGAAGAGGTCGTGATCACTGCACAAACCATTAGAAATACGGAAAATGCACTGATGTCCATGAAAAAAAGATCCGTGAATGTCATGGATGGCATTTCGGCTGCCTCACTCCGGAAAATTGGAGATTCCGATGCTGCTGCATCCATTAAAAGGGTGTCCGGAGTGTCTGTCACCGGTGGTAAATATGTTTACATCAGGGGACTGGGCGACCGGTATACCAAAACCATTATGAATGGACTGGACATTCCGGGACTGGACCCCGACAGGAATGCCATTCAAATGGATCTATTTCCTACCAGCATCATCGACAACATCATGGTCCACAAAACTTTCAGTGCAGACCTTCCGGCTGATTTTACCGGAGGAGTTATTGATATAGAGATCAAAGATTTCCCGGCAAAAAAATCAGCATCATTGTCGGCCAGCACAGGTTACAACTCCTCTTTTCATTTCCATCAGGATTTCCTTTCATACAAGGGAGGATCAACAGATTTTCTTGGCTTTGATGATGGGTCACGCAGGATCCCTGCAAAAACTGATATACCTGAATTTGCTTATGCACTGGGTGATTTCGACGGTCCTACCGGACAAAGATACCGGGACATCCTCAACGGCTTCAATCCCATCATGGCCGCATCGCCGGGCCTTAGCTTTATGGATTATGGCTTCAGTGCATCCTATGCCAACCAGGTGAACAAAAAGAAGGCTGATATCGGATATAACTTTGGATTTTCATACAAAAACAATACAGAATTATACACAGACGCTATCAATGCCCGGTATGGAATGAATGCCATTCCGGATGTTTATGAACTTGAGGTGAGGGAATATCAAAATGGCGATTTCGGAACCAAAGATGTATTCCTGAGTGGACTTGCCGGGTTTGCAAGAAAGACCAATCGCTCAAAAATAAGAACGTATCTGCTTCATCTTCAAAATGGCAAATCCACTGCCGGTATTTTTGATTTTGAAGGATCAGACCAGGGGTCCAATTTTACATCATTGCAGCATGTACTGGATTTCAGTCAACGATCCCTTACCAACATATTTATCGACGGGAAGCACAGAAAACCAGATTCTGACTGGGAACTGGTGTGGAAAGCTTCTCCGTCCCTTTCCATTCTCTATGACCCGGACGTACGCTTTTCACGATATGAAACCAATGACAACGGAAGCTTTCAGATAGGTACGGAAGTTGGTTTTCCCGAGAGGATATGGAGAAATCTGATGGAAACCGACGTTGCCAGTTCAGCACATGCAACCAGGTCATTTCTTTTTCGCGACAGGGAATCAAAACTCAAGCTGGGAGGCGCCTATACTTTCAAGTACAGGACCTATTCCATCATCACATTCAAACTCAATGTTCGTGGCGGTGACAATGGGAACCTGTCTTTAACAGGAGATCCCGACGAACTTCTTTCAGAAGCACTTAAGTGGCCGTATAACGGAGATGCCCGATATGGTACGGCATTTGAGAACGACCTCAACCCTGCCAACAGTTACAATGCAAATGTAAATTATTTCGCAACATATGCATCAACAGACCTTGCACTGTCGAACCGCCTGAAAGCCAGTATAGGCTTACGTGCAGAAGAATTCTACCAGAGGTATACAGGTCAGAACCAATCCGGATCGGAGGTACTCGACAACGAGGTTGTTCTGAATGACCTGAAACTTTTCCCAACGGTGAACCTGATCCTGAATACATCCCAAAATCAGAACCTAAGGTTGTCCTATTCTAAGACAGTCGCGCGTCCTTCCCTGAAAGAACTGTCCTACGCGGAGATATATGATCCATTGAGCGGGCGCACATTCATCGGAGGATTGCATGATGATACCGATCCGGTCAGCGGAATCACCTATTGGAACGGAAACCTTGTAAGTACAGATATTCATAATTTCGATATCAGGTGGGAACACTTCTCAACCAATGCGCAGATGATATCCCTCAGTGGTTTCTATAAAAAATTTATCAATCCGATCGAAATGGTGCAGTTCGCAACCCAGACAGGAGCATTTCAGCCAAGAAATGTAGGTAATGGCAATGTTTACGGCGCAGAAGTCGAATTAAGACAAAACCTCGGTTTTATATCGGAAGTGCTTCAACCAATAAGTATCAATACCAATTTTACCTATACGGAATCAAGTATTGAACTGAGCAGTACCGAATATGAATCGAGGATCTATAACAAACGAACAGGACAAGAAGTTACAGAAACACGAATTATGGCAGGACAGTCTCCCTACCTTGTAAATGCAGGAATATCATATAACGGAGGTACCAGTGGCTGGTGGAAAACCGTCGATGCAGGTTTGTATTACAATGTGCAGGGAACCACCCTCCAGTTCGTGGGTATCGCCGATCGCCCGGATGTATATTCCCTTCCGTTCCACAGTTTAAACTTCAATTCCAACATGAGCTTTGGGAATGACCACCAGTATAAACTGGGGATTAAATTTTCCAATATCCTTGGCTCGAAAAGGGAAATGGTGTATAAATCCTACCAGGCTGCCGATCAGTATTTTGAATACCGCGATCCGGGCAAGAGCATCTCTGTTAGCTTTGGCTACACATTCTTCTGATGCAGCAATAGTAAAATAAAAATGCCGCAATTGAACCTATTCTTAACATAATTCTTTATCTTCAGTTACCAAATAAACAATAGAAATCTTAGTTAAAGGTTGAGCATATGTTAGCTTTTTCTTAATTTTTTGAACCGTATATTAATTAGAGTCTGTCAATACAGTCCAGTGGCTGGATCATAATGTTCGTTTGCAAGGCCTGCGAAGTTGGGAAATGCGGAGTCCCGATATATTATCGGGATGAGCAATTTACCGACGAGCGTAACGCAGCAAACGGACATTATGGACAGACACTAATTAATTGTTAAACGCGGCCATGTAAGGTTGAACAATAGAAGTTATTCTTTGTTTTTACATTTTGACCAACCCAAATGCGTATGGAAGATCCCAGAAACAGACAGTACAGTAATGGAGAGATCACCGTATTCTGGAAGCCCTCAAAATGCATCCATGCAACCACTTGTTTCCGTGAACTGCTCGAAGTTTTTAATCCCGGCAGGAGACCATGGGTAAATATGCAGGGAGCCCCCACCAGGAAAATAATCGAAGTGGTCAATAAATGTCCTACTCAGGCATTGGAGTGGAAATACAACCGTGACATGGACCCTGAGATGCTGGCTGTCAATGACAAGGGCAAGGAGGAAGTTACTCCTGAAACCATAAAAGAAGAAAAAAAATCAAAAGGGAATGCCAGGATCAATATTATGAAGAACGGTCCGATCGTGGTTGAAGGTAATTTCGAGGTAACAGGGACTGAAGGCAGCAAGCTGAAGAAAATGCAGATGACCTCATTTTGCAGGTGCGGAGGTTCAAACAGCATGCCCTATTGCGACGGAACTCATCGAAAAATTGGTTTTATTGATACTGATTCACAATGAAAGTAGATACAGCACAATTTAAAGTTATCCCAAACGGTCCTTTACAGTTATCCGGTGATTTTGAACTCTATGATTCCCAGGGTGAAATAATAACCCGCCAGGGACCTGTTTTTCTTTGCAGATGCGGGATGAGTTCAGACAAGCCTTTTTGCGACGACTCCCATAAAACTGCAGAATTCAACGGATGAAATGCTTTTACGCATGAAAAGGATATCTTTGCAAACTGAACACACATAGTTTTTAAGGATGTCAAAAATCAGTATATATTCAGAAACCGATCCGCTTGAGGCTATCATTCTGCATCCACCTGGCCCGGAGGTTGAGAATATGACTCCAAAAAATGCAGAAAGAGCTTTATACAGTGACATACTCAACCTTGCTGTTGCAAGGAAAGAATACAATCAGCTTGAATGCCTTTTACAGCAAATTACCAATACTTACAGGGTGTGTGATCTCCTGAAGGACATCCTGATATCCGTAGAAGTCAAGGAAAAGATCGTAAAAAAAACCTGCTACAATGAGCGAAGACCTGATCTTGTTAATTTTCTTATGGACCAGGATCCCAGTGAGCTCAGCAGGTTATTGATACAAGGAGTGCCGCAGGTCAGAGATACCCTAACCAATTATCTCTCCGATGAAAACTTTGCTTTAAGACCCCTTCACAATTTCTTTTTTACGCGGGATGCAGCCATGGCCATCCACGATAAGGTAATTATTGGCAAAATGGCCAATAAAGTAAGAGACAGGGAAGCATTGATCATGGAATCCATCTTCAGCTACCATCCAAAATTAAAGAGCCAAACGATCATTGCCGAAGATACTGATCTTTCAGGTGGTAAGATATATATTGAGGGTGGTGATGTACTTGTTGCAAGAGAAGATATATTGCTTATAGGCATTGGTTCCAGAACTACAACACAGGGTGTGGATTATATTATGAACCAGATCAGGCAGGAGAAAAGGAATTTCCATATTATTATTCAGGAATTGCCTGTAAAACCTGAATCCTTCATTCACCTGGACATGGTTTTTACACTGCTTGATAAACATACTTGCATGTTGTATGAGCCCTTGATCCTTCAACCCAATAAATACGAAACAGTACACATGGAACTGGACAACGGAAAGGTTAAATCGATCCGTACTGTTGAAAACATCCCGGAGATCCTGTCAAAACTCGGAATGGAACTCCATCCAACTTATTGCGGCGGAAAAAGCGATACCAACATTCAGGAGCGGGAACAATGGCACAGCGGAGCAAACTTTTTTGCTGTAGGACCGGGGAAAATTATTGGATACAGCAGAAATATCAATACAATTGAAAATTTAAATCAAAATGGATTTGAAGTATTGAAAGCAAGGGACCTGCTGAACGGTCAATACAATCTGGATGACTATGATAGGTATGTTATAACCATTGATGGCTCGGAACTGTCACGTGGTGGGGGCGGTGTCCGCTGCATGACCATGCCTCTTAGCAGAAAATCAGTGAATTAGACTAAGAATTTCATAAGTACATTCATCCCATGTGCGGGGGCCTCTCCCCCATGAATAAATAAAATATTGCCTGCTAAACTCCTCAACAGGGAAATTATTTGCCTGCAACTTTCGATTTTCTGATTCTTCACCACATATACATAAAAAAAGATGAAGAAAATCAATGAAGAATTTCTGCATTTCCTGTGGAAAAACCAATTTTTAACAGGCGTAACATTAACATCTCCGGAAAATCAAAAGATCTGTGTGACCGACCCGGGATTTCAGAATAAGAATGCGGGACCGGATTTTTTGAATGCAAGGATTGAAATTGATGATACTACCTGGGCCGGGAATGTTGAATTGCACATTAATGCATCCGACTGGTTCAGGCACAGGCACCAGGAAGACGATGCATACGATTCGGTAATACTTCATGTGGTTTATTTCAATGATGCTGAAGTAAGCCGTTCGACGGGAGAGTTGATTCCAGCTGCAATATTAAGATTTCCTTCACTCATGTGGGACAACTTCAGGGAACTTCAACTCAAAAAAAAATGGATTCCATGCCAGGACCTTATAAGAAATATTTCTGCATTACAGAAAGCACAATGGACCTCTTCGCTTATGGCGGAAAAACTTATGAAAATTACAGGGATGATAGCCACAAACATGAAAGACCTGAAAGGTCAGCATGATGCCATCTTCTCAAGAATTATTTTTAGATCATTTGGTCTGCCGGTGAATACAACTCCTTTTGAAATGCTTTCGCTTACAATACCTTATCCGGTTTTGCTGAGGAATAAAAACTCGGCCTTTACCCTGGAATCCTTGCTTTTCGGGCAGTCGGGCATGCTTGATTCAGTGATTTCACATGACAAATATACCGAAGGACTTAAGCATGAATTCCAAAGGCACTCAGGGAAACTTCGGGATATAAATGTTCCGGCACAATCCTGGAAGTTTCTCAGAATGCGGCCTGCATCCTTTCCAACGGTCAGACTGGCCCAGCTGGCTTCGTTTATCAGCAAACTGTATCCTCCCCATCAGATCATCGAATCACTGCCGGAAATTAAAGAACTTTATCACCTCCTGAGAGTCAGGGCAGGTGATTACTGGAACACCCATTACCTGCCCGGGAAAGAGTCAGCAAGCTCGAGAAAATACCTGGGAAAGCATTTTATCAGCAACTTGCTCATAAATGCCATAGTTCCCTATGTTTTTTATTACGGTAAAATTTCAGGAAGACAGAAATATTGTGATTACGGTTTATATATACTTGAGCATATATCGGCAGAAGATAATGCGATTACAAAAAAATGGAATAAATTTGGAATGAATAGCTGCAATGCTTTTGAAAGTCAGGCCCTGCTTTTCCTGTATAAAAATTATTGCAGTTCGGACAGATGCCTTGACTGCCAGTTCGGTAACAACCTGATTATTCATGGCCCGAATAAAAAATAGAAATGTCACTTCAATCTATACTGCACTGGTATTGCTCCTTTTTGTCATTTTCATTGGACTCGCCGGTTACCGAATCCAGGGATTTACTCTTGTAGAGGCATTTTACCAGACCATTATTACCATTGCCACAGTTGGATTCAAAGAAGTGCATGAACTCTCCCCTTCTGGAATGATTTTCACTGCATTCCTCATTATATTCTCTTTCGGCATATTCGCATATGCCGTTACAACCCTTACAAGGTATATTGTAAAAGGTGCTTAATACCTTAGAATCTACTGTATATCAGTACAAAATTATTTCTGTTGAATATTGCAATATTGAAAAAAATAAATACCTTTGCGTCTCTAAAATTAGAAACAGATTTAAAGTATAGCAAGAATGTATTTAACGGCTGAAAAGAAACAGGAAATTTTCAAGAAGTACGGAAAATCAGATACCGATACCGGCTCTGCTGAAGGTCAGATTGCTCTGTTTACATACAGGATCAACCATCTTACAGATCATTTGAAGCTCAACAAGAAGGATCACAGTACACAGCGGGCACTGCTTCGGTTGGTAGGTAAACGCAGAAGTCTGCTTGATTATCTGAAAGAAAGAAATATTGAACGCTACAGAACACTTATCAAAGATCTGAAAATCAGGAAATAAAATAAATATTTTATATCGAAGAAAGGCAATTTGAAATTGCCTTTCTTTTTATATAGAATTTTCATTCTAAAAAATATGTCAAAACCAACACCTATCATCAAGACCATTCCATTAGGAGAAGGTCGTGAAATAATAATAGAAACCGGGAAATTAGCCAAACAGGCAGACGGTTCCGTACTTGTAAGAATGGGCAATACCATGTTGCTTGCAACAGTGGTTGCTGCAAAAGAGGCAAAAGAAGATGTGGATTTCATGCCACTTTCGGTTGAATACAGGGAAAAATACGCAGCGCACGGTCGTTTCCCGGGAGGTTTCCTGAAAAGAGAAGCCCGTCCGAGTGATCACGAGATTTTGATATCCCGCCTTATTGACAGAGCATTAAGACCATTGTTCCCGGATGATTTTCATGCCGATACTTTTGTAAATGTTTCACTGATTTCAGCAGACGGGGAAACCATGCCTGATGCAATGGCCGGTCTGGCTGCATCGGCTGCTTTGGCAGTCTCCGATATTCCTTTCAACGGACCGATTGCTGAAGCCAGGGTAGCAAGAATCAATGGTGCATTTAAGGTCAACCCTACTTTTGAAGAATTAAAATCGGCAAACATCGACATTATGGTGGGGGCTACCCATGATAACATTCTGATGGTAGAGGGAGAAATGGATGAGGTCTCTGAAGGAGAAATGCTTGAGGCGATCAAAGCAGCACATGATGCCATTCGCCCCATGTGCGACGTCCAGAAAGAACTTGAAAAAGAATGTGGGAAAGTGCAGAAAAGGGAATACAGCCATGAAGAAGCAGATGAAGCTTTAAAAGAACGTATAATGAAAGAGCTTCGAAGCAGTTGCGAAAAGGTTGCAGCTTCAGCAAATAACGACAAGCATGAGCGTTCCGAAGCATTTTCAAAAATAAAGGATGAATTCATTGAAAAACTTACTGAGGAAAAAGGAGAGGAAGAAGTAAATTCTAAGCTCATTGAAAAATATTACCACGACCTTGAAAAAGAGGTTGTGAGAAACCTCATTCTTGAAAAGGGTACAAGACTCGATGGCAGGAAAACAGATGAGATCAGGGACATTTGGTGTGAAGTGGACTTTTTGCCCGGTGCTCACGGATCAGCTCTGTTTACGCGCGGTGAAACGCAATCACTTACCACAGTGACCCTGGGAACAAAACTCGACGAAAAACAAATCGACGAAGTACTGACCCGGGGTTCGGAGAAATTTGTTCTTCATTACAATTTTCCTCCCTTTTCCACAGGCGACGCCAGACCAATGCGGGGAACCAGCCGAAGGGAAGTGGGCCATGGAAATTTAGCGCACAGGGCACTGAAACGCATGGTTCCACATGAAAATGATTTGCCCTATGCACTCAGGATCGTATCTGATATCCTTGAATCCAACGGATCTTCCTCCATGGCAACTGTTTGTGCCGGTGCACTGGCCATGATGGATGCCGGAATTCAGATCAAAAAACCTGTTTCCGGGATTGCTATGGGACTTATAACCGACACTACATCAGGAAAATACGCCGTGCTTTCGGACATACTGGGTGATGAAGACCACCTCGGAGACATGGACTTTAAGGTTACAGGAACCAGGGATGGCATTACGGCAACACAAATGGATATCAAAGTGGGAGGTTTGTCTTATGAAATTTTGGCACAAGCGCTTGAACAGGCAAAACTGGGGAGATTGCATATACTCGATGTGATGTCTGAAACCATTGCTGAACCAAATCCCGAACTTAAACCCCATGCCCCGAGAATTGAGCGGCTGGAGATCGACAAGGAATTTATCGGCGCCATCATCGGACCTGGCGGAAAGGTCATCCAGGAAATCCAGGCAGAAACGGGTACTACCATTACCATTGAAGAAGAAGGCAACAAAGGTATAGTGGATGTTTTTGCTGTAAACAAAGAATCTATTGATCAAGCAATGAACAGGATCAAGAGCATTATTGCAGTTCCCGAAATTGATACTGTCTATGACGGGGTTGTTAAAAGTGTTCAGCCATATGGTGCTTTTGTTGAGGTCCTTCCTGGCAAGGACGGGTTGCTGCACATTTCAGAAATTGAATGGAAAAGGCTTGAAAAGGTGGAGGATGTCCTGAAAGAAGGCGACAAAGTCCAGGTAAAACTTATTGGAATTGATCCCGGTTCCGGCAAACTGAAGCTTTCTAGACGCGTGCTTCTGCCAAAACCTGAAGGATATGTTGAACAGGAACGTCAACCTTCGGGGAACAGAAGAGACCAAAGGGGACGTCATGACAATCGTGACAATCGTGACAGAAGGGATAATCGTGACAGGAGAAGGAACTGATCCATTAAATAGCGTCTGTCCATAATGTATTTCTGTTCCATAATTATGCGTTTTCCGGAAATAAAGTGTTTTTTACCGCAGAGGTCATATTCGTAAAACTCATTTGAGTCGCTGCGCTTATGCGCAAAGTTTCGCAGAGTTTTTATTTTCAGGACGTTTTAGGGAGGTTTTGGGGAGTTGGAAATAAATTTCCTGAGTTCCACGCCTCCAATTGACTCTAACAGGTTAAACATTTGAAACCACAAAGGTAAAATCTTCAGTATTCATTAGAAAATAATTAAGTTATACTATTAATTTTCAGTCTATTATATCTTCCAAAAACAGATGTCTTAATCCTAATGCCGTGGAACCCTCATGTTTTTTTCATTCCCTGTTGTGAACGCTAGTGCATGAGGGTTTCACAATTATTTTTGGAAGTTGGTTGAAAAATGGGGTATGTCAAGTATCATTTCCTGTTGTACACTAAATTTCAATTGAATATCTTTGAAAGATATTAACCCAAATCATACTCCTATGAAAAAATTAGCAGTATTCATTTCAATTGTTTTTTTGATAATGGCATGTACAGGAAAAAATGAAAAACTGGTCTATCCCGAAACCAAAAAAGTAGACCATACAGATAATTACCACGGAACCGAAGTTGCTGATCCCTACAGGTGGCTCGAAGACGACAATTCCGAAGAAACCAAAGAATGGGTGATCGCTCAGAACAAAGTTACATTTGATTACCTGGAAAAGATCCCTTTCAGGGACAAATTGAAAGAAAGGCTCACAGAAATTTGGGATTACCCCAAAATGGGCAATCCAACCAAACGGCACGGAATTTACTTCTACTCATACAATACGGGCCTTCAGAACCAGAGTGTGATATTCATGAAGAAAAACCTTAAGGATGAAGGAGAAGTGCTGATCGACCCGAATACTTTTTCTGAAGACGGTACAGTGGCCCTGACTTCGTTTTCGGTATCCAAAGATGCCAGGTATGCAGGTTACGGGATTTCCAGGGGTGGTTCTGACTGGCAGGAGTTTTTTGTTCGGGACATAAATACAAGAGAAGACCTTGAGGACCATATAAAATGGGTGAAATTCTCAGGTATGTCATGGTACAAAGATGGCTTTTTTTACAGCAGGTACCCGGAACCGAAAGAAGGTGATGAATTGCAGGCATCCAATGAAAACAACAAAGTATATTACCACAAGATCGGCACGTCACAGGAAGATGACAAACTGGTTTACAAAGACACAGAACATCCGCTCAGGGGATTCAATGTCAGAGTTACGGATGACAATCAGTACCTTATTATCACTTCAACAGAAAGCACCAGTGGAAATGCATTTGGATTCAGGAAAACAGATGATAAGAAATTCACCTGGCTTGTAAAGAGTTTTGATAAAGATTATTTCCCGATAGGAAACAATGACAATTTATTGTATGTTCTGACAAATGCGGATGCCCCCAAATACAGGTTGGTGGGTATCGACCTTGATAACCCGGGGAAAGAAAACTGGAAAGACATTATTGCTGAATCTGAGAATGTACTTCAATCTTGTTCCTACATTGGCAACCGGCTTATTGCCAGTTACCTCAAAGATGCCTACGATGTTGTTAAAGTGCATGACAACATGGGAAAATACCTTCATGACATTGAATTCCCGGGCATAGGATCAGTTGGAGGATTTGGCGGCGATGTAAAGGATACAGTTACTTTTTACACTTTCACTTCATTCAACTATCCTCCTGTCATATTCAAATACAACATCCCGGAAAACAGGTCAGAAGTATTTTACACAACGGAGGTTGACTTTGACGGAAGTCAGTACAATACGGAACAGGTATTTTATACCAGCAAAGACGGAACGAAGATCCCTATGTTCATAGTTTACCGAAAGGATGTGAAACGCAACGGGAAAAACCCGACGATCCTTTACGGGTACGGTGGATTTAACATCTCACTCACACCCGGATTCAGGGCATCAAGGGCAGCATGGCTTGAACAGGGAGGCATCTATGCAATTGCAAACCTCAGGGGCGGAGGCGAATATGGTGAAGAGTGGCACAAAGCCGGCACCATTCTTAACAAACAGAATGTTTTTGATGATTTTATTGCCGCAGCAGAATACCTGATAGATAATGATTATACATCCGATAAGAAACTGGGTATACTGGGAGGTTCTAACGGCGGACTGCTTTTAGGAGCAGTTCTCAACCAGCGACCTGAATTGTTTGCTGCTGCCGTACCTGCTGTAGGCGTAATGGACATGCTCAGGTTCCATAAATTCACCATCGGCAGATACTGGACCACCGATTATGGTTCTTCTGATGACCCCGCGCAATTTGAATACATATACAAGTATTCTCCACTCCACAATATCAGCAGCGATAAGGATTATCCAGCGGTTATGGTCACCACGGCAGATCATGACGACAGGGTGGTTCCGGCGCATTCATTTAAGTACATTGCTACGCTGCAGGAGAAATACAATGGAGACAACCCGGTTATCATCAGGATTGAGACAGATGCCGGTCATGGAGGAGGAAAGCCCACTACAAAGTACATCGAGGAATTGACCGATGAATTTGCTTTCTTCTGGTACAACATGAATTTCAAACCCAGGTTCTAGTATCAGCAAGTGAACTTCAATTATCTGGTGATCGAAGGAAATATAGGCGCAGGAAAAACTTCCCTGGCCAGGCAGCTCGCGGCTGATACAAATTCAAAACTGATACTCGAGCAGTTCAAGGAGAATCCGTTTTTACCCCTTTTCTATAAGAATCCGGAAAAATATGCTTTCCCTGTTGAATTGACATTCCTGGCAGACCGCTACCATCAACTGAACAAAGAGATCTCTGTCAGGGACCTTTTTCAAACCAGAACCATCAGTGATTATCACTTCATTAAATCCCTTATCTTTAGCAGAGAAACATTAAAAGACAATGAATACACGCTGTTCAGAAGGCTATTCAACATCATTCAGCAGCAACTTCCCCAACCCGATATTTATGTATATCTTCATGCTTCATCTGAAAAACTGGTCGATAATATAAAAAACAGGGGACGGGAATATGAAAAGGATATAACACAGGCATATCTTGAAAAGATTCAAAAAGGCTATTTTGAATTCATAAAGACACACCCGGAATGGACTTTTCTTGTCATAGATACAGAAAATCTTGACTTTGTAAATAATACAGATGATTACAATAAAATCAAAAAAATGGTGCTTGAAGATGAATTTAAGCCCGGAATGAACATGATTGTCCTGTAGAAATCACCTGTAAACGCTTATTTATTTTATTTTTATCAAAAACATTATTAAGTTTGTACTTTCGAGTAAATACGGAATACAACATTTAAAAGTTAAAACAAATAACCAGATCGCTATGAAAAAAATTAGAAACTCTGCTCTTATCATTCTTGCAGCAGCTGTTATCAGCAGCTGTGGCGGCCTTAACAAGATGGTTTCGGATGCTGACCAGGTAGCCTATAAAGTATCTCCCGAAGTGCTTGAAATGCACGGTGGTGAGGTTGAAGTGGCAGTTGATGTGTCTTACCCGCCCAAATACTTTAACAAAAAGGCTGTTCTCACACTGACACCTGTTGTTAAATATGCCGGAGGAGAAACTGAACTTGAAAAAATTGTTGTTCAGGGAGAAGATGTTACTGAAAACAATAAGGTTATAGATTTTGATGCCGGTGGAAAAGGAAAAGTTACTGATTCATTCGAATACAGTGATGAAATGATGATGTCAGAACTATTTCTTCAGATATCTGCAGATCTAAAAGGAAAAACTGCTGATTTTGAAGATGTTAAGTTAGCTGATGGAATTATCACTACTGCAAACCTCGTGGAGTTAAATCCCAAAACCCTTACTTTCAGTGACAACTACAAAAGGATCATTCCGGATGAATATGTTACAGATATAAAGTATGTGATCAACAGGGCTGATGTACGCCGGTCTGAAACCAACAAAGAAGATGTTGTTGCTATGACAGATTTCCTCAAAAAATCCGGTGGCGATGAAAGAACCGAATTTAAGAAAGTTGAGATTTCAGCTTACGCCTCTCCTGACGGTGAGCTTGATTTCAATGAAAAACTCTCCGAAAAACGGAAAAGTTCTGCCAACAAATACCTTCAGAGCACACTCAAGAGAGCTGATGTTGAAGTAGCTGAGGAATTGCTTTCACTGCTTTCTACTGCTGAGGACTGGGAAGGTTTCAAAAAATTAATGGAAGCTTCTGACATACAGGATAAAGAAATGATTCTCCGTGTGCTGAGCATGCATTCCGATCCGGAAGTCCGCGAACAGGAAATAAGGAACATTTCCGCTGCTTTTGAGGTTATCAAGGAGGAGATCCTTCCGCAGTTAAGAAGGTCAAAATTTACAGTTTCAGTTGATAAGATCGGTTGGAGCGATGACGAACTGAAGAATATCTGGAGCAACGATCGCGGAACACTCGAACTGGAAGAGCTGCTTTATACCGCTACTTTGTTTGACGATATGAGTACAAAGGCAGATATTTACAAGCAGGCAACTACAGTTGCTCCCAAATGTCTGCGTGCACACAACAACCTGGGCTGGGCATATTTCAACCTGGGAAAATATGATGATGCTGAAGCTGCCTTTCTTGCAGCCAAGGAGATCAAGGACCACGACATCATCAACAATAACCTTGGAGCGGTTGCGCTTATGCAAAATGATCTTGAAAAAGCGAACGAGCTCTTCACATCCTCCATGGGAGCAGGACCCCAGGTAAATTACAACCGGGGTATCGTTAGCATACTCGAAGGTGATTACGAACAGGCATTGAGCTATTTCGGCAGTGAGGATTCATACAACAAGGCACTCGCGCTTTACCTTACCGAAGGTGAAGAATTGGCCTACAGGATGGTTGTCAATCTGAACGACGGAACTGCAAAGCAATTCTACCTGATTGCTGTTATTGCTGCCAACCAGGACAGAACTGATGTTGCATTGGAGAATCTGAAGAATGCATTCCAGGTGGATCCATCCATGAAGGAGAGGGCCAAAAAAGACCTGGAATTTGCCAGACTGTTTGAAAATGAAGAATTCAAATCGATTGTTGAATAATACATAACAATATATAGATGCATAAAGGACGGTGAAAGCCGTCCTTTTTTTTGTTCATCCTGTGATTGCGGGACCCAGTTTCCTGAAAAATTCCCAGATCACAATACCTGCCGATACTGAAATATTCAGGGAATGCTTTGTTCCGTATTGTGGTATTTCAATACAACAATCACTTGCATCCACAATGCCCTGATCCACTCCACGTACTTCATGGCCAAAAACCAGGGCGTATTTCTTTCCGGCCTCAACCTTAAGATCATTTAACAGTATGGCACCTTCAGTCTGTTCAACTGAACAGACCAGTGTACCCTCATTTTTAAGACGGTTTATTGCCTCGGTTGTATTTTCAAAATATTCCCAATCTACAGATTCGGTTGCTCCCAGTGCGGTCTTATGGATCTCCTTATTAGGAGGTACTGCTGTTATCCCGCACAGCAAAACCTCTTCAACCCTGAAGGCATCCGAGGTCCTGAAAACAGAACCAATATTATTCATGCTTCGTACATTATCCAGCACAACCACAACAGGAATCTTGGAAGCCTCTTTGAAACTCTCTGTATCTAACCTGTCCAGTTCTTCATTCAGCAGTTTCCGCATATAAAAGCTTTTTACTAAAATAGTGTATTCAAAACACTGTTTGACGGAAAAAAACAATAATTTTATTGGTTACTTTTGTAAAAATAGAGATCTTATGAAACCCTCACGCACTATCGTTCGCAAAAGATAATGAAAATAACATGAGGGTTTCATGGCATTAGGATTAAGATATCTGTTTTTTAAAGATATAATAGATTGAATATTAATAGTATAACTTAATTATTTTCTGATGAATATACACGAGTACCAGGGAAAGGAAATCCTGAAAAAACTTGGAGTGAATGTGCCGCTTGGATTTGTTGCTGAATCTGTTAATGAAGCGATTGAGGCAGCTAAAATGATCAAAAAAGAGACGGGTTCTGACACATTTGCCGTAAAGGCCCAGATCCATGCAGGAGGAAGAGGGAAAGGAGGCGGAGTTAAGATCGCCCGAAGCCTGGATGAAGTAAAAACACATGCAGGTGAAATCCTTGGAATGACACTTGTGACTCACCAAACAGGTCCGGAAGGAAAGCTGGTCAGAAAGATACTGGTAGAACAGGGTATTTATTACAAAGGGGAATCAGAACCAGAAGAATTCTACATGAGTGTTCTTCTTGACAGGTCAACCGGCAGAAATATCATCATGTACTCCACGGAAGGCGGAATGGACATTGAAGCTGTCGCTGAAAAAACACCGCATCTTATATTCAGGGAGCAAATTGATCCGGCAGCAGGTATGCAGGCTTTCCAGGCGAGAAGAATTGCATTTAACCTGGGATTGAACGGCAATGCATTCAAACAAATGGTCAGGTTCGTAACAGCGCTGTACCATGCCTACGAAAAGTCGGATGCATCCATGTTTGAAATCAATCCGTTATTTAAGACCTCAGACAACCAGATAATGGCTGCGGATTGTAAGGTGAACATTGATGACAATGCGCTTTTCAGACACCAGGACTACCTGGATCTGCGTGATATTCATGAAGAAGATCCCACTGAAGTTGAAGCCGGAAAATTCAACCTCAACTTCATCAAGTTAGATGGCAATGTAGGGTGCATGGTGAATGGAGCCGGACTGGCAATGGCAACGATGGATATCATCAAGCTTTCCGGTGGCAAACCTGCCAATTTCCTTGATGTCGGCGGTACAGCGAATGCTGAAACTGTTGAAGCAGGATTCAGGATCATCCTTAAAGATGAGAATGTAACGGCCATTCTGATCAATATTTTTGGAGGCATAGTCAGATGTGACCGCGTTGCCCAGGGTGTCGTGGATGCCTATAAATCAATAGAAAATATTTCTGTTCCTGTTATCGTAAGGCTGCAGGGAACAAATGCCGAAGAGGCAAAGGTGCTGATAGATGAATCGGAACTTGCCGTTCACTCGGCAATAAGCCTGCAGGAAGCGGCAGACAAGGTAAAAGAACTGGTCTAGATAGTGTCTGTCCAGCCACTGGACTGTATTGACAAGCACTAGATAAGGCCTGATTGTTGCAGAAGCGATTTCATCTGGTCACGGTATTCAATGGCCCGCTGACGCGCTGCAACCTCGAAATTGTTTGTTACATCTGCATATATTACAGACCTGCTGACATTTACAAGCAAGCCACACTGATCATTGTGACCGTTGACAAATACATCTTCAAGGCTTCCACCCTGTGTCCCAATTCCGGGAACCAGTAAAAAATGACCGGGAACAAGCTTCCGTATTTTTTTCAGCTGATCGGCCTGTGTGGCTCCGACAACAAACATCATGTTGTCTTTTGTTCCCCACTCAACTGCCCTTGATATTACATACTCGAAGAGATAGCTGTCATCCAGCTGCAATAGCTGAAAATCCCCGGATCCCTCGTTAGATGTCAGTCCGAGAATTATACTCCATTTGTTCCTGTATTCAAGGAAGGGCTGAATGCTGTCCCTCCCCATGTAAGGTGAAAGTGTGATCGCGTCAAAATCCAGGTTCCGGAAAAATGCATTTGCATACATTTTGGAAGTATTTCCCATGTCACCCCTTTTTGCATCAGCGATCAGGAATGTTTCCGGATGTTTCTCCCTGATATAATTAACCGTCATTTCCAGGCTCATCCACCCTGCTGCCCCAAGGTTCTCGTAAAATGCAAGATTGGGCTTGTAGGCAACAGCAAGGTCAATCGTCGCATCAATGATGCGCTTATTGAATTCAAAGATTGGATATTCACTGTCACGCAATATTTTTGGGATCCTGTTAAAATCCGTATCAAGGCCGATGCAAAGAAAACTGTTCTTTTTAATTATCTTTTCATATAATTCCCTTGCTGTCATGGGTTCATTTTGTATTATTCAATGCCACTCTCCTTAAGTTTTTCAGTATTCTCCGCCATTTGAAGTTTCTCAATGATCTCCTCTATATCGCCGTTAATGATCGCATTGAGATTATAAAGTGTCAAATTTATCCTGTGGTCAGTGACCCTGCCCTGTGGATAATTGTAGGTCCTGATCTTGGCCGACCTGTCCCCGGTTGATACCATGGTTTTTCTTTTACTGGAGATTTCATCAATCCTCTTCTGGTATTCCAGGTTGTACAACCTGGTCCGCAATTCTTTCATTGCTTTGTCCATGTTCTTGATCTGGGATTTTTCATCCTGACAGGTCACAACGATGCCCGTGGGGATGTGCGTAAGCCGGATTGCCGAATAGGTTGTGTTGACCGATTGTCCTCCGGGCCCCGAGGAGCAGTATGTATCTTTCCTGATGTCTTCTGACTTTACCTCAACTTCAAAGTCATCAGCCTCGGGCAAGACAGCCACTGTAGCCGCGGAAGTATGCACCCTGCCCTGTGTTTCGGTCTGCGGTACCCTTTGAACCCTGTGAACGCCTGATTCGTATTTCATTACTCCGTAGACACCTTCTCCTGAAACAGACATGATGATCTCTTTGTACCCCCCAACGGTACCTTCCGTAAAACTTGTGGTTTCAACCTTCCATTTCTTACCTTCAGCATACTTCTGGTACATTCGGTAAAGGTCCCCTGCAAAAATGCTGGCTTCATCCCCCCCGGTTCCTGCCCGAATTTCAACAATTGCATTTTTATCATCTTCAGGATCATCAGGAACAAGCAGCAACTTGATCTCCTCTTCCAAAGGTTCAAGCTGCTCATTCATTTCATCAAGTTCCTGCCTGGCCATCTCCTTCATTTCACTGTCTGAATCTTCTGCTATCATCAAACGTGCATTGTCGATATTGCTACGCAAATTCTTATAATTCCTGTATGCCTCCACAATGGGCTCAAGCTGACTGTATTCTTTATTAAGCCTTACATACCGGTTCATATCCGAAATGATCTCAGGTTGTGAGATCAGCTTCCCAACCTCTTCAAACCTGGAGGCCACACCTTCAAGCCGCTCTAATATCATATTTTCACTCATCTGTGTTCCCTCTTAATATGAAAAAATCCCCTTTTCTGATTCTATCGTAAGTTTCTTCTGGTCTGATCCTTCAACATGTCCAATGATCCTTGAGTCAATGTTAAATTCCAATGCGATCTCCATGATGCCCTTCGCAGTGTCGGTATCGGTGTAAATTTCGAACCTGTGTCCCATGTTGAAAACACTGTACATCTCTTTCCATTCCGTTCCGGATTCTTTCTGGATCAAATTAAACAAGGGAGGAACGGTGAACATATTGTCCTTAATGACATGCACATTATCAATAAAATGCAAAACCTTGGTCTGTGCCCCGCCGGAACAGTGTATCATTCCATCGATCTTATCCCGGTACTTTGCAAGTACTTTTACCATGACCGGCGCATAAGTACGTGTGGGTGACAATACGAGCCTGCCCGTATCCAGGGGCAGGTCCTGCTGTTTACCGGTGAGACCGCAGGATCCCGAATAAACCAGATCACCCGGTATTTCCGGATCGTAACTTTCCGGATACTTCTTTGAAAGGTACTTTGCAAATACATCATGACGCGCCGAGGTCAATCCGTTGCTTCCCATACCTCCATTGTATTCATCTTCATAGGTTGCCTTTCCAAAGGATGACAACCCTACAATAACATCTCCGGGCCTGATATTGTTCTCCACAACAAGGTCTCTTCTGATGCGGGCGGTAACCGTTGAATCAACGATGATCGTTCGGACAAGATCACCCACATCAGCAGTTTCACCTCCAGCAGCATATATCGAAATACCCAGGCTGCGCAACATTTCAAGAAACTCCTCCGTGCCATTGATGATTGCTGAAACAACCTCTCCCGGTATCCTGTTCCTGTTCCTGCCAATCGTTGAACTCAGTACAATATTTTCAGTAACACCTACACAGAGCAGGTCATCGAGGTTCATTACCACAGCATCCTGGGCAATGCCCTTCCATACGGATACATCACCTGTCTCTTTCCAGTATATGTAGGCAAGTGATGATTTTGTTCCTGCTCCATCGGCGTGCATTACAATGCCATATGCAGGATCATTTGATATAACATCGGGGATCACTTTACAGAACGCGTTGGGAAATAAGCCTTTGTCTATGTTCTTCAATGCATGGTGCACATCCTCCTTGGAAGAAGAGACTCCGCGTGACATATACCTGGATCTGTCCTTCATCGATCTGTATTTCCCCTATAATTAAAAATCATTCTTTATTCGCGAATGTCATTGCATCTGTTTGCCCTCCAAAAACTTATTCTGCAGGTATATAATCTGTTCTAAGCACCCGGAATTCTGTTCTCCTGTTGACCTGGTGTGCCTGTTCCTGCTCATCAGCCGGAAGCTGATTGATATAACTTTCTGCGAGAATATCTCCAACCTTCAGGAAAGGATATACTTCCGCGATCTTTTCGTCAACCACTTTTGGTCTCGACTCCCCGTAACCTTTTGCCTCGAGTCTTTCCTGCGCAATCCCTTTCGAAATGAGATAATCAACTACCGATTGGGCCCGCTTTTGAGAAAGTTCCTGGTTATCTGCAGGGGTCCCCCTTGAATCGGTATGAGACATAAGTTCAATGGTCACATTTGGATTGTCGTTGAGTGTTTCAACCAGGTTATCAAGGGATACCATAGATTCCGGTCTGAGATCCCATTTCGCAAAATCATAAAATATATTGGGGAGCTCAATAACTCTTTTTGTGGATGAAAGATATACGGTAACCTCAAATTCTTTGCTTTGATCAAGTCCTTTTGTAGACTCCCTGGCTTTTCCTTTCAGATAGCCTTCTTTTCCCGCGATAAACACATAATCGGTTGAAGGCTTCAGCATAAACCTGAATGCTCCCTCTTCTCCAGTGGTGGTTTCAATGGTAATGCCGTCGCTTCCAACAGCAGTGACTTTGGCATCCTGCAGAACATCATTGGTTCTGTCGTCCCTGACTGTTCCGTTCACGGCAAACTCAAGAGGCGGAAGGACAAATGAATAAATGTCGTCATTGCCCCTTCCCTTTCTCCCGGAGCTGAAAAATCCCCTCTCCTGCTCTGCTTCAAAAGTAATTCCGAAATCATCATTGCTTGAATTTATAGGCGCCTTTAAATTTTCCACGGTCCAACTGCCCGTCTCGTCTTTTGTCGCCTTAAAGATATCAAGTCCTCCAAGTCCGACACGACCATCAGAACTGAAGTACAAAGTCCCGTCAGGGTGCACATACGGAAAAAGTTCATCTCCCGGTGTGTTTATCTCCTCTCCAAGGTTTTTTGGTTCACCCCAGCCTTCGCCGGTGAAATTTGCCGACCAAATGTCATTGCCACCGATACTTCCGGGCAAATCAGAAACAAAATAGAGTGTCTGATCGTCTGGCGAGATGGCAGGATGTGCAGTGGTAATGCTGTCTCCGAAAATCCCGAGTGATTCTGGTTCACTCCATTCTCCTCCTGATCTCCCTGACGTATATATCTCACATGCAACCTGCTGGTTTTTACCCATTTTACAACGCGTCATATACAACGTGGAAAAATCTATTGAAAAATTAACCGTTCCGTCCTCAAATTCCGAGTTCAGGTTCTCAACGGGGACCGGAACACTCCACTTCCCTTTCCGGTCCATGGAAGACATAAAGACATCTGCAAAGTTTTCCCCGGTCGCTCCATGTGTTTCATCACCCATAGCATCTTCTCTTGTTGAGGTAAAGTACACTACCATGTAATCCTCACTGGCAAGCGAAGGGCTCCATTCCCTTTGGAAAGTATTGAAATAACGCATGTTTTCCACAATGTAACCGGTTGGATTATTGATCCATGTTTCAGCAACCTTTGCAGATTCAAGACCCCAATCTCCCCGGGGATCGTCAGGAACCAGGTCCTTGTATTTCTGGAATTGTTCTGCTGCTTCTTCATATTTCTCGTATTTCATAAGCGATTGTGCATACCTGAGATAGAGCAATGGGTTTTGATAATCCATCTGTAAGGATTTCCTATACCAAAGTGAAGCCTGTCGTGATTGTCCGGTGATCCTGTAGCACTCGGCTATTTTATAATAAATCTCTGCTTTCTTTTCACTGTCGGATACCTTATTGATCACCTTTTTATAAAGGTCAATTGCATCATGATATTCTCCTGCTTCAAAAGAGGCATTCGCCCTGCTGTCCCTGTCCTTCTTCTGCGCCTCAAGGGGGGTAATCGAAACGCACAACAAAAAGATCAACAGAGTTAATAATCGGTTACTCATAGTCATTTGGTTCATAATTCCTTAATAAGAAGACCTAAAAGTACTGCTTTTTCGCATATTAAAAAACGTACTTAACATAAGGTTTCTTATACAGAACGAGAAACATTCAGGGTATTGAAAGCAGTTGTTCCACATCAATTGCTGAACAGAAGTTCCCTGTATTTTGGCAATGGCCACATCTCATCATCCACTATCAGCTCAAGCTTATCAATATGGTACCTGATATTCTCAAGGTAAGGAAAGACCTTTTTTGAATAGGCATTTGCCCTTTCATATGCAGAATCTATCCTGTTCGCAACTTTTCTTTCCTCAACCATCTCGTTAACCATGGCCTTAATCTTAGTGATCCTTTCGGAGATCTCCTTGATCAGTTCCGTCCTGTTACCGGAAAGTTCCTTGTAATTTTCACCATAAAGATCCTTCAGTCGTGTAACATTGTCCATCAGTACATTCTGGTATTTCACCACTGTTGGAACAATATGATTGATGGCAAGATCTCCAAGGACCCTTGCTTCAATCTGTACCTTCAGAATATAGTTTTCCATCATTACTTCAACCCTTCCTTCCAGCTCCATGTCGCCGTAAATTCCCAGATCAAAAAGCAACTTTTTTGATGAATCGCTGAGAAATGCCTTTATTGATTCCGGAACATCTGTAATATTCGTCAATCCTCTTTTGGCTGCTTCCCTGCTCCACTCCTCACTGTAATTGTCCCCTTCAAACCTGATCACCTTAGAGGCAATGATCTGTTTTCTCAACACCTGGAAAATCGCTTCATCCTTTTTAACACCCTTATCGATAAGTTTGTCCACTTCCCTGGAGAAATAATTCAACTGGTCTGCAACAGCAGCATTCAGTATGGCCATCGGGGTTGCGCAGTTTGCCATGCCCCCGACTGCCCTGAATTCAAAGCGGTTGCCTGTAAATGCAAAGGGAGAAGTCCTGTTGCGGTCCGTATTGTCCAGCAGTATTTCCGGTATCTTTCCAATATCAAGTTTTAATTCGGTTTTTTCATCCGGAGTCATTTTCTTACTGGTAACCTGCTCCTCGATCTGGTCAAGCATATTCGACACTTCTGACCCCAGAAAACAGGAAAGAATTGACGGCGGGGCCTCGTTTGCGCCGAGCCTGTGATGATTCGTCGCAGTCATGATACTGGCACGCAGAAGGTCCTGGTGATCATAAACTGCTTTGATGGTATTCACAATAAAGGTAAGGAATTGCAAATTGCTCTTTGGATTTTTACCCGGTGAATGCAGTATAACACCTGTGTCGGTTGATAAGGACCAGTTGTTATGTTTTCCCGTTCCATTCACTCCTTTGAATGGTTTTTCGTGAAAAAGAACCCTGAAACCATGATGCCGGGATATCTTTTTCATTAATTCCATGATCAGCAGGTTCTGGTCAACAGCAAGGTTGCATTCATTAAAAATGGGGGCAAGTTCATATTGGTTTGGAGCAACTTCGTTATGTCTTGTTTTTAAAGGAATCCCCAGTTTGTATGATTCTATTTCCAACTCCTTCATGAAAGCCCCCACACGTTCCGGAATTGAACTGAAATAATGATCATCAAGTTGCTGGTCCTTGGCAGAAGCATGTCCCATCAATGTACGGCCCGTCAAAGCCAGGTCAGGCCGGGCATAATACAATGCTTCATCGATGAGAAAATATTCCTGTTCCCATCCAAGGTTTGCCTGTACCCTGGACACGTTCTTATCAAAATACTTACATACCCTGGTGGCTGCCTCATCAACCGCATTGAGTGATTTCAGCAACGGGGTTTTGTGATCAAGCGCTTCTCCTGTATAGGAGATGAAGATTGTAGGAATACTGAGGGTATCATCGATTACAAAAGCCGGGGAAGAAGGGTCCCATGCTGTATATCCGCGTGCCTCAAAAGTATTCCTCAGTCCGCCGCTCGGGAAAGATGATGCATCAGGCTCCTGCTGGGAAAGAGCCCTTCCTGAAAAAGTCTCAAATACATTCTTGTAACCTCCGAAATCAAGGAAGGCGTCATGTTTTTCAGCTGTGCCCCCGGTTAATGGCTGAAACCAGTGTGTGTAATGATTGGCACCTCGCTCCATGGCCCATGCCTTCATCCCAGATGCAACTGCATTGGCCATTTTCCTGTCAATCGGATTCCCCTTAACGACCGATTCCTTTACGTGTTCATAAGCATCCTTTGACAGGTATTTTTGCATTTTTACCTCATCAAAAACGTTAATCCCGAAATAATCAGAGACCTTTTGTGAGGGTGGTTCAATTTTTACAGGTTTTCTGTCATAAACCTTCTCAAGCGCCGAAAAACGAATAACTGCCATAATAAAATTTTTTATAATTAATATTTGCTCGCAAGATACGCAGAAAAACAGTTAATGATATAAATATACCCCTGTTTTTTTATAGTGAAAATAAAAAATGAAGGCATTTCAAAAAAAACCCCCCTTAAATTCACCAGAGAGAGACGAAAATTTTAAGTTCATTGATTTTACAACAGTATTCGTTTACACATGAATGAATTATCTGCTGTATCTGATTTCTATTATAAAAAGGATTTACATCAACCATGATGGACAAACAAGGCAGTAAAAGTGCAGGGAAAATAATTTACCCCAAAAAAATTTGGGATCAAGGTGCGCAAATATCAGACATTATGGACAGACACTAATTATTTGCTCATTTCAGCAAAATACCTGTAAAAATAAGGAATGGTTTCTATCCCTTTAAAGAAATTCTCCAGGGGATAATTCTCATTCGGTGAGTGAATGGCATCTGACTCAAGACCGAAACCCAGCAAAATGGATTTAACTCCCAGCACCTCTTCAAAATCGGATACAATAGGAATACTCCCTCCGCTCCTGAATGGAACCGGTTTTTTACCCAGCACTTTTTCAACTGCCTTGCTGGCCGCCTGGTATGCTGCAGTGTCAATGGGAGAAACATATCCCTGGCCCCCGTGCAGACTCTTAACTTCAACTTTGACCCCCGGAGGTGCCATCTGTTTGAAATAATCCTCAAATAGCTGGTCCACTTTATGAGAATCCTGGTTTGGTACAAGGCGCATGGATACCTTTGCATATGCTTTAGAAGGCAAAACTGTCTTGGCTCCCTCTCCCGTGTATCCCGACCACATTCCGCACACATCAAGACTGGGCCTGATGCCGGTTCTTTCAATCGTGGAATATCCTGCTTCTCCGGAAACAGTCTCTATTTCCAGTGCATCCTGGTAGGCTTTCAGGTCAAACGGCGCTTTGGCCATCTCTTTGCGCTCATCATCACTTACATCCAATACATCATCGTAAAAACCCGGAATCGTTATCCGGTTGTTCTCGTCCCTCAGTTTGGCGATCATTTCTGCAAGCACGTTGGCAGGATTTGCCACTGCACCTCCATAAAGCCCGGAATGAAGGTCGCGGTTCGGACCGCTCACTTCAACCTGTAAATAGCTTAATCCCCTGAGACCCGTTGTTATGGAAGGAGTGTCAAGAGATATCATTGTGGTATCAGATAACAGGATCACGTCAGACTCCAGCAACTCCCTGTTCTCTGCACAAAAGTTCTTCAGACTTGGTGATCCAATCTCTTCTTCTCCCTCTATCATGAATTTAACATTGCAGGGAAGCATCTCTTTTGCTGTCATGAATTCAAATGCCTTGACATGCATGAATAACTGTCCCTTGTCATCATCGGCGCCCCTGGCAAAAATCTTGCCATCCCTGATCTCAGGTTCAAATGGAGGGGATTTCCAGAGATCGAGCGGCTCTTCCGGTTGTACATCATAATGACCGTAAACAAGCACAGTCGGCAGTCCCTCCTTTACTTCTTTTTCAGCATAAACCACCGGATGCCCCGATGTGGTCATGATATCGGCCCGGTCTGCTCCTGCTTTCAGCAGAGAATACTTTACATATTCTGCAGCCTTCAGCATATCATTCCTGTTTTTCTCGTTCGCACTGATGGAGGGGATCCTGATAAGACCAAACAACTCATCCAAAAAACGATCTTTGTTCTGCTCAATATAAGATTTAACTTTTTCCATATCTGATTCTTTCGTTGATTAAATTTTAAAATTCAGGTAACAATATTCCTTCAATTAAATATCTCTATTTATTAAATACCACAGCAGCGCTCCCTTTATTGCAAATTCTTTTTATAAACTATATATGTTTTTTCAAGCTCTTCATAGAACTCATTTCCAAAAGCACGTGCAATTGCCTCTTTCAAAAATCTGAATACCGGAAGGTCATACTCCCTTCCCAGACTGAGTGCCGGTTTACAAACATCCCACTTGTGGTAGTTCAGGGCAATGTTGTTTCCGATTCTGCTTATCCTGACAGGGTAAAGATGACAGGAAAGTGGTTTTTGAAAATCAATCTTACCGGATTGAAAGGCATTTTCAATCCCACACCTTGCGATGCCATTGTCAATAACGGAGTAAGCACAATCATCATGGCCCATCAGCGGTGTTACACGGTCCCCATCGGCATCAAATTCCCACGCCCCCTTGCTCAAAATGGCATCAACTCCCTCCGGACGTAAAAAGGGGCTGATCATGTCGAACTGTTCTTCCAGTATTTTTGTCTCCTCCTCTGTCAAAGGCGCACCTGAATCTCCATAAACACAGCACATTCCCCTGCATTTCTCTAAATGACAAACAAAATAGTTGTCAAACAATTCCGTGCTGACGATCTTGTCTCCAATCTGTATCATTCAAAATTCGGTATGCACAAATGTGCAAAAAAATTTAGTAGAAAAATAGAGGAATGATGAAAAGCATAAGTTGCCTGTAAATTGCATTCAGACTTTTATTTTCAATAACTTATATTTGAATGATGAAATTAATTCTGACTATATTTTTTCTAAGTTGTACACTGCTCCTTTCATCGGGCCAGTACAGCATCCTTGAACAACCTGAACTTCTTCAGAAAGTTGAAAAATGTCTGTATGCAACATATGGCTTTCGTTTTGACGAAGCCGGGAAGATAAAAGAAGATCTTAAAATTGATCTGCCGGGTCACCCTGCGCCCTATTTTCTGGAAGCACTGGTTGTTTACTGGGAAAATTTTCCATTGTTACCGGATGATGCTGAAGTGGTAAACTTCGAAAAGGCAATGGAGAAAACCATAGCATTATCTAAGGAGCTTAAGAGTCAGCCTGACGGAGAAATGGAAGGGATATTCTTTGATTTACATGCCCGCGCATTCAGGGGGATGTTCTGGGCGGATAACGGAAGACCGGGAAAGGTAATTGCTGATATTGATAACCTGTACAGGAGCACGATGCAGGGAATTGAAATGAAGGACCAATTCAATGAATTCTATTTCAGTTCCGGACTTTACAATTACTATATTGATGCCTACGTTGAAAAACATCCGATCTATAAACCTGTTTCGTTGTTGTTCAGGAAAGGAAACAGGAAAAAAGGACTGCAGGAACTGGAATATGCATCAAAAAACAGCACGTATATCAAATACGAATCAATACTATTCATGTCTCTTCTTCAGCTGAATTATGAGCGCGATATGGAAAGCGCGCTGGATTACATGTCTGTTCTCTATAATCACTTTCCGGAAAATATTTACTACTTGAGCCAATACCTTGTAATACTTCTGCACAGCAAGCATTTTGCAGTAGCGGAGGCGCTGAACAGCAAGCTAGGGACAAGCAACAACCAATTTGAGTTGTTAATTTATAATATGACCGAAGGTTTTTTGAATGAAAACTACAGGAATACATCAACCGTTGCTGAAAAAAATTATTTGTCGGTCATTAAATCCTATGATAATTTCGGAGACATTGCGAATCTTTATGTTGCAATTGCCTATGCCGGACTTGCCCGGATAGCCGATAAGGAAGGCGACATGCAGCAGGCACGAAAATTCCGGAGGAGATCATCCCGGTACGCTTCCTACGAATTCATTCCCGGTTTCCGGTAAACCGGTCTCCCGGTTATAAAATATATGCCGATCAGTGTCAGGACTCCTCCGGCAATTTGTACCCCCGTGGGCAATACTTCAAGGAACATCCATGCCAGCAGGAGGGTCCACACTCCTTTTGAGCTGATGATAAGTGAAGTAGTGGTTGCTTCAATCCTTCGGAGTGCCTGGTAAGCAAATACAATGGTAAGCAACGTTTCGAACAGGGAACCAAGCGCCAGGTCACGCCATACAAATCCACTGATTTGAAGATTCTCTTCACTAAAAACGAGTAAAATAACAAACAATACAGACATGAGAATGGTCCTAGTCAGCGACATCAGTTCAGGATCCAAATGCTTCTTGAATTTTCTTCCTGAAATGGTCGCAAGAGCAAAAAACAGTGAGGCGGAGATGACATAAACTGCACCGGGATCAAGAAATCCTAAAAATGCACCTTCTCTGAAATTGATGGTAAATATGCCGGCGATGGTAATCAGTATGCCGGCCAGTTGCAATCCTCTGAATCTTTCCTTCAGCAATAAAAAACCTAAGATGGTAACGAAAACAGGACCAATATTCCCAATAAATGAGACCACGGCAGGGTTCTCCATGGCCCTGATAGCAAGGTAGAACAATCCGGTTGCCACCCCCTCCAGTACAGCGATCAAAACAGCAACTGACAAACGCTTCCCGGTGTTAACCTGGAATTCCCGATACCGTCCCCTTGCAAAATACCATGTACCATTCCACACAACTCCCATGGTAAACCAAACTGCACCAAACTGTATCATGGAGATATTGTTGAGTGCAGATTTGCTGAACACGAAAGAGGCAGATAGTGCAAAAGCAGCACCAAAAGCAAACAGGTATCCCGAAGTATGCTGTTTCATGAATGTTTTTTGTAAAAATAGAGAAATTTGCACAACCATAACCAGCAGAGCAAGATGAATATTGGTTGCTGGTTGCTTGTGATGCGGTGTTGCGGTGATGCGGTGTTGCGGTATATCAGATACTATTTAGCTGATTCCGTTGATCATTTACTGTCTCACTGACGAACTGTCGAACTGATTTTGTTGCTTGACATTACTAGCCCCTGGCCATTGGCTCCTGGCTAGGCACCTTCTGGCTCCCTGTCCCCTAGTCCCCCTGTCCCCTTGTCCTGGCCCCCCCGGCCTCCTCCAATATCTCCTTCACATCATCAGGAGCTATGCGACCGTAAGTTTTATCGCCAACAAGCACCACGGGAGCAAGACCGCAGGCGCCAACACAGCGCAGGCAGCTCAGGGAGAATTTGCCATCAGCCGATGTTTCGCCCACCTGAATATCAAGCAACTTTTTGAATTCAGACAACACTTTCTCGGCCCCTCTGACATAACAAGCCGTACCAGTGCAGATGGAAATGGGAAACTCACCCTTCGGGATCATGGTAAAAAAAGAATAAAAAGTAACCACTCCATATACTTTGGCCACCGGCAACGCCAACTTGTCGGCAATTACCTCCTGTATTTCAGCCGGCAAATAGCCGAACTCCTCCTGGGTCCTGTGAAGTATGTTGATTAATTCTCCAGGCTCGTTACCGCATTGATCACAAAATGCATGGATCTTCTCAACCTGGTCCTTTCTTAATTCAATTTTTACGCTCGACATAATTCAGATTTTTTCTGTAATTCTATACCTCAAACACCTTCTTCTTTCTTCCAAAATAATGGGTGTGAAGCAATTGATGTGCCTTTTCACTCATTGGCTTGTCAAGGAACTCCTCGTACAATTTTATCACATAAGGATTCTCATGTGATTTCCTGAGGGTCTTCTCTTCATCCTCCTCATAAATCGCTTTGGTGCGCGCTTTCAGTATATTTGAATCGCCATGATGCAGGGGTTGTCCGCCTCCGCCGATACACCCTCCCGGACAGGCCATGATCTCGATGGCATGGTACTCAGAATTGCCTTCCTTGATCTCTTCAAGTAACTTGCGGGCATTGCCAAGGCCGTGTGCTATTCCAATCCTGATCTCCAATCCGTCAAAATCCACGGAAGCCGACCGGATCCCATCCATTCCACGCAATTGTTTAAAATCAACCGATTCAAGTTCCTTGCCTGTATGTACTTCGTATGCGGTCCTGGTTGCAGCCTCAATCACCCCACCTGTTGCGCCGAATATGACTCCTGCCCCGGTAGATTCTCCGAGAGGGGCATCAAATTCACTGTCGGGCATATCCACCAGGTCCATATTGGCCTGCTTTATCAAATGTGCCAATTCACGCGTGCTGATGGAGTAATCCACATCAGGATTCCCGTCAACCTTGAACTCATCTCGCTGGCATTCATATTTTTTAGCCAGGCACGGCATCACCGATACCACCACCATCTCCTTCCTGTCGACCCCGATCTTTTCCGCAAAATAAGATTTGGCGATCGAACCGAACATCTGCTGCGGTGAGCGTGCCGTTGAGGGAATGTCTTTCAACTCAGGAAAATGGTATTCGAAAAAATTCACCCAACCCGGACAGCAACTGGTGAGTATCGGCAGTTTCACCTCCCTGTCGCCTTTCAAGTGGCGCGTAAGCCTGTCAAGAAACTCTGTGCCCTCCTCCATGATGGTAAGGTCCGCGGCAAAATCAGTGTCGAACACATAATCGAAGCCAAGGTTCTTCAATGCAGTGACCATCTTTCCCGTAACCCGGGTTCCCGGTTTAAGTCCAAACTCTTCACCAAGCGCAGCGCGCACTGCAGGAGCCGTTTGCACAACAACGGTTTTTGCCGGGTCGCTCAATGCCTGAATGACCTTCGGTGTATGATCAACTTCCGTAAGCGCACCGGTGGGACATACCGCAACGCATTGTCCGCAATAGGTGCAGGGGGAATGCTCCAGGTTCATTTCAAATGCCGGTGCAACAACAGCCTGAAAGCCTCTGTTCACTGCATGTAATGCCCCCACAGTCTGAAAATCATTGCACATTGTTTCGCACCTGCGGCACATAATACATTTGTCCATATTGCGGATAATGGAGGGTGAAGTATCCAACCTGTAGGTGGAAACCTCAGCATACTCCTGTCCGGGGATTTCTCTGATTCCCAGCTTTATTGCCATATTCTGCAAATCGCAGGTTCCCGATTTCGGACAGATCAGGCAATCCTTGGGATGGTCGCTCAGTATCAGCTCCATCACCGTGCGCCGTGCATTGATGACCCGCATGCTGTTGGTCCTTACAACCATACCTTCTGAAACATAAGTGGAACATGAGGGCGCCAGGTTGTGCCTACCTTCAATCTCAACGGAACAGATCCTGCAGCCTCCCGGCTTGTTCTCAATATTCAGGTCCTTCAGGTCCATATAACAGAGAACCGGAATATCAATGTCCATCTCCTTTGCTGTTTTATAAACGGTTGTGCCTTCAGGAACTTCGATTGTTTTATTGTCTATGGTAAGTTTTATTTGCTTCATCTCCTTAAAATTATATTAGCACCACTGCATCGAATTTACATTTCTCCATACAGGCCCCGCATTTTATGCATATCGCCGTGTTCACCACATGCAATTCCTTCCGTTCACCCGTAATGGCTCCAACCGGACATGCCCTTGCGCATGCCGTACACCCTACACAGTTATCTTCCAGAATAAAATATTCAAGCAGGTCCCTGCAAACACCGGCAGGACATTTTTTATCTCTTACATGAGATTCAAACTCTTCAAAGAAATTATCCAGTGTTGACAAAACGGGATTCGGGGAACTCTGTCCCAATCCGCACAGTGATGTATCTTTAATAACCTCACCCAGGTTCCTGAGACGCTCGAGGTCGGCATCTGTTCCGTTTCCCTGGCAGATCCTGTCCAGCAATTCATGCAACCGCTTATTGCCAATGCGGCAGGGGGCACATTTGCCACACGATTCATCCACAGAGAATTCCAGGTAAAACCTCGCTATGGATACCATACAGTCGTCTTCATCCATGACGATCATACCTCCCGATCCCATCATGGATCCATTTGCCACCAGATTCTCATAATCAATAGGGGTGTCCAGGTGTTTTTCTGTCAGACATCCTCCGGAAGGACCACCGGTCTGTACAGCTTTGAACTTTTTTCCTTCCCTGATGCCCCCTCCGATATCAAAGATCACTTCGCGCAGGGTGGTGCCCATTTGTACCTCGATAAGCCCTACATTATTCACCTTCCCTGCAAGGGCAAACACTTTGGTTCCCTTTGATTTCTCTGTTCCGATTTTACTGAACCAGTCGGCCCCCTTTTCAAATATTACCGGGATATTTGCAAGTGTTTCAACATTGTTCACATTGGTGGGCATTCCAAGGTAACCACTTTCTGCAGGGAAAGGAGGTTTCAGCGAGGGCTCACCCCTTTCACCTTCCATTGAATGAATGAGTGCAGTTTCCTCACCGCAAACAAAAGCCCCGGCTCCATACTTAAGATCAATGTCAAATGAAAAACCTGAACTGAAAATATTCTCTCCCAGGAGCCCGGATTCTTTGGCCTGCGAGATGGCAATCTTTAATCTTCTGATGGCAAGGGGATATTCCGCCCTGATATAAATGTATCCCTTATCAGCCCCGATGCAATACCCTGCAATGGCCATTGCCTCCAATACCGAATGGGGATCTCCCTCCAGTATCGACCGGTCCATGAATGCCCCCGGATCACCCTCATCCGCATTACATACCACATATTTCTGATCGGCCTCACTATTCATCGCGTACAGCCATTTCAGTCCGGTTGGAAAACCTGCACCGCCCCTGCCACGCAATCCGGAATCAATAAGCAATTGAATTGCCTGCTTAGGCTCCATACCTGTGACTACCTTTCCCAATGAGAGGTAACCGTTACCTGCGATGTATTCCTCGATCCTTTCCGGGTTGATCGATCCGCAGTTCCTGAGTGCGATCCTTAACTGTCTGTTTGTCATTATGCTAATTTCAAAATTGAGATAATTACAGAACCTGGTCGGGTGTACTGTAATCTCTTTTGATAATCCCGGGCACGGGATCTCCCATCTTAATATAAGATTCTATGATCTCATCGGCCCTGTTCTCATCCACATTTCCGAATACCACAGGCTCTCTTCCGGGCAGGGTCACCTCCACTGTTGGCTCTGCATAACAATACCCCATACAGCCGGTCTTTGATATCTCTGCATGCACTCCCCTCTTTTTCACAAAATCTGACATTGTCTGATATATCTTCTCTGATCCGGCTGCAATACTGCATGTAGCCATGGCAACTTTGATAAGTGCAATTCCTTCCTGGTCGTCCTGACTGGTATTTCTTACCAGGTCATCCCTGTAATTCCGGATTACCTTTTCCAACTCTTTAACCGTATTGATTCTTTTCATTTGCTCTGAATTGATATATGCTGTAAATTAGGATTTGCTGAAAAACCCTAAATTACAGTAATAAATATTATCAGTCAATCTTTTGCAATTGACATTAACCTGAAATGTATAAGTCCCAAAAAACGACAATGAAATGTGATGCCTGTGAACAATTACCGACTTATATTGTTATTCTTTTCACAATACATAATAAAAAATATATGGCAATTGTGAATACAAATATACTACAAAGAGTACTTTTAATATTCACCCTGCCATTTAATGAAGTAATAAATAGTAAATCTAAATAAAACAACCCATGATGAAGACGGCAGTTTTTGGTGCAAAATCTTATGATATCGAGTATTTCACAAAAGAAAACGAGCGAATCCGGCATACCCTGGAATTTTTTGAAGCCGGACTGAACTCCAAAACAGCGCAACTTGCGTCAGGATTTGATGCGGTTTGTGCGTTCGTGAATGACAAACTGGACCGGAACACCCTAACGATACTTTCAGACCTGAACATAGGTCTCGTGGCGCTTCGTTGTGCCGGTTTTAACAATGTAGACTTAGATGCGGCAGAAGAACTGGGAATACGAGTCATGCGTGTTCCTGCATACTCGCCACATGCAGTTGCAGAACATGCACTGGCACTTATCCTGACGCTTAGCAGGAAGACCCACAAAGCTTACAACCGTGTGAGGGATGCAAATTTTTCTCTTGAGAGGTTTGTGGGTTTCGATCTTGAGAAGAAAACCGCCGGTGTTATAGGAACCGGGAAAATTGGTCAGGTTTTTGCTGAGATCATGCTCGGTTTCAAGTGTAACGTTGTTGCATACGATCCCTATCCGGACAAATCCCTCAAGCAAAAGGGTGTCAAATATCTGACAAAAAATGAAGTGTTTCAGCGTTCGGATATTGTTTCGCTGCACTGTCCGTTAACTCCGGAAACCCATCAGATTGTCAATAAGGATACATTGAGGCAAATGAAAAGCGGATCGATGCTCATAAATACGAGCCGGGGCAAGCTTATTAATACCGATGACGTGATTGAATCGCTTCGCGGTAAACACTTGGGTTACCTTGGAATCGATGTATATGCAGAAGAAGAAAAATTATTCTTCAAGGACCTTTCAGAACATATTATTGATGATGAAAAGATCATGCACCTGATGACCTTCCCCAATGTATTGATCACGGCACACCAGGGATTTCTGACAAAAGAAGCTTTAACCGAAATTGCAGCAACAACCCTGAGAAACATTTCCAGCTATGAAAAAGGAGAAATAGATGAAAATGAAGTTACAAGGCAAATGATGGCATAAACTTGTAATCCCGACATTCGCTAACACACGTCGGGACTAACCAAACCGGTTCGTCGGTGAGACAGTTCGACGGTTCGTCAGTAAACCAGCAACCATTTTCTTGAATATATATATTTAGGGCCTGCTGAAAAACAAGAAATAATCTTATAATAAGCATCATAGGCAGGTTGTTTATTTATGAAACCCTCATGCACTATCGTTCACAACAGGGAATGAATATAACATGAGGGTTCCATGGCATTAGGATTAAGACATCTGTTTTTTGAAGATATAATAGATTGAATATTAATAGTATAACTTAATTATTTTCTAATGAAATGCAAGGTTTTCAGTCAATATTTGAAAAAACCCTTGCATTTTTTGAACAATATTTCTTTAGTCTGCAGCACATCATCTACTGCGTTGGCTGCGGCTCGCAGTATTAGTATACAGCTTCGCCTTGCCGCCTTGT
>JAIPBT010000058.1 GCA_021738565.1 Bacteroidales bacterium
TTCTGTTTCCTATAATAACATTTTCCCATCCTTGCTTTAACTCATGCCCGGATTCTGTCCCAATGAAAATATTATTGTGTCCGCTGGTGTTTGAATAACCACTTTGATTACCAAGAAATACATTGCTTCCCCCGGTTTCGTTGGAAAATCCACTTTCATTTCCAAGAAATACATTTGTGCCACCTTCGGTATTTGAATTTCCGCTCTGGTTGCCGATAAAAACATTGGCATATCCATGGCTGTTGCTCCATCCCGATCGAAAACCAAGGAAGACATTTGAATGCGATTCTACATTGCTTCTTCCGGCTTCATTCCCGATGAATACATTGCTAAAACCGGCCGGACTGTTAAAAGCCGCCTCATTTCCGATATATACATTCATATAGCTGGTGGAATCGGATCTGCCTTCATTGTACCCTGCATAGGCGCCCAGGTAGGTCGAACGGTGGCTTTTGGTGGCATATCTTCCTGTATTATCGCCAATGAAAACATTCCCGTAGTCGTCATCAAACTGTTCACCGGCTGCAATGCCCAGGAATGTATTCGAAAAACCTGTCTTATTTTCATGACCAGTAAGTGCCCCAACAAAGGTATTCGCAAATCCAGTGGTGGTATTTATTCCTGCCTCGAAACCAATAAATACATTCCCCCACGGATTTTCGGAATAGTATCCGCTCCGGGTTCCTATATACACATTTTGGTACCCGCCGGTAAGCTCATGACCCGCCAGGGTACCTATTATAATATTGTTATCCCCGCTCTGATTATTATAGCCGCTTTTATCACCTATGAAAATATTGGATTGTCCCGATGTATTCCAGCGTCCTGTACCTGTTCCGAGAAAAGTGTTGGACGATCCGCCAATATTGCTAAATCCTGCTGAATCTCCTACAAAAGTGTTGTTGCTTCCCTCGGTATTTGAGTATCCGGCAAAGCTGCCGACAAAGGAATTATATACGCCTTTGGTATTGGAGTACCCAGTCTGAAAACCAACGAAGGAATTGTAGTTTCCGTCGGTATTGCTGAATCCCGACTGGTAACCGAGGAACATGTTGTTGTTCCCAACGTTATTGTTGTATCCGCTTTGGTATCCAAATAGTGAGTTATAACTACCGCTGGTATTGCTTGTTCCTGATTCATAACCCATGAAGAGGTTGTAGGAGCCATCTATATTGGATACACCTGCACTGTGTCCAATAAAATAGTTTAATGGACGGATGCTCATTAATGCAGAAGTTCCACTCTTGGAAGGACTGTTGTATCCTCCCACTGCAAATCCGCCTTTTGAACCTTTCGTTTCAGCACTTTCATCTATATAAACCCGAACACTGTCGGGCGATATCCTGAGAAATTCATTTCCCGGACTCTTGGTTGCTGTATTGTAACCACCTACTGCAAATCCGCCCTTGACGCCTTTGGTCTGTTCAGATTGATCAACATAAAAACGTATGCTATCGGCAGTTACGCGCATATATTCTACGCCAATGCTTTTCGATGGGGAACTATAGCCTCCCACTGCAAATCCGCCTTTTACTCCTTTTGCCGATTCAGTAGTATCTGTAAATGCATACACCCCATGCTCATAAACTGCAAATACAGGATAACCATCCTTTCTTGTGACCATGAACAATGGCTCTACAGGATTGTCAGTATTTGCCTGGACTGTCAGTCCACCTTCCGGAGTGACTGTGCCGACGCCAATATTTCCGCCCAGGTATACAACATTTTCCCCATCTGTTGACCAGCCTACTTTTTCAGAGATATAAGTCCCAAGGTCTATTTTTGTTGCTGCGGGATTGTTTGTTATAGAAAGTTCATCGCCACTTAGTGCCAGGTCCTGGATCTCATCCTGGTTATCGTCGGCAGAATTGTGGGCAAAGAGAGCATATGGAACCGCGGTAAAAGGACTTGTTCCAACAGGGGAAATTCCACTGCCATCATCTATTTCAACCGTTAACTCAAGTGATTCAGAAGCCCATGGTATCTCCTCAACTGTGGCAACCGAACCTCCTGTTTTGTTAGAACTGCTATTCAGGATTATTACACTAAAAAGACCAAGTTCATTTGTGCGAACTTCATGTTTTTCTTTCCACAGCAGATCATCTGCATTGTTGTAAACACTAAAATGTACAATAAGATCCGTGTTCGGCAAAATCTCATTTGTGGAATTACGTGCAACTGCCTGGTAATTAAATCCCTTGTTTTGTGCCAATACCGTAAATGATACAGCAATAATCGCGAAGATACCGATCAATCGGTATGCATTTAATCTTTTTTTCATGGCTATTTGAGTTATTGTTCTAGCTCAAATTACAATATATCCCATTATAAATCAATAAAATATAATTGGCTTTGATAAATGGCAGGTCAAAAAGAAAACAATTGAATCAGAAAAGCTATGTGAATGGATGAAATCAATTGGGCAATTGCAGCATTCTTAAGGGTGGATAATCTGCTTGTGATAGAATTGAAATGGGTGATTACTTTCAATTCCCCAAAAGGTCCATTGTATTTTTTTTTCTTCCCGGCTGATCAAAAGCCCGGGCATGTGCAATTAAACCGGAAAGAATTACAAAGAATCATGCTGACATCTTTTTCATGGCGATGGAATTAATATAATTTCAGTCAATATCATTTTATTTTCTGAAATATACATAAATCTCCTCTTCTTCGATTTTATGGATCCAATGTCGGTAACCCAATCCTGTAGCCTTGTCTATTAGCGGTGCCGGAAGAAATGGGGCTTTGATTTCAAGGATTCCGTCGCCTTCCAGTCTTTTTATTGCTGAAAGAACCTCATGAACAGGTTGTTCACCGGCATTGAGCATATCCCTGATATCAATTTTGCTGACAATACGATCCCCGGAAAACCAATCCGGCATCTCAAATTCATATCCGTGTTCTTCCGTTGAATAATCATCTGTAATTTGTTGTCCGGCTTCTTCCCGCAGCGTGTTGATCAACTCCTCCACTTTCAATCCCCCAATCATAGCCGCCTGGCTGAGTGTAGTCACCCTTGCTATGGTTTTCCTCAACAACGGATTTTTAAGTTTTTTGAACTGCGGCGCTGCTTTGATCAGCGTATCTTCGAGTTCCGGATAAGCCTCCAGCAGATCATGTATTTTGGTTTTGGGTGTGATTACCATCTTTCCCATTTACCCCTCCTTTTGTTTTCCGTACGACAGGATCCTTTGTTCACCCTTAAGTGTCCTTGCTTCTGTCAGATCCTGTGATACCTCCAGTGTTCCGAGGTATTCGCCCTCCTCATCCCTCAAAGCATAGTATTCTATGAGAATGAATTTTCCTTTCATCTGTATCCAGAATGGCGCGTGGGATGCTTTTCCAGACTTGAAATCTTCAAGTATCTTTTCCACAATATCAACACTGCCGGGAGGGTGACACAACCTTACATCCCTGTTGATGATCGACCGGCTCCTGGCAAAGATCCTGTGAGATCCCTGCGTAAAATATTTCACCTTGTCGTCTTTGTCAACAAAGGTCATATCTACAGGAACCGTGTTCAAAATGGCCATGATCTCCTTTGCGCTGAAACTGCCCGATGGTAATTGGACCGTACCGTCGCCTTTACTCTCTGCATTTGATTCCGCGGTAGCATCTGTAAATCCCTCCGGTTTCCAGTCAACCGGAGGATCGTACAGAGTAAACCCGAATTCAAGGGTTTGCTGATGAATGTTCCACCAGTCTTCTTCCGTGATTACATCCATGGCCATGGGAAACAGGATCTCTTCCTCTTTCTGAACCATGTCATCCAACGCTTTTACAACCGGATAAAAAATCAGGTCCAATGATTCCAAAAGATCATTTTTCGTTAGTCCGGATTCTTTTAAAAGTCCAATGCAACCTTTTAATTGCTCCCTGATCTCATCATGTTTTCCCCACATGACCTTGGGAGGACCGGTGATCTCATTTTTCTCCAGGTAGGGAAAAACAAGATACTCCTTACGCTGGTAATGTTTGTCCACATCCATCAGGTCATTGAAACACGACAGCAGTACATTTCTGAAATTGGGAAAATTGTTCTCAGGTACCTTTTCAACAGAATCAAGCAGGTTCCTTGTCTTCTCTGTCACCTTTTTTAATTCCAGGTTTTCGTTTTTAAACACATCAACCGGGTGTCCTTTAGGAATTTCCTTTGATCCGCTCTGATCAACATGGCCCTCCAGCACCTCTCCGTGAATATCACAGAGCCTCAGTACTTCTGTCTCCGGAAGCCCCTCGCTGATCAATTCCTGTTCTACCTCAACCACCTCCCCGTAAGGAACGGATTGAAGGGTGTCGATCAGCTCCTTTCTTACCTTTTCGGGAGATTCTCCCTCGTGCAGCTTAAGAATCAACTCCTTCAGTCTTTCCTTCCTGTGTTTTGAATTATTGATCAATTCACTCATAGAATAAAACTCTTTTACAATATTTTGCTTTGATTTTCAGGCCTCGGCGCCTTAATGACCAGTATTCTTGCAACATCCTTACTTTCATTACTTATATAATGAACAACATCCGCGGGGCTCTCAATAAGGGTATCTTTTGAATGCAGTATACTTTCTTCTCCTATATGAATGGTTGGTTCTCCTTCCAGTATATAAAATATTGCATTAACAGGAGTTTTATGGGGTTTCAGGCTTTCTCCCGGCTGCAAGGTCATATGCATGATCTGCGCCTCCTGATGATCGTACAGATTCCTGACATCAACCCCATGCGGATTTTCCTTTACCGGCTCTGTTTTGTATGTTTTTGTTTTCATGGTTTAAAATTTATTGTTTACCTGATAATGAAGAAATAATGAAGTTCTTCACGCATGTAAACGATACGCTCTTACACGATGTTCGTTTCCTATTGTTCTTCGTATTTGATGATTTCAACCGGACAGCTTTCTGCTGCTTCTTTGATGCAATCTTCATTTGAACTCAGATCTGCATTCTCTATTACCTCTGCCTCATCCGGCATTTCAAAGACATCCGGACAAAGATCTTCGCACAACCCGCATGCTGTGCAGCCTTCTTCTATGTATACTTTAGTTATTGCCATAGCCCTCGATTTAATATTATTACGTAATAAATTATGTAATTCCCCTATATCTCAATTGGATGCTGGTTCAGAAAAGCCTTGCCATCTTTTATTTTCATAGCAAGTTTACCAATTGTTTCAGATTTTGCAAGATTAAGAATTCCATCACGAATTTTTGCATATTCATCATGCAATGGACAAGGATTGGTGTCATTGCAATTTTTCAATCCAAAACCACACTTTGTAAACAACCGCTCACCCTCTATTACCTTAATAACATCGAATAAAGTCAGATTCGACTGGTAATCAGGATAATAAAAACCTCCTCCTCTCCCTTTTACAGAAAGCAACAATTGATGCGTTGTAAGTATATGCAATATCTTTGCAGTGAAAGGAGTCGGCGCTTCAATCTCCCTGGCAATTTCAACAACACCCGGACGCTTGTTCTCCCAGTTTTGTAATTGTATAAAAACCAAAGACCTGATGCTATATTCGGTGCTTTTTGAAAACATTCGATACAATAATGCTTGAAAATGAATACAAAGATACAAAATTATAAAATGATGTGATGATATAATGATATGATGGTCTTTTTATAATTTATTTTATATATTTGGTTTGCAAATCAATAATTAATCATGTTATGAAGACAAAAAAACTTTGGATTGGATTTATCCTTGTCATGGTTATCTCCTTTGGGATCCTGGGATATTTTGGCGGTGAAATATACAGAAAAGCACCACCCATACCTGAAAAGGTTGTCTCCCCAGACGGCACATTGCTATTCAGCAACTCCGATATTAAGGATGGCCAGAACGTCTGGCAATCCATGGGAGGACAGGAAGTTGGTTCCATATGGGGACATGGTGCTTATAAGGCCCCTGACTGGACTGCCGACTGGCTTCACCGGGAAGCCATCTTCATTCTGCGGCACTGGTCAGAAAAAGAGTTTTCCGTTGCATATGATGATCTGGAATCTGAAAAGAGAGCCATGCTTGAACAACGCCTTCAGGATGAATTAAGGAACAACCAATATGACGAAGCATCCGGCACACTTGAATTATCTTCGGTAAGGACCAAAGCTATCCTGAACAACAGCGAACATTACGCGGGCCTGTTCATGGACAGTCCGGATAAAGCAGATCTGCGTGAAGCATACAGCATCCCTCCCAACAGTATTGAGGGTCCTGAAAGAATGAGGAAAATGAACGCTTTCTTTTTCTGGGCCTCCTGGACAACCGTCACTGAACGTCCCGGTATGGATATTACCTATACCAACAACTGGCCCCCGGAAAGACTTGTGGGAAATGAACCCGCGGGTTCTTTATTGCTTTGGACAGGATTCAGTGTTATTATTTTGTTGTTTGGAATCGGATTGCTGGCATGGTACTATGCAACAAACAGGGAAGATGATAAAAACCCGGATATACCATCTGTAAATCCATTGTCAGGTACCAAACTGACTCCTTCAATGAAAGCCACTTTAAAATATTTCTGGGTCGTCACGGCATTGATCCTGGTCCAGATTCTGATGGGTGTGATCACAGCACATTATGGGGTTGAGGGACTTGGATTTTATGGACTGCCCTTATCTGATATTCTTCCTTACTCTATTTCAAGAACCTGGCACATACAGCTTGCGATATTCTGGATTGCCACTTCATGGCTGGCCACAGGCTTGTTTATCGCACCAGCCATTTCGGGAAAGGAACCAAAATACCAAAAACTGGGAGTGAATTTTTTGTTTATTGCTTTACTGGTAATAGTTGTTGGATCGCTTGTGGGACAATGGCTCGGGGTCATGCAGAAACTCGGACTTGTGGAAAACTTCTATTTTGGACACCAGGGTTATGAGTATGTTGACTTGGGAAGGTTCTGGCAGGCATTTCTTTTTATTGGTTTGATTCTCTGGCTGTTCCTGATGGGAAGGGCATTGTTGCCTGCCTTAAGAGAAAAATCAGAACACAGGCACCTGCTTTTAATGTTTCTTATATCATCGATTGCAATTGCAGCATTTTATGGGGCAGGTTTGATGTGGGGCAGGCAAACACACCTTGCCATTGCTGAATACTGGAGATGGTGGGTTGTTCACCTGTGGGTTGAAGGATTCTTTGAGGTATTTGCAACAGTGGCCATTGCTTTTCTTTTTGTCAGAATGCAGCTTATTCGGGCCTCCATTGCAACGACAAGTGTAATTTTCGCTACAATTATTTTTCTTTCCGGTGGAATTGTAGGAACCTTCCACCATTTGTATTTTACAGGAACCCCAACGGCAATACTTGCGCTGGGTGCAAGCTTTAGCGCCCTTGAAGTTGTTCCGCTTGTTCTAATGGGTTTTGAAGCCTACCACAATATAAAACTAAGCCGTGCAAAAGAGTGGGTCAGTACCTATAAATGGCCCATCTATTTCTTTATCGCTGTCGCATTCTGGAATTTCCTGGGTGCAGGAATATTCGGATTTTTGATCAATCCTCCCATTGCGCTATATTATATGCAGGGACTGAACACCACGCCGGTTCATGGCCATACGGCACTGTTCGGTGTTTATGGGATGCTGGGAATTGGTTTAATGCTTTTTGTACTGAGAGATATGAACCTTAAAGTCGTATGGAAAGACCGCTCCATTAAAATCGCATTCTGGTCAATAAACACCGGCCTTCTGTTGATGGTGCTGATAAGCATATTGCCTGTTGGACTGGCCCAGACCGTTGCCAGCGTAAAACATGGTCTGTGGTATGCCCGTTCAGCCGAATTCCTTCAACAACCATCGCTTGAAACAATCAGATGGTTACGCGTTATTGGCGATACGATATTTGCAATAGGCGCTTTATACCTGGCCTGGTTTGTTTTCGGTCTGAAGGGAGGATGGTCAATCCATAAAAACCGGGATCAACATTCTTCCAACTAAAAAAATGTAAATTTAGTCCCTGTGCTAAATTAAATTATGCAATCCCTTTGATCTGGCAATCTCCAGGGCCCGGTTGTACTCACTGTATGACAGGGACCTGGAGAGCGCGGATCCGGGTTTGATATCACCACAGGGATGGTATTGCCCCATTACGTTGACATAGGTGTCGGCAGACAATGCACTGGCAAGAAATTCCATGATCTTCTTTGTGCCTGCCGCATCATCGGGCATGACCAGGTGGCGGACCAACAAGCCACGGTAAGCAAGACCCTGCTCATCCATCTCAAGGATCCCCTTTTGCCGATGCATTTCCTTGAGAACTTCTTTTGCCACCTCAAAATAGTCTTCTGCATCGCAGCACTCTGCCGCAAAAGCCGGATCTGAAAATTTAAAGTCTGGCATATAAATATCCACGACCCCCTCAAGGACCCCGATGGAATCCAGATCATCATACCCCCCTGAATTGTATACAATGGGTATCCGGAGTCCCTTTTCGCATGCAATCTTTACCGCTTCAACCATTTGAGGTATCACATGGGAAGGTGTCACGAAATTTATATTGTGGCAGCCTCTCAGTTGAATCATCAACATGATATCGGCCAGCTCTTCTGCACTTACCTCCTGTCCCCTGCCTTCATGACTGATGTCATGATTCTGACAAAAATTGCAGAGCAGGTTGCAATGTGTGAAAAAGATCGTACCGGACCCATGATCACCAACCAGGCACGGTTCTTCACCAAAATGGGGGCCATAGCTGGATACTATCGCATTCCGCCCGGTGTTGCATATCCCGGTTTCTCCTTCCAGCCGGTTCACCTGGCATTTCCTCGGGCAGAGGTCACAACTTTCCATACGGTCAAACATTGATCCCAAAATATTGTCGAATCCACCTGACCGGTAAGTTTCACGATAGGATGCCTGTGGACGGTTCATGGTGCTTCAATTTAATAAATGTAAACCCCATTCACCGCGGTGAATGGACCCAAGATCGGTGCGCCGCTGCGTACCGGGGAAACTTGTTCGCCTGGCGAATTAAACCTAATCCTTCTCGTCCGCACGCTGTCGCCGAAGCTTTAGCGTAGGCGCCCGTAGTCCCGATGAAATATCGGGACGAAGGAGGATCAAAAATAGAGGTAAAAGCAAATCATAACGAATGCTTCTGAAGCAGTATTTAAATCAGCTCCGTTTACCTTGCCCGGAAAAGGATCAGCGGCCATTCCGATTCAAAATGCAGGGTGAAACTTTCACCGGTAACTTCATTCAAAGATGCCCTCCACCAGTTGTGAAGCTGCATATTGTCAAGCTTGTATTTCAGACCCTCTGATATAACCTTTACTTTATTGTCGACAGAAAAGAACGATATTCTCTCACCCGGGAAGGAGCGGACCTCCTCTCCGCTTTTTATCATACTGAACTCCCCGAAATCGGTAACCATTCGTGCGCTGATCCTCTTGTTATATTCCAATAAAAGCGAAATATTTCCCAGGGTATGGTCCTCCCGCAGACCCGTTGCCCCAAGAATGGTAACCTCGCTGTATCCTTTGTCTATACAATAATTCACGGCCTTGGTGAGATCATTGGTCTCCTGTTCGGTCAGTTTGACCATTCGATCCTTATATTTAACAACTGTTACCCGGGATATCGAATCCATATCCCCGATGATCAGATCCGGCTCTTTCCCGTAATATAGCAAGTTATCGGCTGCCTCATCACAGCATATGATCTTTTCAGCCTGATCAAGCATAAGTCTGCAATGGGCGGATGATGGGAAATTTCCGTTGGCAAGTACGATTATTTTGTTTTCAGGTTTCACTAATATAAAATTATGTTATACAATTAATATTCAATGTATTACAAATTAGAAGATAAACATTATGATTCGTATACCGTGGAACCCTCATATTTTATTTATCTCCTTTTATGATTGCCATAACATGAGGGTTTCATTTTTAAAAGAGCTAATTTCTAAGGAATCCGGGCAGTGCTTTCAAATCCGGCTTTACCCTGTTGCTGGTAAAGCTTGTCCAGCGTTTCCCAACGCTCTTTCATGGATGTAAGCCGTTGCTGCATGCTTTGCTTCCATGCATCATCCCCGAACCGGAAAAAATTATCGGCAAGATTGTTCAGCTCGGTGCGGTCCTCTTCCATATTGTATAACTGCCACCGGCCGTCGATATTGCGGGATATTACAGCTTTCCATTTCCCCGAACGCAGGGCGTTGTTTCCTTCATGACTGAAATACAGCTCTTCATGGATCTTTTGATCGCCGGAAAACACTGGGACCAGGCTTTGACCAGGCAGTTCGGGGGCACTGTAACCGTTGTTCTCCTTTACAGGTTCCACTCCTGCCAATTCAAGGAAAGTGGGAAGAAGATCAATGACGTGTCCCATGGAATTTCTAAACTCCCCTCTGGATTTGATGCCATATGGCCAGCTTGCGATCAAGGGGGTGGCAATTCCTCCTTCGTGGGTCCAGTGTTTGTGCCGGCGGAAGGGGGTGTTGCATGCCGTGGAGAATCCTGGGCCCAGGCAAAGGTAGGAAGCGCCCGACCCCAGGGGTGCATCAGGATCATGTCCCTCGCCCCGGATGATCTGCTCCGCACTTGCGCCATTGTCCGACAGAAACAGGATCAATGTGTTATCACCCACCCCCATCTGCTCCAACTTATCCATCAACCGACCTGTTTCCTGGTCAATCCGGTCAACCATGGCTGCATGGATGGCCATTTTTCGTGCCTGAAGAAATTTCTCCTGTTTCGTCAGCTGCTCCCACGGCCTGGCCAGCCGCATCTCACCATCAATGGAGTCTCGTAACCATTGATCGGGCCAGCTCCATGGAGCAGTGACCATGTACTCAAACGGACTGTTCTCCCCCAGGCTGAATCCCAGCTCCTGCTGCCGTGCGTACCTTTGATGTTTCAGCACTTCCCATCCTTCATCATACTTTCCCATGTATTTGGCAATATCCTCTTCCGGTGCCTGAACCGGGAAATGCGGTGTAATGTATGCGAGGTAAAGGAAGAAAGGGTCTTTATTATGTTTCTTGTGGTGCTCCTCCAGGAAATCCAGGGCATAATTGGTAATGGCAGTGGTGGAATAATAGCCATCCGACTCCTTTGCCGGGGGAAGCGGTTCATCATTGAGGAAATGGTTGGAAGCAGCAAAATGGTTATCGTATGCACCGGTATGGTATGACCTGTCAAACCCGCCTTCTTCAATGATCTTTTTCACATTGGGGACATGCCATTTGCCACTGTGGTAATTCCTGTAACCCGCCTGTTTTAAATGATGCGGCAAAAGGTGTGCCCAGTGCGGGAAAGCACCACGCTTTCCGTCGTTATTGGTCTGCTGTGGATAATAACCTGTCATTATTGAAGAACGGGTGGGCCAGCAGCGACCGGCATTGTAAAATTGTGTGAACCTTAATCCCTGTTGTGCGAGCTCATCTATATTCGGGGTATGGATCTCACTTCCATAGCAACCAAGATCGGAAAATCCCATGTCATCAGCCAGGATCACAACGATATTGGGAGGATCGGTTTCCTGCGCATACCCCCGTGTGGATATTATTACAAATGCCAGGATCAGTAATATGGTTATGTTTTTCATGTCGTAAAAAATTTCCTGATTATTACCTTGTGGTTATTTCAATATAAGCACTTTCAATTCCTTTTGAACTTATAATGATCATAAGTGTTCCCGGCTGGTCCTTTTGAGAACGGACAATGGCCAGGGCCAACCCGTTAAATACCTTTCTTTCCAATGATGGGAAAGGTATCAGATCCGTTGGATCTCCATTATCCGTGGCAACAAGCTCTCCTGGTCCCTCCACTGAAAAATGAAGCAGGTTATTTGCATCCGGAACGACCATCCCGTTCTCATCAACGATCCTGATCGTGACAAAAGAAAGATCCTTCCCGTCAGCAGCAATGGTATTCCGGTCAGCTTCCACTTCCAATCCGGCCGGTTCACCGGTTGTTCCTACAACCTTTTCTGCCCATACTTTACCTTCCCTGTAGGCAACTGCTTTTAATTCCCCGGGCTCATAAAGCACATCGTCCCAGCGGATTCGGTATTCATAATCACCCTTTTCTTTTCGCCCCAGCGATTTTCCGTTCAGGAACAGTTCTGCTTCATCCCCGGATGTAAAAACATGTACAGGTGTTACTTTGCCTATACGATCGGGCCAGTTCCAGTGCGGCAGGATATGCACCATCGGGTGATCAGGGCGCCAGTGTGCCTGGTACAGGTAAAAACGGTCCTTTTTAAAACCGGCAAGGTCAATGACCCCGAAGTAAGAGCTCCTGGCCAGGTAATAAGGCGTTGGTTCTCCAAGGTAATCCCAGCCCGACCAGACATATCCTCCCCCTACATAAGGATGCATTTCGAGCGACCGGAATACTTTATCAGCCGATGAACCGAATGGAGCGGTGTACAACTCATAACTGCTTACATGCATGGCTTCGGGGTCGGCGCCCTTTCCATCTTCAGCCGGAGCGCTTGTGCCTTCCGTAACGGGGAAAATGTACTCCCCCCTGCTGCTCAGTGCCGCTGCATTTTCACTGCTGATGATCAGTTTATCAGGGTGTGCCTCATGAAAAGAGGGATAAAGCGGGGCTGTATTGATCCCTCTTAAATGTGAATAGGCGGGTGCATTGCGGATGCCCTCACCCTGGTAGTTCAGGTTGATCACATCCATGATGCCCGGCAGCTCCATGGGGGGCTTGGCAAAGTTCAGGGAAAGGGCCGTTGGACGTGTCGGATCTGTCTCTTTGGCCAGTTCATGCAACCGCCTTGCGATCCTTACACCACCTTCTCCGGTATATTGCTCTCCCACCTCGTTCCCGAGGCTCCACATGATCACCGAAGGATGGTTCCTGTCGCGCTGTATGAATGCCCTGACATCCTGCTCATGCCAGTCGGAAAATACCAGGTGAAAATCCAGGGGTGTCTTCTTTCTTTCCCAGCAGTCGAATATTTCATCAATGACGAGGAATCCCATACGATCGGTTAATTCCAGCAATTCCGGGGCCGGTGGATTGTGGGCCGTTCGAATGGAATTACAGCCCATCTCACGCAAGATCTCAAGCTGCCGTTCCGCTGCCCGGTAATTAAATGCCGCACCAAGCGCTCCAAGGTCGTGGTGCTGGTTCACCCCCTGAATATAAATATGTTCACCATTGACAAACAACCCGGAATCAGGATCAAAGCGCAAAGACCTGATCCCGAAAGGGGTCTCGTAGGTATCAATTTCCTTTCCCGATTCAAAGAGTGTTGTAACTGCTGTATACATATTTGGTTCCTGACCGGGGGGCGGTCCCCAGAGTACCGGATCCTTAATGCTCAGGTGGTCAGTGATCACCGCGCTTTTTCCTGCCGCGATGGCTGTTTTCTTTCTCTGAAACCTGTCAATTGCTTTTCCTGCTCTCCTGCCTTCTCTATCCGCTGCATAAATTTCGGTAATCGCTTCTACATTCACTTTGGTTTCAGAATCATTGTCGATGGTCACTTCCAAATACAGATCAGCCCTTTTCTCAGATACATTCCTGGTATGAATGAAGGTTCCCCACTGTGCCACGTGAACAGGATGTGTCTTTGTAAGCCATACGTTCCTGTAGATCCCTCCGCCCGGGTACCAGCGCGATGAATGTGGGGGATTGTCCAGCCGGATGGCCAGCTGGTTGGTACCTCCTGGTTCCAAATACGGTGTAAGATCCAATCGCCACGACGCATATCCATAGGGCCAGCCTCCCACCAGGTGTCCGTTCAGCCATACCATTGCATACGACATGGCACCGTCAATATCAAGAAAAACAGACCTGGCAGAGTCTGCTGCAGGAACATCAAGTTCTTTACGGTACCAGGCCACACCAGGACTTGGTAGGCGGCCCATTCCGCCTCCAACTTCAGCATCAAACCCGCTGTAAAAGGGCCCTTCAATGGCCCAGTCGTGCGGCAGGTCCACTGTTTCCCACTTGCTATCATCAAAATCAGACTTTACAAACGGGAAGTCGCTTCCCGGAGCCCCTGAAGGTCGCATGAACTTCCCGGCAGGATCACCTATGAATTTGTTCCCGGAAGACATGATCCATGGCTTGAGAATCTGCTGTTTGGATTGCACCTCAACAGCTTCGGTTGGTTGTTCATCGGCAGGCCTGAAATCCCTGTTATCGGTTATTTCCGGACGAACATCATATACCAACGGATCTGCCTGGTCCGGTGATCCATATTTGTAAAACTTCCAGTTTTCATTGATGCAAATACGCTCCCGGGACTGACCCGGCTCTAATTTCTTACAAGATGCCACTGCCATCAGCATACAACAAAATAGGAGCAGTTTATATTCTGAAAATCCTGATTTGCCGAAGGTCGTTAAAGGTTTCATGACTGGTATTTTTACATCCGGTTTTGCGCAATTAAAAAGTTATCCCCGGAACATTGCGAACTTTATTCATAAAAAATAAAAATAAGTAATATTCACTGATTATGTTGAAAAGGGTCCTATATCTGTACCTGATTTTTTATTATTTCATTACTTTTGTGGCTTGTTTAATCAAAAACCGATCTAATTAATTATGAAAACAAAAATTTTTTTAACCTTCATTGCAATGGCGCTTATTGCAGTTTCCTGTAGTAAGGAAACCGTTATTAAGGCCAATTTGAACTGGGAAGATGTGGATTATTTTGAACTGAATGACGGCTGGAAAGCCTCCATCTACCTGGGTGCTGTAAATTTTGTCGATGCAGAGGATTATGACCTGGAACCCATTGAAACCAGAGGCATTGGGATAACAGATGGATATGTAATATTCAATGTATCTGTTTCTTCCTATGAGAACTTTACTGTGGTTGTATTCAATGATACAAATGGTGACGGATCCTATGATTCCGATGAACCTGCTTCGGTTGATTTTGATACAGTTGAAGCCGGTGTTGACTTCACATTCGATCTTACGGTCAACTACTAATAAAAAGTTACAATAGTTGTTAGCTGCATCTTGGCAGCAAAAGAAAAGCATGTTGAAACAGCTTCTCAACATGCTTTTTTTATACATTTTCATGAAAACCAATCGGTTTGATTCACGCAAGATGGCAGAGATTATCTGCAAAAAATCGTCTCTTTTTATATCAATCCAGCTTCTCCGTCTGAAAAGGTGAAGCAGGCAGGCCTTCCTTGTTGTACAGATTGGCGCCCCGCGGATTGTCCGACCATACATAGCGGACCTGCACGGGATTTTTCACCTCTTCGTTCCACACCTCGACCTTTTTTCCATTGATTTTCGCCTTTGCCCATCGGAATTTACCGTCTGCCCCGGCTATCTCGAATCGCCGCAGCGGTTCACCGTCATTTGCAGCAAGCCCGCTGCCAACAGAGGAAAATGAAAGGATCACCCTGTCACCGCTTATCTCTGCAGATTCGTACAAAGGTCCTGAATGAACAATATCTTCATTGTAGGCCAGTTTCAGGGCACCCAACGCGAGCCTTTCTCCCACATCTTTCTTGTTCAGCGGGTGGATGTCGTTCCATTCCCCAATATCTATGGCCACGGCCATGGCAGTGTTGGGAACCGAAAGGACCCGGAACTGCGAATACCTCAGCTCGGCCCAGTTGCTCTCTTCGGGAAGATAATTCACATCCATGAAATTCGCCAGCTGCACGTACAGAAATGGCAGTTCCCGGGCGTTCCATTTGCTTCGCCAGTCTGCTATCAAATTGGCAAGCAATTGCGTGTACTCCTTTGGACGGCCGGCATTCGACTCTCCCTGGTACCATAAAAATCCTTTGATCCTTGTGTTGATCAGCGGGGCGATCATCGCATTGTACAGGGCAGTGGGCTGGTTCTGGGCAGAAAAACGGAACCCGGAAAAAGGAGCAGGTTCAAAAACTTCACCCACCTTGTACATCCATGTCCCTTTAAGATCGATATCCTCTCCTCCGGCTGTCAGATAATAGGGTTTATCGGGTACAAAGCCCCCCTTACCATGGTAATTAATGACACGGATCACAATGGTATTCTTTCCTGCTTTCAGCAGGTCTTCCGGAATTTGATAGCGCCTTGGCGGGTACTGGTAGGTGATATTTCCGACCTTTTTCCCGTTTACATAAACAAAATCAGCATCAATGATGCGTCCCATAAACAATTTTGCCGGTTTGCCCGTCATCGAAGCAGGTACATCAATCTCCCTCCTGTACCATACCACGCCGTTCAGGTTTTTCACCCCCTGGTCCTCCCAGTAGCCCGGGATATTGATGGGGTACCATCCTTTGGGATCATAATCCTGTTCGAACCATTTCGGTTTTTCCAGTATTCCTTTGTCCTTTGACTCCCTTTGTGGTGGTTCCGGAAGGGAACGTATGGAATCTAAAAAATCGCTGTCTTTGTTCCTCTCGATCGCCTCAAGATACTTCAGGGATCCGCTGAATCCCTCTTCGCTCGTCCATGCTTCAACGGGTGTACCTCCGACACTTGCATTGATGAGGCCAATGGGGATGCCGTATTTTTCATATATCCTTTTTGCAAAGAAGTATGCCGTTGCAGAGAATCCCAGGAGATCTTCCGGGTTGGCGGATTTCCATTCACCCGGTGGAAGATCTTCATTCGGTCCCGTCAGGCCGGTGGTTGTGGAAATGAAAAAATGCCTGATCTCCGGGTAATCCGCACCGGCGATCTCTTCAGGATATTTTTCCTTAACACGCTCCATGGGCAGTACCATGTTCGACTGTCCGGCGCACAACCAGACATCGCCGATAAGGATGTTGCTCACCTTCACCCGGTTCTTCCCGCTGAAAATCATTTCATAAGGCCCCCCTGCTTCCTGTGGTGGCAGATCGACCGACCAGTTTCCGTCCCGGTCGGCTTTTGTACGATATGTTTCACCGTTAAACTCTAGGGTAACCCGTTCTTTTGCATCGGCCCATCCATGGATGGTGAGTTCCTCTCCGCGCTGCAATACCACGCCGTCGCTGAAAATGACCGGCAGCCTGATCTCTGCTTCAGCCCTTCCCGCGGTGACTATTAAAAGCAGGAGGATCAAGAATTCTCTTAACCTGGTATATAATAAATTTTGTTTCATTGCTGGATAATATTGCATATTTTAGCCCTAAGTTAAGATTCTGTATTTTATTTCTATTTATAAGCAATGGTAAAGTTTGGGGTTTTTCTCACGGCATTTATTTTCCTCTTTTCTGTCAATAGTATAGCCCAGTACGTTTTCGAAGAGGTATCCCTTGAATCATTGGGGAGAAATTATGAAAAAGGGACCAACGTCACTGAATACCAATCCGAATCCAATAAGAGCGGGAATACAAGTATCCGGAATTACAACACCAAAAGCCTGGAATGGAAAACACAGGGGTATTACCAGCGCAACAGGGACATTGGTCAGGTGTTTGTCCCTCAAAGAGATATGCATATCAAATCAATAGTAATGCGTACCGGTCCGACAGAAAAAGCGGTTTTGTTCAATACCCCGGGGGCTGAGGTTTTTATGCAGTTTTTCGAAGTGATCGGCGATCCGGTCATTAACGACAACGGTACACCACAGGGAACCGAATCCACCCACGGATTCAACACAAACCACCGTACCGATGACTTTATTGAAAGCGTTACCTATGATTCCTTCGATACGATTTACAAGGGCAAATTCCCTGAAAATATTCCTGCTACAATGGATAAAAACGGTATTCCGCAAAGCGATGAAGGCAGGCTGCACTATATCCGCTGGATTTTCAAAAACCCCATTTCTGTAGAGGCCGGCAAACGGTATGCATTTATGATAGGATTCTCTGGTGCTGCCCCGGGTCACAGGTTTACCGTGGGGAACAACAACAAAGCAGCGGCAGGTGCCCCACCCAGCCTCAACGATGAGCATACCCCCTATAAGGGCGGCTGGTCAATCCGCCGCGAAGGAAACGGGCTGGTGCCCCCGACAATGATCCCTGGCGACGACCCCCCTGCAGACCAGGCAACCAGGCAACAACTAAAAAATGAATCGCTTTTTAAAAAAGGTGATGACAGGTTCGATCTTTCTCCCACATCCGAAGGATACCCGGATGTTGATACATACCGTGCCCTCGAATTCTACATTGAAGAAGATGTAAATTAATTGGGGTTAAATAATTTCACCTGATTTTAAGTCCGGTTCCTGAGCGAAGTAACGAGTTTACCGGGTTACAAGCCGAAGGATCCCTTATCGGTCATTTATAACTTTCAATATGAAGCAACAGTTATAGGTAAAGGTTAGATTGCGGTGAAACTTTTATAATTTCATTGAAAAGCATTAATGAAGATACAAATATTGAGAATGGAAGATATTATGCAGATAATCTTGATTCTATTTTCAAAATTGACGACCTGGAAATACTCCTCAACTGCAGAGAACCCAATAATGAAGAGTTATACCCTTGAAAAATGGTCTGAAAAGCAAGCAGACAGGTACTACCGAATGCTGATTGATCATTTTGTTGAGATAGCAATATGGGATTCATTCGCGGCATCTCCTTCTCGCAAATTTTTCAAACCTCCTTCCTCAAGGTCACAAATATTTTCCTTAACTTGATTTCTGTCGTGGAATTTTATAGGCATAAATGTTGATATATAGATGTTTTGGGCGGAAACGTGCACTTTTAGCGGAATTTAGCGTCCGAAATTGCAGGAATCTGCATGGATAGATAATAGATGGATCAACAATGTGGGTGCGCACATAAGTTGGTGGCAAGTGTATCAAGACAGTTAACTAACAAAAGGGAGGCTGAAAACTGAAAAGAGTAGGCATTAATCAAAGAACGAAAAAGATGTATTTATTTTTTGACACCGAAACAACAGGATTACCGAGAAATTGGAAAGCGCCTGTTACCGACTTAAACAAAACAATTGGCTGAATATTTACACTTCACGTACGATCTCGAAAAAGATGTGTATATCTGTCCTCAGGGGAATCAGATGACTACCAATAACACATGGCACCATCACAGTGATATAAGGAGGGGCAAACCGGGAGCGTATCGGTTCAGGAGATTCAATACAACGGCCTGCAAAACCTGTACAAGCCGGAATTTATGCACACGAACTAAACCCAACGGAAGATATATCGACCGGAGTGAATATGCTGATATTGTGGAAGAGAACATGATCCGGGTGCAAAACAATCCCGACTATTACCGGAAAGGACAACAGATTACCGAACACATGTTCGGTACCCTGAAACGACAACGTGGGTTTACTTTCACCCTGATGCGGGGAAAGGATAAGGTATTGGGGGAGGTGGGGTTGATGTTTATTGGATATAACTTAAGTCGCTGGATTACGCCTTCGGCGCACAAGCATTGGAGCCGAAAAGCTAATACATGCTCTCAGGGAGTACTGTATTTCTGGTTTTTTGAGGGATTTCCGGCTTGTTTTAAGCCATTTTAAGCAGTTTATGGAAAAAAGCAAATCTCTAAATGGATTCGGTCTGCAAAAATTTTATGGCTTATATCGCGGTATGCTAAACTTACATGTATTATCTTTAGTTGGGAAATGAGTTTTTACACAGACCGTTAGCAAAAATACTTAAATAGGTCACGCAACGAAAATTGACCAGATATCATCATGTAATAAATCAAATAGCCGTGAAAGCTCAAATTAAATTGATAATCTTTTTAATCACTATCGGATTGGTTTCTTGCGAGACAGAGGAACCGATTGATAAAAATGTATCTTATCTTGATTATTTAAAAGATAAAACTATCGTTGAGATTTATATCCAAGGGGATACAAAATATATATTTACATCCAGATACTGTGATACCTGTTATGTTGCTCCATATATGAGCCATATACCAATAATTGAAGAATGGACAGTAATAAATAACTCAATATATGAGAATTACTCACCTGATGATTTCAAAGGACTTCCAATTTCAGATAATAATGGAAATTATTATTTTATAAAAGAAAATAATATTTACAAACAAAACGACAATGGTGAAAATGAATTATTATTATCTACTGGGGATTTTGATTTTACTTCCTTGACATTTGATAACGAAGATAATATTTGGTTTTATAGTAGTGATACTGGTATCGCTTTCTGGAACAGAACAGAATTTAAGGTCTACAATACACAGAACTCTCAATTGCCGACTGACAAAATTCATGGGTTGGAAGTTGATAAATCAGGCATTGTTTGGGTTTCTTTGGACTTTAAAGGGTTACTTAAAATTGAAAACGAAAATTGGATAGTTATTCCAAATAATGAAATTCCTGGTCTGACAAAATATTCATATTTAAGGGGTCCAAAAATAATTCAGGATAATACTGTATGGTTTGAAGTATTCAACTCTGATACTTCTTCAAATATTTTAAAACTTGAAAATGACAATTGGGTATATGAATTTCCTGACAATACCAAATATTGTGATTTAGTAATAGATTCTGAAGGAATTATTTGGTCAATAAATGAACATATTGATTATGGTGATTATAAATACTCAACATTAAAATATTACAATAATAATTCCTGGATTGATTTTGATATCAGTGATATAAACACCAAAATAATGACAGTAAATGCAGATGAAAATACAGTCTATATTGGAACATTAAAAGGATTGATTGAAAAACCAAATCTTCAGATGGATTAGGTCAGTAAAAATTTTATGCCCCTCTTGGCAGACTACCAAACCCGGATGCACAATCTTTAATGGTGAAATGAGTTTTTACACAGATTCCCGTTGGCGTTCCTGCTGAGACAGGAGATGCTAAGCTATTAACTTATATGAGATTATTAATTCTGCAATGAAAAAAATACCAGAAAATGAAAAAGTTATCAATAATAATCCTTATTGTGTCAATAATAAGCATGATTTCATGTATGGAAAATAAAAAATTGGATAATGTAAAACAAAGTGGATCATCCTCATTTCAGCCTAAACCACTAGATGATGAATGGAGTAAATGGCTTGTAGGAGATTGGGAAATTTCCGGCCAAACTGAGTGGGTTGTTGGTGATTTAGAAGGCATTAATGCATCAGATATAGAGAAATCAGGCAGTGGATGGGCAAAAATCGAGTTGGATATTAATAGTCAATTTCTAATAATTAAAAGCGAAGGTAAAATACCTGAAATGACTGATGAACAAATTCAAAATCTTAAAGAGTCAACCCAAGCGACGGATGAAGAGATAAAGAGATTTGTGAGTTCTCCATTTGTGAGTTTGCAAATTTTCACGATTGATCCCAAAACTGGTGATATTATTGCATATTTATTTGATAGTTTGCGTTCGATTGCCGAAGGTAAGGGAAAACAAGAAGGGAACAAACAGATTATAGAATGGAAATGGTACAGTTTAGGGCAAGGTGTTTCAA
>JAIPBT010000059.1 GCA_021738565.1 Bacteroidales bacterium
TGATATGACGGAACGCTTCATATGAATTTAATCCTTCAAGTTCAGATACATACCGGGATTCTTTAATCAATGCAAGTGATTGTTCTTTTTTGTTACTGCTATTTGCAGCAGCAAATTCCACGACAGGAATCAAGTTAAGGAAAATATTTGTGAACCTGAGGCAGGTATTTTGAAAAAAAAATGTAGCTGAAGATGGTCAAAGCCCTGTGGTCGTTGGTACTTTCGGTAACGTTAGGGTATGCTCTCCACCAGAGAAGGATCGAGCTTGTCGAGATCCCTCCCCTAATAACATTAGAACGGTTCCTGAGCGCTGTGGTGAGCTCTGCCGAACCACAAGTCGAAGGACAGCCTACCTTCAACGCTTTCGGTAACGTCAGGGGTTCGCAAGGCGGACGTTAGGTGATCCTCAGCGCCAGAGGCGAATCGGATCGTCAGGTGCTTCCGGAATGCAGTGGTCCGCCTTCATTTGATTATGGCGGAGAACTGTGAGAGGCGCACTCCGTCAGTTTTTACTGGCGGAGCCGTCTACTCGATTAGCGCCAGTTTTTCAGAGTTTTATTCTAAGGTCCAGTTGACCTCCAAGTCCCAGTTTGACAATCTTCTGTAACGTTGACAATCTTACTTCTTTTACGTTATTTTCAATTTTCGAAATGTAGGATTTCGTGGTGCCAACCTTGCTCGCCAGTTCTTCCTGGGTCATACCTTTTTCGACTCTGGCTTCGTGGATCAGAGCCCCTAATTTGAAGTTTTCATATCCGGCATCAAGCTCATCACGATCTTTGGTGCCTTTGATCCCATAATGCTTATCCTTAAATTCCTCCAATGTCAAATTATTCTTTGTTTTCATTTTTGTAATCCTCCATTATTTTAATTGCCCGGTTAATTTCATCCTTTGGTGTTTTCCTGGTTTTCTTTTGAAATCCATTTATTACTACCACTATTTTTCCTCTATCAAAAAAACAAAATATCCGAAAAATGTCCCTCCCGAATTTCACTCTGATTTCATACAATCCATCTGTAGATTGCAAATGTCTCAAATAGGTTTCCGGAACGATTTCAAGTTCTTCAATCAATTCAAAGGTCCAGATAATCTTAGCCCTTACTTTCTTTGTTTGTTTGAAAAAAAACTTCTCAAAATAATCTTTGTAGAAAATAATGGTCCTGAATTTCTGCTTTAAACTCATGTTGCAAAGATACGAAATGTTTCACTATAGTACAACTATGAGATGAAGGAAATTAAATTTGCGCTAACGTATTAGTATTTTATCCATCGTTCTGTCAGACGACTACTAAAGGTAGCAATAATTTCAGAGGCCCGATAAGCTATTGAGGATAAAAGAGATAAAAATGATGGATAAAATATAGTTGAGCTTCTACGCCACCGCGCATACAGGCGCCTACGCTAGCGCCTCCGCTGGGTAGCTTCAGCGCCCGCGGAAAGCTTCAGCGACAGCGTGCGGTCGAGAAGAAAAGGTCTAATTCGCCACCGGGGAACAAGTTTCCCCGGTACGCCGCGATGCACCGTTTTTGTGTCCATTCGCCGCGGCGAATTGGGGTTAATACCTGTTTAATTCCGGGCCTGGTTTATCCTGCCCAGTTTTTTTACTGCCCTGATCACCTGGTCATAGTTTTCTTTGGGTGTATTCATCTCCAGTACATTTGACATTCCAAAAATAAGTCCGGGTACATGCTGCATTGCAAGCAGAAGTTCTATTGAAGCTTCATAAACCAGGTGTGGCGGTCCTGTTATCACTGTTCTGCAGTCCAGGTTTCCACACAGGCACAAACGATCCCCAACTATTTTCTTGGTCGTCATCATATCCATTCCTGCCACGGGGTCGACGGACTGGAGTGCATGAAGATCGGTATTAGCTATCTGCTCAAGATAAATTTCAATATTTCCATCGGTATGCAGTATGGAATATCCATTTTGTTTTTTTATGTATTCTGACCATTTGTGAAGGCCGGGCAGGATAAACCTTTCAAACTGTTCGGGTGGGAAGAAAGGTCCTGAGTTATCAGCGAGGTCAGAGGCTGATATGAATATTTCATATCCCATGTTCCCGAATTTGTCGGTTTCTGAAAATCCCTGTTCAAGTATTTTCTGTGCTTGTTTTTCGATCGATTCAGGATCATCGAACATGTTCACTGCGAATGATGTGTAATTCTCTGATCCGGGCATGGCCATGATGCCTCCGGTATTTGTGATAAGTGTCAGGTGATCTCCCAGTTCACCCATAAGTATTTTTGCCTGCTTTAACCTGTATTTTTTTGGAAGCCAGTAATATGCGGGAACACCCGGTGCCAGTTCCCAGTAATTACCGGGGATAGTGACAGCAGTAAAATCCGCCATGTCACAAATTTCAGCTATGACTTCGGAATTTTTGTGCATCGCAATGTCCTTTTCCTTTGAAGTCAGTTCTGTAAATTCCTTTCCTACATTAAATTTCTTACCCGAGTATTTTTCCCAAAGGTGAAATTCCAACTCCCAGAAGGGGACTTCTCCTTCCGGGTTTGCACATTCCAGGGTTTGTTTAAAACAGGTCAATTCTAACTCAGAAATTTATGAGGACAGACATATAACTTTTTAAAAGTAATTTTCAATTGCGAATGGAACAAATTTTCGGATGGATAAAATACCACTCAAACTTTCCCTGCCATATTGGTATATATAACATCAGGGATTGGGATAAAAAAAGGTCCCTGAAAATCAGGGACCTCAACACTAAGTTAATTTCATATAACTCTTTCCTAATCAGTTATCGTCATCCCTTGGACCACGACGATCATCGTTTCTTGGGTTGGCTTTTTTGACAACGATGGTTCTGCCCTGCAATTCCGTATCATTCAATCCGTCAATTGCTGCCTGACCATCTGCGTCATCTGGCATTTCAACAAAGCCATAACCTTTAGACCTGCCGGAGAATTTGTCCATAATGATTTTTACAGAACTAACTTCTCCATAAGCTTCGAAAGCTGATCTTAGATCTTCTTCCTGTGTTGCATAATTCAATTTTGCACAAAAAATGTTCATAAGAAATAATAAATAAATTAATAAAAGAGTCATTCGACCCATAAAACCGGCGGTAAAGTTACGATACTAAAAGATACAAAACACATCTTACGGTGTATTTTTGTCATTTTTTTAAAATAATTGTTGTTTTCTTAACAAAGTCTCCTGCAATTACTTCTCGAAGACTTCTTCAGGCACCCGGACCGATTTTAATTTCGGGGACAGTCTGAGCAGCAGGTAACCTATCATACCTGATACAAATGAACCGATCAATATGCCAATCTTTGATGAATTGGTAAGAATCGGATTGTCGGCAAATGCAAGGTTGGAAATGAATATTGACATTGTAAATCCGACGCCTGCCAGAAATGCAACACCAACCACATGTCCGAAAAACATACCTTTTGGCAGTTCAGTGAGTTTCAGCTTGAGACCAAGGAAGGTAAAGAGCGGGATGCCGATTATTTTGCCCAGGAACAGGGACGCTGCAATAACGAATGCGATGTCCCGGTTAATGCCCAGGTCAACATTGAAAACCACTCCGGCATTCGCAAGTGCAAATACAGGCATGATAAAGAAAGCCACCCAGTAATGTAATTTATGTTCAAGGTGTTGCAACGGAGATTGCACTTTGTCTGACCACTCTTCAAGATCATCCAGCAAATGTATCTGTTTTTCGTTTAGAAGCATTTTGTCATAGTGCACGGTATCCTCAATATCGTGAATGATAACATGCAATTTATCGATGTAAGTTTTAATATTTATTTTTCTCCGGATCGGAACGGTAAAAGCGAGTAAAACACCTGCAATGGTCGGATGGATACCAGCTTTGAGGAAAAGAAACCAGACGATGATCCCCAGTGGGATCCAGAGGAATTTCGAGTAAAACTTAAAATATCCCAGGACTCCAAGAAATACCACAGGCAGCAATGCCAGCAGGATCAGCATGTATTTGATCTCTTCGCTATAGAACAATGCAATGACAAGCACCGCACCGATGTCGTCAACTATTGCAAAAGCTGTCAGGAACACTTTTAGTGAAACAGGTACCCTTTTTCCCAGTGAGTTCAATATGGCAAGGGAAAAAGCTATATCCGTTGCCATGGAAATACCCCAGCCTGATTCAGCTGCCGGGTCCTGGTTCAGAAAAAAGAATACAGATATTGGGATCACCATACCGCCAACAGCGGCAAAAAGGGGCAACGCTGCTTTCCTTGGTGAGTTAAGGTCCCCGATCATCAGTTCTCTTTTGATTTCGAGACCGATTAAAAAGAAGAATACAGCCATAAGGGCATCATTGACCCAGAGCATCAGGGGCTTTTTAAGTTCAAACGATTCGGCATCAACACCCAAACGAAAGTCCCACAATGCCTGGTAACTTTCACCAAAAGGAGAATTTGCCCAAATAATTGCAATAACAGTTGCACCGAATAACAGTATGCCTCCCATGCCCTCTATCCTGGCAAATTTCTGAAAGGGAGTAATGAGTTTTTTTTCCAGATCCATTGTATGTATGAGTTAAACAGGAAAACTGCTAAATAATATGAGTTTTCTTTCTGACACTAATTATTGAATTGTTCAAATTATCTGTGTATTTACTGTAAATTGCAAAAGAATTTACTGTAAACAGAAAATCGTTATTTTTATTTTTTAAATATACTCAATAATCAATTATTTTTATCAAATGATATGTATCATCTGGCTCCTATGATTACAAATTATTCAATAATAAACATGGCGTTTCTCGCTTTGTTCATAACATCCTGTCGCGGCGTTTCAGAAAAATCTGAATTGCAAAATGTTATCATAATCATAGCCGATGATCATGCAGTCACGGCAGCAGGGTGCTATGGAAATAATATTATCAGGACGCCGAATATAGACAGGTTGGCAGAAGGCGGACTTCTGTTTGAGAATGCATACTCAAACGCACCTGTTTGCAGCGCTTCACGGCAATCGATACTTACCGGTAAATATCCGCATGCAACAGGGGTAACTCTACTCACTACGTCCTTCCCTGACACTTCCAACATTACACTTGCTGAACACCTTCGCGAATTGGGTTATAGTACCGGGGTAGTAGGGAAGACCCATTTCAACAACAGGACCGATCCGCTTCCCGATCACGGTTTCTCATCTGTTGTACCGCATGGTCAATACCGGCAATGGTTGAAAGATCAGGATATGCAGCCTGTACCGGATACCGTTGATGTCCTGCCTCCCTGGAAACCTTTCAGGGATCCTGCACGCGTATGGCTGAATGCTGATGTCCTGCCAACTGCTGTAAGGGAAGAATTTGGGAGCGCTGCTTTTGATGCGATGAAGGCGGTTGAATTTCTAAGGCAGAACCGGGATACCAGCTTTTTCCTTATTGTTGGGTTTCACGAACCGCATTCCCCTTTTAATTTTCCGGTTGAATATGCATCCAGGTATGATCCTGCTGATATGCAGCTTCCCCAGGGAAGCCCGGAAGACGACCGGTTCGTTCCGGCCATTTTCAGGGATCTGACGGATGAGGACAAACGTGGGATCATCGCATCCTACTATACATCAACAGAATATATGGATCATTATGTTGGTGAAATACTTGATGCGACAGAGAACCTTGGATTGGATGAAAATACGCTCATTGTTTACATGGGCGACCAGGGCTATCTTTTGGGCGATCACAAGCGTTTTGAAAAACATACAATGTGGGATCCTGCTATCAAGGCTCCTTTAATAATGCGGCCCGGAAATCAATTAGGGAAAGGCATCCGAACAGAGGCTCTTGTGCAATTCATTGATATTGCGCCCACGATACTGGAACTTTTGGATCTGCCGTTCCTTGAAACGGTTCAGGGCAAAAGCAAATCGTATCTTCTTGATCATCCGGATGCAGTGGGAAATGATTATGTATTCGCTGAATTCCTTGAAGACAATAAGGCAATGATCACGGACGGCAGGTGGAAATACATTTATACGACCGGTAAATACGACCTTGGACAGGGGTATGAAACCGGGGAGGGACCTTCAGGAATTCTGCACAGGTTGTATGATCTGAAGAACGATCCCGAAGAGTCTGTTGATGTTTCAGGAATCCCTGCAAACAAATTAATATTGTCTAACCTTCAGAATGAAATGTTGCGTATATTTCAGGAGACTTATTCTTCCATTCCGGCTGCAGTTGATTCCATGACCATTGAAGAGAAACTGGCCTGGTTTTGTGTCCCCAGGGATGTGGGATCACAGCGTGGAGTTGAATAGCACATGACCGAAATTGTATATTTTGAAACCTATTTAATACAGTATCTATGAAATTTCTTTTGTTATTTTTTTTATTACTGGCTTTTACTTCCTGCACTGAAAAAATTGAAGTTACCACCCATTTCGATTCCTTTAAATTGCTGAAAAAACACTTCAGGGAAGTGCCAGGCTCCTACAAGACCGTGCCGTTTTGGGTCTGGAATACCGATATGGAGAAAGATATGATCGATGAACGGCTGGCTGATTTCTCTGAAAAAGGATATGGTGGGGTGTTTGTGCATCCCAGGTATGGACTGATCACAGAGTATGGATCGGATGAATGGTATGACCTTGTAGCTTATACTGTAAAAATGGGAAAGCGGCTTGGGCTGGATATTTGGTTGTATGATGAAAATTCATTTCCAAGTGGATTCGCCGGGGGAATTGTTCCTGCAGAAATGCCATCATCTTATAACGAGGGACATGCATTGAAAATGCACAGGCAGGATTATCTGGAACCTGACAGTGAAAAAGATTTCCTGCTGGTATTTAGCGAGACACAAGACGGGCTTAGGGATGTTACTTCGAACGTGCAGGACTTCTACGGAAAAAATGGAAACTTCGTGCTGTTTGAAAAGGTATATTACCCGGTCAGGGACTGGTATGCCGGATTTTCATATGTGGATCTTATCAAACCGGGAGTTACTCAGAAGTTTATCGATGTGACCATGACAGGTTATGAGGAGCGCTTCCTGTCAGATTTTGGAAAATCGGTTCCCGGAATTTTTACGGATGAACCAAATATTGCTCCCCAGGGGTCAGGTGATCTGATCAGGTGGACACCTGACCTTTTTGAAAGGTTTGAGGAACGCTGGGGGTACAGATTAGAACCCCACCTGCACCTGCTGATCGAAGAATCATCCATGTCCGGTCAGGTAAGGCACAATTATTACCAGCTATTGCTTGAACTTTTTATTGAAAGATGGTCAAAGCCATGGTACAACTACACAGAAGAGAACGCCCTTTTATGGACGGGGCATTATTGGGAACATGGATGGCCCAGCCCTCATCACGGTCCGGATCATATGGCCATGTATGCTTGGCACCAGGTCCCGGGGATCGACATGCTCTTCAATAATTGGAAAGAGCGACCGGATCAATTTGGAAATATCAGGGCAGTCAGAGAACTCAACAGTGTTGGGAACCAGTTGGGAAAGGTCAGAAAATTAAGCGAAACCTATGGGGCATCAGGCTGGGAACTCACATTTGAGGACATGAAACGAAATGGAGACTGGGAATATGTACTGGGCGTTAATTTGATGAATCAGCATTTATCCTATCAAAGTCTTGCTGGTGACAGGAAACATGATTTTCCGCAGTCGTTCTCCTACCATGTCCCATATTGGGAGGAGATCACTTCACTCAATGAATATTATGGACGTTTGTCCCTTGCACTCAGTTCAGGCAAACAGGTAAACAGGACACTGGTACTGGAACCAACAACTAGTGCATGGATGGACTACGCCCCAGGTAAAAATAATATTGCATTATCAAAACTGAATGAAGATTTTGCTGATCTTCTTAATTTGCTGGAAAATGAAAATATTGAATACGATCTTGGATCTGAGAATATTATCAGCCAACATGGATTTGTCAATGAAGAATTGTTCGCAATAGGTGAACAGGAATACAATTTCATTGTCATTCCTGCCCACCTTACTAACCTGAATTCTGAAACTGCAAAATTATTGGAACGTTACCTTGATGCAGGTGGATTGATACTGTCACTTTGTGAACCACCTGAGTATATAGACGGTCTGCAGCAAAATACCTGTCAGCAATGGCCGGAGGCCTATCCCGACCAGTGGCTGACGCTCAGCGGTTGCAATGATCCAAGGTTTATTAATTACCTGAGGACTTACGATTTCATGGTTTTAGAACAACAAGGGGACAGTATATTCCATATGAGAAGACAGCTTGAAGATGGCCAATTGTTATTTCTCGCCAATTCGGCAAAAAAGGGGGCCGGTTCCCTTCGTATCAATATGCGCGGCATGGATATGGTAGAGATGGATCCTTTTACCGGTGATATAACGAATTACCCGTGTGTGGTCTCGAATGAAATTCTGAGTTTCAGTGTTTCTCTTGAGCCGGCTGAAAGTAAATTGCTTTTCATCGGCGAAAATGAAGTGGAAGGATGGCCAGGTACATTGCGAAAGTGGAACGGTAATTCAAAAAGCATTGATGTGCCTGAAATTACAGCAGAATTGAACGATCAAAATGCATTGACACTTGATTATTGTGTTTTGATCATGGATGAAGACACCTCTGATCTGCAGTATTTTTACAATGCGCAAACGGCGATATTCAAAAAGCACGGTTTTGAAAAGAATCCATGGGTCTCAGCATCACAGTACAAGACGGAAATAATTGACCGGGATACATTTTCAACGGGTTCCGGTTTTCAGGCAATATTTCCCTTTACTGCCGACTCGTCGCTGCGTTCAGATAACATTCAACTTGTTCTGGAAAGGCCGGATTTGTATGAAGTATACTTAAATAATGAACCCCTGACCCGCGACGAAAAGGATTGGTGGTTAGATAAGGATTTCGGAGTTTTCAATATTACCGGGAAGGTACGACCGGGGCAAAATCATATTTCCATTGAGACCGATCCAATGTCAGTATTCTGCGAACTTGAACCTGTTTATATCATTGGCTCATTTGATGTTATACCAGAGCAGAGGGGATGGGCCCTGTCAAACCGGGGAGAGACGGGTTTGGGGTCATGGAAGGACCAGGGAATGCCATTTTATTCCGGCAAGGTAAAGTATTCAGCAGAATTCAGCCTCGATACAGTTTCACCTGTAAAAATAATTATCCCTGACTGGAACGGCACTGTTATGTCCGTAGTGGTAAACGGTAAAAGAGCAGGGCAGATATTCGCGAAACCATACGAATTAAGGCTCGATAGGTTTGTAAAGCAGGGATCAAATATTGTTGAAGTTACACTGTTTGGTTCACTAAAGAACCTTCTCGGTCCGCACCATAATGTGAGCAGGAGAGGTATCGTCACACCCTGGAGCTTTAAATATGCACCTTCGGATCAACCTCCGGGTGCTAATTATGACCTGCTTGATTACGGTTTGATGCAACCATTTGAAATTTACACGTTGCAGTAAAACAATACGTGTTATTTCCGAAACATTTCCAGGGCAGTCATGTAACCACTGAAGATCGCGCCGGAAAATCCGCCACCAAATTTGCCCCACGCGGAAGCAATGTGTAAATTGTCAAGAATTCCGGACAGATCCACCGGTTTTCTTCCCGGAAGCTGGGCAAATCCATAAACTGCCCCTTCAGGATTCAATGTATACCTTTGAATGGTGCTTGAAGTTCCTGTTTCTACATGTTCTATATGGTCTTTGCAGCCGGGAATGAGTTTGTTAAGTCTCTCAATAAATATTGATTCAACTTCCTTTTTCTTATTCCTGTAATCCTTTTTGTCCAGGCGTGCCCAATCGTCGATGTAATCAACACAGCAGATCGCCCCCACACTCTTTCCATCCGGCGCCAGTATTGAATCAACCTGGCTGTAGTCAACAAAAGTGAAACTGCGTTTATCAAAACCACCCCTGTTGTTCGATCTTATATCTCTCATCGACCTGATGCTTTCATCGAAAACAAAAGTTGAATAATATTTGTGTCCAAGCGCTTTCAGTGATCTGGAAAATCCAAAATATACCGTCAGTAATGAAGCCCCGATTTTTTGTTGTTCCATCGCTTTTTCAAGTTGATTTCCTGCATCACCGCCTGTTAATTCGACAATTTGCGGAAGCGCGGCATTTGCCACGTATGCAGCGGCTTTGCATTCAATCGCCGTATGATCTCCGGGCATTGTATTGATAAAATGAATACTTTCGATCCTGTTGTTTTTTACATTTACGGAAATTACCCTGTGGTTCAGAAGAACTTTGCCGCCATTTTCCCTGATGATGTTCATTAAGCTGTCTGACAATTGCTGAGAACCTCCCTGGATAAAATTTGCACGTCCATGAAAGTAGGCACTTTCTGCCATGGAAAAATACTGCAATGACAGGGAATAAGGATCATCATGGAAATAGCCAAGGTTCCCGAGAACAACCAATTTGATCTCATCATCTGTGAAGATGGAATCGAGGTATTTACCGATGCTAATATCAGGCTTGTTCCGTTCCAGCACACTGATCCTTTTTGCATTCATGAGCCTGTGAAAATAGGCCTCAATGCCTGCCTCTTCACCAGGAAAAATTTCATTCAACATAGCAATGGCATCATCCTTGTCATGGGGCATTACGACATCTGTTCTGCCGTTAAAGAACCTGTAGAATTCAGGAACGGGTAAAAAATTCACACGGTCGCTAACCCCAAGCTCATTGAAGATCTTTAACTTGCCGTCAGCAGGATGCAGACCGTCCATCTCATGCAGTCCAACCTCCATGGTAAAATCTTTTCTTGTGAAGGTAGTTGCGCATCCTCCGGGACGGTCATGCTGCTCCAGTAACAGAATGTTCTTTCCTTCCTTTGCCAATTTTGCTCCTGCAGTCAGGCCTCCCAAACCTCCGCCAATAATAATTACATCGTATTGCATAGCTCATTGTTTTAGCAGTGTTTCTCCCTCCTCAGGGATCGGATACCTCTTAAATGGTTTATTTCTGTCGAACAAATATCTGTAGGTCTTGTATGTTTTTGCCGGTACACTTCCGACCGAAAGGAATATGTTTTTCATCTTTGGATTGAAATCACCCACCCATGAGAACTCAATTTCCTTGTAATGTGGTTTTTTACGGAACATCTCCTGTAATTTTAAGATAATTGCAGCTTCAACCCCTCTTCCCTGGAATTCCGGGATGATGCCCATAAGAACCCCCCGTGCACGTGTCATCGTTTTTTTCTTTTTGAGGTAGAGAAACCGGATCATGTTAACAATATGCATGCGGCCATCCATGTGTTTAAGGATCTGGTTCAAATCGGGATACATAAGGTAAATGGCGATTGGTTTCCTATTGTGATAAGCGATCCAAATGAATTTCTCCTCAATGATCATCCTTGCTTTTTTCACGGTATGGATGATGTATTCCGACTGCAATGGTTCAAAATTTTTCTTAAATGAAGCCCACGCCAGGTTATAGACTTCAGCAAAATCATTCACATGGCGCCTGATGTCTCTCCACCTGAGATGCTCAAAAGTATATTCGGGTTTTTTCAACACCCACCTTGCTATTTTTTCAAATCGATCAGGCAAAGGCCGGGTGATGTCAAGGTGAAAACCCTCCTGGTTATAATACGTTTTGAAACCATAGTTTTCAAAAAGCTCCCTGTAATAGGGGAAATTATAGGTAATTTCATAGGCGGGATGCGTAAATCCGTCAACCAGCAACCCCCAGTATTTGTCCGTTTCGCCAAAATTAACCGGACCGTCCATGGCTTCCATTTTATGTTCCAGCAGCCAGTTTTTTGCTGTATCAAACAATGTATTCGCAGCTTCCTGATCGTTGATACATTCAAAAAAACCAATTCCGCCGGTTGGCTGATCATGGGTCCAGGCAGCTTTTTCATCGATGAATGCAGCAATTCTTCCTGTGAGATTGCCTGCCCCATCTTTCATTACAAACCTGACCACACTGCCGTGCCGGTGGAATGTGTTTTTTTTCGGGTCAAATACAGCATCAATCTCACGATCGAGGGGGCATACCCAGACAGGATCCTCCTTATACAGTATTTTAGGAACTTTAAGAAATTCCTTCTTATGTTTTTTAGTTGTTACTTCTTCAATTACCATCTTGCATTCAATTATGGATCAATGTGCGTAGATGGTTTCTATCAGTTTGCTATAACGGTCATGTACTTCCTTTCTTTTTAGTTTCAGGGTGGGGGAAAGCATACCGCTTTCAGGGGTCCAGACTTCACTTACAAGTCTGAATCTAAGAATTTTTTCATGATCGCTGAGTGATTTATTGATCTTGTTGAACTCATCCTGGTAAGCGTGCTGGACTTCCGGCATGCAAATCATTTCGTCATGGTTTGAAAAAGAAATATTCCTTGAATCACACCACTTGCCCATGGCCTCAAAATCGGGTACAACCAGGGCACTTGCAAATTTCTGGCTCTCTCCGATGACCATGAGCTGATCGATCATTTCAGACTGCTTGAAAACTCCTTCTAAGACCTGGGGCGCTATGAACTTGCCATTGGATAATTTGAATATCTCTTTTTTGCGGTCTGTAACCTTAAGGAATTTACCATCTTCGAGATGGCCAATATCCCCGGTGTGGAACCATCCTTCATTGTCGAATGCCGCTTTGGTCATTTCGTTATCCTTGTAATACCCCAACATTACATTGTGACCACGGCACAGAATTTCTCCATCTTCGGAAATTTTAAGTTCAACACCATCTATTAGCGTTCCGACGGAACCCAGTTTGAATTTTCCCTTTTCAGTATTGCTTATGGTAATGATCGGGGAAGTTTCTGTAAGCCCATACATATTTATCACCCGGACACCTGCGGCCCAGAATAATCTTTCAAGCCTGGGTTGCAAACTTGCTCCACCGCAACCGATAAGCCTGACTCTCCCTCCAAGTGCTTCTCTCCATTTTGTAAAAATAACCTTGTCGGCAAATGCCAGCCTCTTCCTGTACCACCATCCGTTCTTACCGTAAACATTGTATTTAAACCCGAGGTTAACTGCCCAGAAGAACAATTTCTTTTTGACACCGGTCAGCTGCTTGCCTTTGGATATGATGTTGTCATAGACTTTTTCCAGCACCCGCGGAACAGCATCAAAACCATCAGCCTCAATCTCCTTCATGGCTTTGGCGAAGGTGCCCATGCTTTCAGCATAATAGATCCCTGATCCGCTGTATTGTGTCTGGTAATTGCCCATTCTTCCTCCTACATGGCAAAGTGGCAAAATGCTCAGGTATTTGTCATTTTCTCCAAGCTTAAATATTTCAGCAGCTGCCAGGAAGTTTTTAACAAGATTTTCATGTGAAAGCATAACCCCTTTGGGTTTTCCTGTGGTTCCTGAGGTGTAAAGCAATGAAGCAAAGTCTTTTTCCTTAATGGTACTCTTTATTTCTTCAACCATTTTCCCCCACTTTTCTCTATTCTTTTTGCCTGCATCAATAATAATCTCCCATGATGGAAGGCCTTCAACATCATCAAAAACAAACAGGTTATTCTCAATGCCAGCATCCACAGCGCCTTTTTTCATTTTTTCACTGAGTTTCCTGTCTGAAACGATTATCATCTTTGCTTCCGAATGGTTGATGATGTATTTGTATTCATCTTCATTGAGAGAGGTATACACCGGTACATGAATGATCCCGCACATAGCCATTCCATGGTCCATAAAGTTCCATTCGGGCCGGTTGTTCGTCGCGGTAAGGATCTTATCGCCTTTTTTCAGACCCATTTCAAACAAGCCGTATGCAACATAATAACAGGTTTCAAGGTACCCGGATGTTGACCATGATAGCCATTTCCCGCCTCTTTTAACCGACAGGGCTTTTTCTTTTTGGAATTTTTCCTCGTACCTTTCAAGCAGGTCGAAGGTTCGTGTTGGGGTCATTTTGAACAGTTTTGATTGTTTATCAAAGATAATATTACATGTAAAATTATGGTTTATTCAAAATATTCAAAAGCTTCAATGATATCAAGATACACACCGTCAAAACCTGCGTTGATTATCTTGTCAAGGTAACTCTCCGAAGATCCGAAAATTATATTTTGCCAGTCAGCATTCCAGTACCTGACTTTGTAATTACCCTCCCAGTCAGGATTCTCTTCATCAAGCCAATCCGGCTTATCATTGTTCCACTCCTCTTTCCAGTAATACCTGTAATCTTCAGCTTCACCGATACTCATGTAGGATATTACAAGCCTCCTGCCCCCGTTGGCTTTGGTCTGAAGTTCTGAAATGTCGGACTGGGTTAATTCAGTTTCGTTGAAGAATAAGTCGATAATGATAAGATCGTAGTTTGTTTGCCGGAGCGATGTGATAAAATCATCACGTGAATCAAACCTGTCAGGATTGATCAGGTATAGGAAGTTCATGGCTTCACTGAGATCGTTGATATCACTAGAGTTTTCGTTAAATATTTCCACGTTGTCCGGGATGACTCCCAGTTCACGGTCAGGTGCCGCGAATGATATAAAACCATTTTCATGGTTAATTGAATAGGATAGGTTAACTTTTTCTTCAGAATAGCAGTAATCGGTTACAAGTACTTCTACTCCATTTTCTTCGCAAATGTTAAGAAACCCCATCAGATATTCCGTATCCTCATCATCAGTGGCAACATCATCGTTTTTATACCCATAGTAAAGGTCTTCCTGGCCGGCTCCGTCAATCGCAGATAAATATTCTGCGTGCGGGTCATTTATGCCTTCACCACCAGTGGAAACAAGCTCGTGACCGTTTTGAGGGATCACTATGAAACCAGGATGCAGGTCTTTTGAATAGGAGCTTATTTGTTTGACAAAATCCCGCATACTTTCCCTGTATTCCAGGTCTGGTTCATTATCCTCACAGGAAATGAGGATCAATGAAGCAATGAACATTATTAATACTCCGCGTTTCATGACATTGCAATAAATTATTCAGTATTTGAATCGGTTAGTTGTAAGTGTCAAATAGAGTTGTGATGTTCAATTCTTCGGACTGTACACCGGTGCCGTCCCCTTCAAAAGATATATAGAAGGTTTCCCCCGGAACCATATCGAAGTAGTTGTCGCTAAAGAAACCATCGGCATTTGCAAATTCAAGAAAAACGTTTTTGGCAATATATTCCGACTCTAACTCAATCTCATATGTATTATTTGTGATCTTGTTAAGTGTGAAGGAAATTCCAGGCTCGGATAATTGAAGCTGATTGGGCGAGGTAAAGTACCAGTACCTCCTGTCAATTTCCTGTTCTTCAGTAGAAATAGCTGCTTCAAATACGGTGTTTTCTTTTTTACCAGGCAGCATGGTGTTGCTGATAGAAAATACTTCTGTGGATGCATTGGCACGAACCGTGTGTTCAATTGATTTTTCCCACAGCGCTTTACCTTCCAGATCAAGCAATCTCATATTGATCACTGCATCAAAATCAAGGGCTTTGTCGGATACAACATTCACGAATGTCCTGTTATCATCACTTTCCGGTACGATTATTACCGGTTGGAAGGCTTTTTTTGCCAGGTAATGCATGGCCTTCCACCTGCCGTAATAGTCCATGCCCGACCAGGAAGCAACAGGCCAGCAATCGTTGATCTGCCAGTAGAGGCTTCCCATGCAATAGGGCATTGCGGTTCGGTGTATTTCAATGGCCCTTTTTATCCCTTCTCCCTGGAGTACCTGTCCGACATAGATGAAATCTTCAAACGCATCAGGAACAATGTAATCCCTCTCCATGTAAAGTTCGATTGTTTCATTTCCAATGCTCGAACGCTGATGGGATTTCATGACATCCGAGTAAATATCCCAGTCATCTTCTATGGTGTATTGCTTGATGGTTTTCATTTCAGGGAATGACTGGAATCCGTATTCTGACATAAAACGGCCTGTGTTCTCCCTGAAACTGCTGAATGGTTCTTTTCCCCACCATACTCCCCAATAATGAATATCTCCCTGTGTAAGGTTATCAGGCACTCCCAAAGCTGCGCTGGATGAAGAAGCCCAGTAATACCTGTTACTGTCATACGCTTTTATCACGCCGGGAAGTATTTCGTGAAACACATCCTGGTATGCTTTCCATAGAATATCTGCCACCTCCTGTCCCTGTTCTTCTATTGCCCTTTCACGCCAGCCCCAGCGGTACCATGCACTCAGGTTTTCATTGTTGCCGCACCACAATGCAATCGAAGGATGGTTCCTCAGTCTCTTAACATTGTCAATGGCTTCCTGTTTTACATTATTCAGGAACAGTGTATCACCCGGGTACATGGAACAGGCGAACATAAAATCCTGCCAGACAAGGATCCCATTCTCATCACAAAGTTCGTAGAAGATATCCTTTTCATAGATACCTCCTCCCCAGATACGAAGCATATTCATGTTTGCATCCACCGCAGATTGAACCACGTGTGCATATTTTTCCTGTGTTACACGGTCGAGGAAACTATCCTGGGGAATGTAATTTGCACCTTTCATGAATACCGGTCTGCCATTCACTTTAAAATGGAATGTGTTGCCGTATTCGTCTGGAGTTGTAATCAATTCAATGGTCCTTAAACCTATACGGGTACTTTTTTTATGAATCAGCCTGCCCTGGCTGATGAGTTCGGCCCTGATGTTATACAACGGTTGTTCCCCCATACCATTTGGCCACCAAAGCTGAGGGTCTTCAATGGAAAAAGGTATTTCAGCATACATTGTAATATTATCTGCATTGATCTTTCTTGTTTTCGCAATCTTATCGTTTACATAGAGCAAGATTTCCCCGCTGGATAACTCATCTGCCTTTATTTCGATGACAGCCGTCATGTGCGCCTCACCATCACCTATGTCATGCTGTATTACCCGGATGTCATTGATCATTCCTTCATTCCATGCCTGAAGGTAAACAGGTTTCCATATTCCGCTGGTTACGAATCTTGGCCCCCAATCCCAGCCAAAATGATAACCGGCCTTTCTGGTAAAAATGCTAACTTTTTTCTCACCGGGAACCTTGCCGATTTTTGAAAGGTCATTATCTGAAACCGGGATGGTGTAGGGGAGGGCTTCGTATTTTTCGAGTCCTTTGCTGATCGGCGATGTAAAAACGATCTTCAACTCATTATCGCCGGGTTTGAGCAACTCCTTGCAATTTACTTTCCATTCACGGAACATGTTGTCAGCCCTGAGTACGGTTTGATCGTTGATGAAAACTTCTGCATACGTGTCAAGACCGGGCAAATAGAGTTGTATTTCATCCATTTCCAGCAACTTTTTGTCAGCTGAAAATACGGTACGGTAGACCCAGTCTTCTTTGTCGATCCACTGAAGGTCATGTTCATTCAACCTGTAGAAGGGATCCTCAATCACTCCATTCCTCAGTAAGTCTGTGTGAACGCAGCCGGGAATTTCAGCCGGGAACCATTCCCCTGTGCCGGCCATTTTCATTTCCCATCCATTCGAAAGATTGCTGTTGTAGAATTCACTTTTCTTTTCGCCAGTACAGGCAACCATAAGACATATATATAAAAAGATTACTGTTATTAGGTTAGGGAGTCTCATAATGTTTTGCTTTAATGGAGCTTAATATGTTGCAGGTTTGTCAGCATGGTATCATAGAATTGTTTCATGGATCATTGCTTTTTTTCCGGTCAAGGTATTTGAATACCACATCCTTTTTTAGCACACTTACTGTAAGAACTACGAGAAAAAGCAAAGCTGGTCCTGCCATGCTAATCATTGCATAGTTCAGGGGTTGTATGAGTTCACCTGTGATATTGATCAAAGCATAAACAGATATTCCCAGTGTCAGATAAATAAAATCCTTGAGGGATTCGTAGGTCACAATGATTGCAATAATTGTTATACAAGTTACCAATGATGAGAAAGCGAAAATGATCAATTCGAAATTATCAAGGTAATGGAAAAATGCTCCTCCAATGGAAATGACCAGGAATCCAAGTGCAAGCATGGTATAGTTATGCATGCAAGAATGGTTGTTCAGCACTTTGTATCCGGCGATTATCAATAATACGGCCATCATGAATTCAGAGGACCAGTGGAACAGGTAAGCAACAGGTTTTTCATTAAAATCGGCTACACTTCCAGAAAGGATAAGAAAAGACCACATGACGATATTGATTACCCCAATAATGATCATGTAAATCGCAATTATTCGGTCCTTCAAGTTGGTATCCATCTTTTATTGTTCATATCACCGGTGAATATCAAAACGACATATAGCACCAAATGACCTGCAAATACAGCTTATAAGCTTGTAAGTTAAGAAAAATTAATAATGTAATGCCATGGTTATGAAAATTTCACATCAGCCATACGACCATACAGTATACCTTTCCAACCCAACTGATATACTGCAAGCCGGGTTTTCTGCAGTGAAATAATTTGGGGGCTTTTTATTTACAGGTATTTGTTAAGATCCTCACGGATAGATTGATGATCACCGGCGGGATGTTTCACTCCGTGCCACCACAGAAATTTCTGCTCTTTTTTCGGAATTTGTTGTCCGTTGACATTGCTTTCGCTTTCGTACAGGTTATTGATGTGTCTGAATTCCAAAGAAACATCTGAAAATCCCGCAGCAGCATGCTTTTTATAACCTTCGTTAAGTGTCCAGACTCCGAAATTTATGGCAAATGCATCTGTATTTTGAATTTGAGGATCCTGATCTTCGGTGTAATTGAGAAAATCATTATACGGATTAATAAACAAATTCTTCCATTCCCCGGGAGCGGCTGAGATGTCAAGATGAACCGGCAGAACCGTTCTTATCTGACTTTGATTGCCCCCGAGATTCCAATGTACATAACTATTTGAATAAACAATGTTCATACGTTTCAAACCCTTTTCAAATCCTTCCAGCCAAATATAGGCCCCTGCCAGATTTTCAGGGATAAAATATGCCGGATCAATCCAGAATTTCAACGAGATAAGTGGTATGGTTCCCGGTTCCTGCCTGATTACCTGGCATATCCTGTTGATGCTTTGCGGTAGGCGATCCTGCCCGGGTTTGTTATAACCCCTGCTCTTGTTAAAAAGGTACAAAAAGCTCTTTCCATCAGTGTTTTTACGGGTTTCACATATGTTGGAAGGATCCTTATCCTCTTCATATACATACCGCCTGTGCCAGTATTTCAGATCATCTTTAAAATCTCCGTTTTTTAATTCCGGATCTTTTGCTATTTCCCATTTGTGTTTCAGCCAAAGGGGAGATTTCGCATCATCAAAAGGGGAGGGATCGGGATAAGAAAATTGCTCGTTAACAACTGTTTTGTAATGTATCTTTGCAATATCATCCTCTATTTCCATCATGGCAATTCCCTGTGTGGGTCCGCCATTGAAATCTTCTTCTCCAAATGCCCGTGGCCGGTAACCTGCTGCAGGAAGATTTATAAATTTGATGCCTTTATAGCTGACGGCAGTTTTTACAGAGGCTTTCATCGGAATGTGCACGTGACCGCTGAGCACATATTTAACATTTCCATTGCTTGAAAGGATATCAAGCAGCAAACGTTTGACATCAACGGACTCTGCATAATTTATGAGCGGCAGTATCCCGACAGGATGCACCGGTACATGCTGAAACAGGATGGCAGGCCTGTCGCTGTATTTCTTCAAATCATCCTCAAGCCAGGTAAAATAGTGCGGATGGGTTTCCCAGAAGTTGCTTCTTAACGGATCAGGCCATACGATGAAATGCCATTTGCCCAGGTTAAAGGAGTAAAGCAATTTGTCCATCCCGTTAAATTCCTTCTGTGCAGCAAAATAATTATCAAAGGCTGACATATTGTAACCCGGGGTAAATACCGACCGGTATCTTGTTTCATGGTTGCCAATTTCATACAGTGTTGGGACATCTGTTTTTGCCAACCTGTCATTCATTGCCCTGAAATCTGCATGGTGTCCCTGCCCGTCAACGATATCACCAATGACAATATTGAATGCCGGTTTTGGTTTTGTTTCATTGACCAAACGAACCGATTCATCGATGAAAGCATTGTGTATTCGCATCCTGGTTTGCACCTGCTCATGTGCAAAAGGATTACCCCCTTGCGGATCGGCCATCACTGTGAAAACAAATCTATCACCGGGATCATTTATCCCAACATCCCGCGGATCGATTTCCCCGATTTCTTTGTCAAGCAGATAACTGACCGTTACCATGGCATTTTCTTCAATAAAAACGGCATCTTTATCCTCAATGATCTTTTCAATGCTTACCGTTTGACTGCCTTTGCCAACAGGAAACGTGATGCTTGTCCGCGGAGAGCCGTCCTTTATCCATAATACAACTACATCCACACTGCCCGGATAACTCATGATGTTCAGCGATGGACCGGACCCATCCATTTCGTCTGTATCTTTGTGAAAAAAATAGGACTTTGTTCTGTGAAGTGATCCGTTATTGATTATTATCTTTCCTTCGTGTTGCTGAATAATTCCTGGATCCGTGCTTGAATAATTCAACCTGACCATCACCATCCCCTCTTTGCTCAGGAGATCATTGAATCCATTGATCTCAAAATCAGTGTTCGGCAATGCCGGGAAATGAGCGGCATTCAATTTATTTCCAATGTACATGCCTCCTGTGGCCAATCCAATGCGGTGTAAGAAATTTCTTCTTTTCATGTAAGTTAATTTACAATCAGTAGTGTCCGGTAAAAATTTATAAGAGGGTTGGCCGGATCGGCCAACCCAATATGGTTATCTTTGGAATATCAACAAACTAAAGAATAACCATGAGTAAAAATACAAATTTTACCGGACAGCCGATCTTGAAACA
>JAIPBT010000017.1 GCA_021738565.1 Bacteroidales bacterium
CCCGGATGGAACATTACAGCTGGCTTTATTTGCTGCAGATTTGGGGGGAGGTCAATTTGAGAAATGAAAAATCAATGCCCTGTTTATGGGTTATACAGAATAAAAATTACCGATTTAAGAATTTAGTCGGATAACAGTGTAAGCTTATATAAAGTGACCCCACCGGGATTCGAACCCAGATCGCAAGAACCGGAATCTTGTATTCTATCCATTGAACTATGGGGCCGGAATGGGGGCAAAGATAAGGAATATTTGTAAAATGAGGGGCCAGGAGCCCGCCTTCGCTGAAGCTACGGCGGAGATGGGGAGACGGTGAGACGGTGAGACGGGGAGACGGGGAGACAGTGAGACGGTGAGACGGTGAGACGGTGAAGCGGTGAGACGGTGAGACAGTATATAATCAACGGATATGGCTGTATAGTATCTGATGTACTGCATCACTGCAACACTGCAACTTTTAGTAGCCGTAGCCTTGGCGAAGGCTACACCGCAACACAATTAAGGCCAGTAACCAGTAACCAGCAACCAGCAACCAGTAACCAGCAACAAAATCAATTCGACGGTTCGACAGTTCGACAGTAAATGATCAACGGAGTTGGCTGTATAGCATTTAAGATACCGCAACACCGCAACACCGCAACACTGCATCACCGCATCACAATTAAGGCCAGGGGCCAGGGGCTAAAAGCCAGTGGGGTCTCTAACCAGTAACCAGCAACCAGCAACCAGTAACCAGCAACAAAATCAATTCGACGGTTCGACAGTTCGACAGTAAATGATCAACGGAGTTGGCTGTATAGCATTTAAGATACCGCAACACCGCAACACCGCATCACCGCATCACAATAGAAGCCAGGGGCCAAAAGCCAGGGCAGGGAGACTTGGGGACTTGGAGACTTGGGGACCTGGAGACTTGGGGACTGGGAGCAAACCAGTAACCCCGACATTCGCTATCGCTCGTCGGGACTAACCTCCCGTTGGTCGGTTAGCCAGTAACCACTTCGCGAACTCTGCGCATGACTTAGCGTTCTTCGCGGTTAAAAACCCAGGGCCGAAGCAGCATATCGAACTGAAATGCTAATTTTGTTTCATCCGCAGTCAAAAGCAAAAGGGAAAAGGAAATTACAATCTGATTAAAAAAATATGGATCCTTTTACATCAAGAAAATTCAGCCGGGCGATCATAAGGAGGCCCTGCCGTGAGATGATCCATGGAATTACCAGTGCAGGCCTGGGAATTCCGGATTATCACCTGGCCCTTCAACAGCATAAGGAATATGAAAGAGCGCTTCGATCACTTGGTCTGGAGGTTTTCGTGCTGGAATCCGACTACAGGTATCCCGATTCTGCTTTCGTGGAGGATGTTGCGTTATGTACTCCGGGGATGGCAGTTATCACTGCACCGGGAGCTGCATCCCGAAAAGGTGAGGAGTTGCTGATGGAAAGGGAGCTTGGAAAATTCTATGAGCATATTGAACGGGTTGAAGAACCGGGGACCCTGGATGCCGGTGATGTAATGATGGCCGGCAATCATTATTACATAGGCATTTCCGGGCGCACAAATCACGAAGGCGCGGCACAACTGATCCGTATCCTTGAAAGATATGGCATGTCGGGTGAAAAGGTGGAGATCGGCCCCATGCTTCACCTGAAAACAGGAGTTTCTTATCTTGAGAATGAAACGGTGGTGGCGGCTGAAATGATGTCCCGCCATCCATCGCTTTCAGGGTTTCGAAAGATCATTGTTCCTGAAGGAGAGGAGTATGCAGCAAACTCTGTATGGATCAATGGAGCAGTACTTTTACCTGATGGTTTTCCGAAAACTGCGGAAAAAGTGCAGGCTGCCGGATACCCCGTGATCCCCTTACCTGTTTCTGAATATCAAAAGCTCGATGGCGGACTGAGCTGCATGAGCCTGAGGTTTTGATGAGGAACCGGAATTCCTTTCATGAAACGGAACATTTCAAACAATCAAGACCCGGCCATTGAGTTATTTTTACCTACGGTATATAAATCTTTTATTCTTCAATTTTACTTGTATGTATCAAAGCACTGAGCTTTAATAACTCCCATGGCTTTACAATTTGAAGAAATGTTATGAAGATGAGATTCATTATACCCCATAGGTGATAATAACTAAACAGATCCACGATCCTGTCACCAACAATGTCCCGCCCCATGACCGAAAGAATGCCCAGTAGGATCAGGGAAATTATAACGATGACCTTATAATGAAACCTTATTTTCCATCCTGTCCTGAAAGCCAGAATGCTGAAGAGGATCATATATGCCCCGGCGGGAACAATATATAACATGGCATAGGTTTGCTGATGGGGAAAGATAAGAACAGTGACCAATGCCAAATATGCAAATTCCCGGAAAAAGGTAATTGCAGGATCCAAATGTTTGTTGGATCTGTGATGTATTACAAAAAGCAATGATAGCAATAACAATACCCTGGTGATTTGAAGTATGATAAGCAGGGTATTGTGAGGAACACTTGTTATTGTTCTATTGAAATGTACCGGGGAATCGATTTTCTCTCCAAAATCATAAAAATAGGCGGGCAATAAAGCATTTAACGACTGTGTTCCATTGCTTTGTTCAAATACATATTTTTCATTTGCCGGGTGAATGGTATTTGTCCAGTTATTAAGCATCTTCATATTGTATGTATGTCCAACAAAAAGCGAAGGGATGAAAAGAGTTGCTATGAAAAATATGACAACAAAAACCAGTGCTTTGAACTTTCCCCTGAGAAACAGGTAAAACAGACCTGCTATAGGGATGATCTTTATACTCACTGCAACAGCGAGAAGCAAGGCGCCGGAAATATTTTTTTCTTTTAAGACAACCTGGTAAAGACCTTCCATTGTCAACCAGAGTATCAGTATGGTGATCTGTCCGAGAATAAAATTATGGTTCAGGAAACCTGCTGAAATGATTACAATGCCGATGGTCCACCAAAGCAAATCAATTTTATTGTAAGAAATCAATCCTTCTACCAATTTTCTTGATACCATGTACAACCTGATCGCTGCTGAGAAATTGATTATGGCCCAGATTATTCTCCCGATATTCAGATCAAAAATTGATAAAGGCCTTAACAGTAAAGCAAAGAAAGGACTGTATAAATATGCCTCATAGATATTCTTTCCATTAAAAAGTCCCCTGGAAGCTTCAAGGTAATGGTCTATATCACTCCCTCCCCTGTATGCCCTGGCAACCACGTACAAAAGTGCAAGAACCAACGGGGCATAGCTGAGTATCTTATTAAGATTGTATTTTATTTTTTTCTCGGCCAATCCAGCTATAAGTTTCAACATCTAAAGTTAACAGAAGAAGTGAAACCGGTTGAATTATTTTTAAATAGTAATATTCGCTCAGGATATTGAATCCTTTTTTTGATATACAACAACTCTTGCATGATCCAAAAAATCCCTTATATTTACTGTATGACATAACAAACGATCTAACCACCTAAATTACAATACTATGAAAAAATCAACCATTTGTCTTGTTGCGGGACTTATGCTGGCTGCAGCCATATCCTGCGACACCCAGCCGAAAAATGAAGCACTTGCACTGCTGGATGAAATTGACATGGGCGCAGCCCCAAATGTCCTTACAGCAAGTGAACAGGAAAATGGCTGGAAACTACTTTTCGACGGGAAGACACCCAATGGCTGGCACGGCTACAACCTCGATTCGTTTCCCGATTGCTGGACCATTGAGGATGGAACCTTTACCATGAACACCACGGGAGGAGGAGAGGACCAGGACATCATTACCAATAAGGAGTATCGCAATTTTGCCCTGTACCTTGAGTACAAATTAACGCCCGGGGCGAACAGCGGGATCATTTTCCAGGTAAAGGAAGATCCCAAATACAAATATCCCTATGAAACAGGTCCGGAATTCCAGGTCATAGACCATGAAGGCTGGCCCGATCCGCTTGAGAACTGGCAGATCAACGGGTCGAACTATGCTATGTATCCCCCTGTGACCGAACCGTTCAGACAGGTTGGTGAATGGAACGATTTGTTTCTTGTGGTAAAGGATAATAAGGTTACGCAGGTGTTGAACGGACAGATCGTAGTGGAATATGAAAAGGGATCTGATGAATGGAATACATTGAGAAACAGTGGGAAGTGGACCGATTTTCCTGATTGGGGAAATTTTGATAAAGGTCATATTTCATTGCAGAATCACGGAACCAGGGTCTGGTACCGCGATATCAAACTAAAGGAATTATAACTATAAAGTCTGAATAATGGAACAGTCAAATACAAGCCGCAGGCAATTTCTTAAAAAAACAGGCGCAGTATCTGCCGGCATTACAATTTTACCAGGTTCTGTTGTAAGCGGTCTTGGTCATAAAGCTCCCAGCGACAAGCTCAATATTGCAGGAATAGGCATCGGTGGTAAAGGACATATCAACCTGAGGGGAATGGCAACGGAAAACATCGTCGCTTTGTGTGATGTCGACTGGAAATATGCTGCAGGATGCTTTGAATCTTTTCCTGATGCAAAACGCTATTGGGATTACCGCAAAATGTTTGACGAAATGGGTAAGTCCATCGATGCGGTGATGATCGCCACCGCCGACCATACCCACGCCATCAGTGCGGCCGATGCCATGGAGCTGGGGATGCATGTCTATTGCCAGAAACCATTGACCCATTCGGTTTATGAATCCCGTTTACTTACCAAACTGGCAGAGAAACACAAAGTGGCCACCCAGATGGGCAACCAGGGGAATTCAGGCGACGGTGTTCGCCAGCTTTGCGAATGGCTTTGGAACGGTGAGATTGGGGAGATCACAGAGGTCCATGCGTGGACCGACCGTCCCATCTGGCCCCAGGGCATAGAACGGCCGGAAAAGGTGATGCAGGTACCCGATACACTTAACTGGGACCTGTTTATCGGTCCTGCACCCATGCGTCCCTACCATGAGATCTATACCCCCTGGAACTGGCGCGGCTGGTGGGACTTTGGGACCGGGGCATTCGGAGATATGGCGTGTCATGTGCTTGATCCCGTGTACCAGTCATTAAAACTGGGCTATCCGGAAAAGATTCGTGGCAGCTCAACCATGATCAATACCGAGTCGGCCCCACACGCGGAGACGGTTGAATTTGCATTTCCCATGAGGGAAAAATACAAGGAGCTGGAACTTCCGCCTGTAAAAGTTCACTGGTATGATGGTGGCTTGCTGCCCAACCATACCGGACTGTTACCGCAGGGAGAGGACCTGATGTCAGACGGATTGGGTGGATGTCTTTTTATTGGCAGTAAGGACACGCTGATGTGCGATTGCGGCGGATACAATCCAAGGCTGCTTTCAGGCAGGGTACCGGAAGTGAAGCCATACCTTCGCAGGATTCCGGGCGGGGATGTGGTTTACAATGATGGTCCGCACGAGCAGGACTGGATCCGAGCATGCAAAGAGTCGCCTGAGAACAGGGTCAATCCCACTTCGCATTTTGGATTTTCCGGTCCGTTTACGGAGATGGTCTCCCTGGGCGTGCTGGCCATCAGGCTGCAGTCGCTGAATAAGGCGCTCGACTGGGACGGGGAAAATATGCGGGTTACCAATATTGGCGAAAACGAGGAGCTACGGGTAGTGGAGAAGGATAATTTCCATGTGAAGGACGGGCACCCTACTTTCGAACGGGATTATGCACGGTTTAACGCGGGGGAGGCTGCGCGGAAATACATTGAACATACATACAGAGAAGGGTGGAAGCTGACGGATATGCCAACCTAACTTCGTGCTTCTATTTAGTGTCTGTCCATAAAGTCCGATAGCTGTATTGCTGCAAAAATCTTAAATCCTCGAATCCGTCCGTCGGTGGATACTGCGGTTTAAGATTTTTGCGCGCTTTGCTCTCGAACTTTATGATCCAGCCACTCCAACTTTATTGACAAGCACTGCTAAATAATATGAGTTTTCTTTCTGACACTATTTATAAAAAGACCCATGAAAAAAAACCTCTCTTACCTCTATTTTATCTCTGGAGTAGCCACCCTGGGCGGACTGATGTTTGGATTCGACATTGCCATCATCTCCGGTGCCGTGCCCTTTATTCAACCCTATTTTGGATGGACCGAACTTCAGTTGGGCTGGGGAGTCAGTTCCCTGCTGCTGGGAGCGATTGCAGGCGCTTTTGGATCCGGGGCTTTTACCGATCGTTATGGCCGGATACGGGTGCTGATCACTGTTGCCTTGTTCTTCGCTCTCTCATGTTTGCTTACAGCCCTTTCAACCACTCCTGTGGTGTTTGTTTCAGCCAGGGTACTGGGTGGATTGGCGGTTGGCGCTGCTTCGGTTTTATCACCCATGTACGTTGCAGAGGTTTCACCGCCGGATAAGCGTGGGATGCTTGTGTCTGTATACCAGCTTGCCATTGTATTCGGAATATTGATCTCGTACCTCATCAATTACCTGCTCCATGATGTGGAAAACAACTGGCGCTGGATGTTTGCTGTTGGAGTGGCACCATCGGTATTGTTCTTTACCGGCCTGTTTTTTATACCTGAAACACCCAGGTGGCTTTACAAAGCAGGAAGAACAGATGAAGCAAGAAACGTTCTTTTTAAAGTCGGGGGTGAGAAATTTGCATCACAGGGCATGGTAGAGATCGCTGAATCCCTGAAAGAAACAGCACCCTCCCTGTCCTATATCACCCTGTTCAGATCGGGCTATAAAAAGGTGATCTGGATAGGCTTCTTCCTGGCCATCCTGGTGCAGGTAAGCGGGATCAATACGATTGTCGATTATGCCCCGAAAATCCTTCTCGCAGCTGGTGTTGAAATAGGAAATGCACTACTTCAGACCTCCCTCATTGGGCTGATTAATTTTATTTTCACTTTTGTGGCGATCTTCTTTATTGACAAAGCAGGCAGAAGGTTCCTGTACCTTCTGGGATCCGCCGGTATGGTGATTACATTGATCATGATCGCGATAACCTTCTACCTGGAGGTGCAGGGCATTTTCACCCTCATCTGCATCATGCTCTTTATCGCATTTTTCGCCTCCTGTATCGGACCGGTTTTCTGGACACTTGTATCAGAGATCTTTCCCAACAGGATCAGGGGAAAAGCAGTTGCATTTGCATCCCTGACACAATGGATCTTCAATTTCCTGGTGGTGTTGTTGTTTCCCCATGTCCTGTCCTCTATCGGTGGGACTGCAACATTCCTCATACTGGCTGTGATGTCGATGGTTCAGTTGTTATTTACCTATTTCTTCGTGCCCGAAACCAAGGGCAAATCCCTCGAAGAGATTGAAAAGTTCTGGAAATAACAGTTTCTTTGCGCATTCTTCATGGATAAGAGGTACAAGATTTTGCATCTTCTTAGAAAAGAGACGCAAGATTTACTATTTTCGCAATTTGAAAACCACATTTGCAAAATGGAGTACAATTTTACAGACATAGAACAGAGATGGCAGAAATACTGGGAAGAGCATAAAACCTTTCGCACAGAGGATGACTTTACCAGACCAAAGTTTTATATCCTTGACATGTTCCCTTATCCTTCAGGGGCCGGACTGCATGTGGGTCATCCCGAGGGATATACTGCAACAGACATTGTGGCCAGGTATAAGCGCATGAAAGGCTATAACGTTTTACATCCGATGGGCTGGGATGCTTTTGGGTTGCCGGCGGAACAATATGCTATTGAGACAGGGACACATCCTGCTGTTACAACACAGAAGAACTGTGACAATTTTCGCGAACAGATCAAAAGCATTGGTCTCGGGTGTGACTGGGACCGGGAGGTGAATACCACAGACCCCGGGTACTTCAAATGGACCCAGTGGATATTTAAGCAGCTATACAACACCTGGTTCGATGAAGGACTGCAGAAAGCCAGGCCTGTCAGTGAGCTGGATATCCCCGGTGAAATAAAGCAACAAGGACAAAAAGCAGTTAAGGATTTTATTACCGGGAAGCGCTTGGCATATTACGACAATGCCAGCGTTTGGTGGTGTCCCACCTGCAGGATCGTTTGTGCCAATGAGGAAGTACTCACCGACGGGTCGCATGAAAAATGCGGAAACCCGGTGGAACGAAAGAACCTGAAGCAATGGATGCTCCGCATTCCGCTCTATGCGGAACGGTTGCTTGCAGGACTTGATGAACTTGACTGGCCCGAGGGAATCAAGGAGATGCAGCGGAACTGGATAGGAAAATCTTACGGTGCGGAAGTGGAATTTCAGCTCGAAGAAGTGGATGAACAGCTGCGGGTTTTCACGACCAGGCCCGACACCCTTTTCGGAGCTACCTATATGGTGATATCACCTGAGCACCCTTTGGTACAGAAGATCATTACAGGCAGCATGGAGCGTGAAGTGAATGCCTATATAAAGGCTGCAGGCATGAAGTCTGAACTCGACAGAACAGATCTTTCAAAAGAGAAGACCGGTGTTTTTACGGGGAGGTACGCGATCAACCCGGTATCGGGCAAACGTATTCCGGTTTGGGTGGCGGATTATGTGCTTACAGGTTACGGTACCGGGGCCATTATGGCTGTACCGGCACATGATACCCGTGATTTTGAGTTTGCCAAAAAATTCGATTTGCCCATTCAATGTATAATGGATCCTGAGGGAGCAGATCAGCAATTGAGAAAGGAAGTTTTGGAAGGGGATGCCTGCTGGGCAGAAGATGGCACCTATATTCATTCATCCAATAATGAAAAGGGCATCAGCATAGACGGATTGAAAAAGAGGGATGGGATCGATAAGATCACACGTTGGCTGGAAGAGAAAGGAGTTGGCAAGGCAACGATAAACTACAAGATCCGCGATTGGCTGTTCAGCAGACAAAGATACTGGGGGGAACCATTCCCCGTGATACACTGGGAAGACGGTGAGATCACGGTCGTTGATGACAGCGAGCTGCCGGTTGAACTACCTGAGCTCGAGAAATATGAACCCGCTGAAAATGCTGAATCTCCCCTGGCCAATGCGACAGACTGGCTCAGTGTTGCAGACAAAAACGGTAGAAAGGGCAGGAGAGAAACAAACACGATGCCCCAATGGGCAGGTTCATGCTGGTATTATCTTCGCTACATTGATCCGAAGAATGATGAAGCTCCTTTCGACAAGGCAAAGGAAAATTACTGGATGCCGGTCGATCTCTATATTGGCGGCGCCGAACATGCAGTTTTACATTTGTTATACAGCAGATTCTGGCACAAGGTTTTATATGACCTTGGGATTGTTTCCACGGATGAGCCCTATAAGAAGTTATTCAACCAGGGGATGATACTGGCTTTTGCCTATGAAACAGCTGCCGGTGCAAAAGTGGTTGCAGACCTGGTCGAAGAGAGGGATGGGAAATTCTATCATACGGAAACAGGTGAACAGCTCCGGCAGATTGTTGCCAAGATGTCGAAGTCGCTCAAGAACGTGGTGAACCCAGATGATGTTGTAAGAAGTTACGGTGCAGATTCACTCAGGTTGTACGAAATGTTCCTGGGGCCGCTTGATGCGACGAAACCATGGGCAGAAAACGGTGTGAAGGGGGTATTTAATTTCCTTAACAGGGCATACAGGTTCTTTGGTGATACAGGAAACCATGCAGAAGGAGCTGAAGATGAAGAGGTGTTGAAGGAATTGCACAAGACCATAAAAAAGGCAGGGGAAGATATTGAGAACCTTCATTTCAATACAGCCATCTCACAGATGATGATTTTTACAAACCTGGCCATAAAAAAAGGCAAGGTCACCCGTGATACGGTGAAGGATTTTGCAAAAACAATATCTCCATTTGCGCCTCACCTGGCCGAAGAATTGTGGTCGATCCTTGGTTACAATCCATCCGTTTCGGAAACGGATTGGCCCCGGTATGAAGAGAGGCATCTTGTTGAGGAAACCATAGAATATCCTGTAATGATCAATGGTAAAATGCGTTTTAAATTGAATGTACCTGCTGATACCTCAAAGGATGAACTTGAGCAACTGGCTGTTGATCATGAAACCGCGAAGAAATGGATGGGCGGGAAAACTCCCGGGAAAATAATCGTGGTTCCCGGTAAGATTGTAAATATTGTTGTCTGATCTCCTATGAACAGAAAGATCATAGCATTGGCTTCTTTTTTCCTTGTATTGCTGGTAATACTGTGGATCACCATACCCGGCAGCAAGCAACAGGAGGATTTGCCAACTCCGGTATCTACGGATGAGGCTATTGAAAAACACGTCCGGTACCTTTACGGTATACCCGCGGACTCATTCGAGGTTGTAACCGGGAAGATAAGGCGCAACCAGATGCTTGGGAATATCCTGTATGAGTATGGGGTATCCGAAAGGCAGGTGTATGAATTATCTTTGCTGCCCAAAGAATCTTTTGATGTCCGAAGGATGAAAGCCGGGAACAAATATGCACTTTTCCTCGATTCTTCTGGTGTTCACTATTTTGTTTACGAAAAGGACCTTGTCAATTATATTGTTGTACATTTCGATGACAGCATTCACCTGGAATCTATGCAGAAACCGGTGATCCGGAAAACCTCGGAAATAGATGGCCAGATCAGTTCAAGTTTGTGGGAAACCATGAAGCAAATGGATGTGAATCCCATTTTGGCTGTGGAAATGAGTGAGATATACCAGTGGTCCATCGATTTTTTCGGTTTGCAGGAAGGAGACCGCTTCAAGGTCATTTATGATGAATCATTCGTCGATTCAAATTCTGTGGGAATAACCCGGATCTACGCCGCGTGGTTCCATCATGCCGGCCACGAATTCTGGGCAATACCATTTGAACAGGGCGGTGTGATCAGTTATTTTGATGAAGAGGGCAACAGTCTGCGCAGGACATTTCTAAAGGCGCCCCTCAGATTCCCAAGGGTCAGTTCAGGTTTCTCACATTCCAGGCTGCATCCAATACTCAAGATCAGGCGGCCACACCATGGTGTGGATTATGCCGCGCCTTACGGTACGCCGGTCCAGGCTGTTGGAGACGGTAAAATCATCGCTGCAGCATATGAAAGAGGGGGAGGTAATTATATTAAGATAAGGCACAACAGTGTTTATACAACTGCTTATTTGCACCTGAGCAGGTTTGCAAAGGGTATTAAGAACGGGGTATACGTGAAACAGGGAGATGTTATAGGTTATGTTGGAAGTACGGGACTCTCCACCGGACCTCACCTGGATTTCCGGTTCTATAAAAACGGATCCGCGCTCAATCCGCTCAGGGTCAAAGCCCCACCTGTTGAACCAATCCATGAAGAGAACCTGGTCGACTATGAACTTGTAAAACGAAGTATAATGGCCGAACTGGAATCCATCGGGAACTAAAAGCCTTTTAACCGCGAAGAGCGCCAAGTTATGCACAAAGTTCGCGAAGTGGTTACTGACTCCCAGTCCCCAAATCCCCAAGTCTCCCCATCTCCCCGTCTCCGCCGTAGCTTCAGCGAAGGCGGGCCTGGCTCCTATCCCCTATGATCTCTTCTGTTCCCGGATCACCTCTTCAATCACCCTCGGGTAGTGTTCATATTCCAGTTCATGCACCTTCTCCGCAAGAGAATCAGGGGTATCGTCAGGCGACACTTTACATTTGGCCTTGAAAATGATGTTGCCTTCATCGTATTTATCATTCACGTAATGGATCGTAATTCCTGACTTTTTTTCATGGTTTTCCAGCACAGCAGCATGAACACGGGAACCATACATTCCCTTTCCGCCGTATTTCGGTAACAGTGCAGGATGAATATTAACGATTGATCCGGGAAATTTTCTGATCAGGTTGGAGGGGACCAACCAGAGAAAACCTGCAAGTACTATGAAATCAATGCGATGCTCTGTTAACTGTCTCAATACATAGTCAGATTCATACAGATCCTCTCTGCTGAACAGATATACGGGTATTTGATTGTCTTCAGCGCGATCGATCACACCTGCTCCGGGTTTGTTGCACAGTACAAGTTGAACGCGTGATTCCGAATTCGTTCGAAAATGTTGAATAATGTTTTCAGCGTTGGTTCCCGACCCCGAGGCGAAAATAGCTATATTATTCATATACAATTAGATGTATTTATTAAATTATGTCTTTAATTCTACTTTTTTTATGACTTTTATGCAGGTTGAATTGTATAAAAATCATTAATTTTTTTGAAATTAGTCGAAAATTTTTCATTTCTTTGCAACTCTAAAATTAATTAAAAGTATTAACTAAAATTTACAGTCATGTCAGACATTGCATCAAGAGTTAAAGCTATCATCGTAGACAAATTAGGTGTTGATGAAAATGAAGTAACTCCGGAAGCCAGCTTCACCAATGATTTGGGAGCAGACTCTCTTGACACTGTTGAGCTAATCATGGAATTCGAAAAAGAATTCAACATGGGAATTCCTGATGATCAGGCAGAAAGTATTTCAACAGTTGGAGAAGCCATCAAATACATCGAAGACAATTCCAAGTAAAATTTGAAAATTAACTGTATATGAGACGGGTTGTTGTAACCGGTATGGGGGCATTAACTCCAATCGGTAAAAATGTTGAGGAATTATGGCAGGGCCTTATTAACGGGGTCAGTGGTAGTGACTTGATTACCCGGTTCAATGCAGAAGCATTCAAAACCAAATTTGCTTGCGAAATAAAGAACTATGATTCGGCGGATTATTTTGACAGAAAAGAGGCAAGGAAGCTTGACAGGTATGCACAGTATGGCATGATTGCCGCTGATGAGGCATACCGGCAAGCCGGCCAGGACGATGCCGAAATTGATAAGGAGAGGGCGGGAATCATCTGGGCCTCCGGTATCGGCGGTATTGAAACTTTCAAGAATGAAATTGAAAATTTCATACAGGGAGACCGCATTCCGCGCTTCAGTCCTTTCTTCATACCAAAAATGATATCAGACATCGCGGCCGGAATGATGTCAATGAAATACGGTTACATGGGTCCGAATTACGGGACTGTATCCGCCTGTGCTTCATCCACAAATGCCATCATTGATGCCTATAATCTTATAAGGCTCAATATGGCGGATCTATTTATTGCCGGTGGTTCGGAAGCTGCAATAAATGAAGTGGGACTGGGTGGATTTAATTCCATGCAGGCATTGTCCACAAACAATGAGGAGTACAAGACGGCTTCACGTCCATTTGAGGTAAGCCGGGACGGATTCGTTATGGGAGAAGGCGGCGGCGGTCTGATCATCGAGGAATTGGAACATGCAAAAAAGCGCGGCGCAAACATAATTTGTGAACTGATAGGCTGCGGCCTTTCTGCAGATGCCTATCACCTGACGGCTCCCCATCCCGAAGGAGACGGTGCTGTTCTGGTGATGAAAAATGCCCTAAAAGAAGCAGGAATTGAGCCAGGAGCAGTGGATTACATCAATGTTCATGGCACAGCCACTCCTCTTGGTGACATTTCAGAAGCAAAAGCCATCAAAAGGGTTTTTGGTGAACATGCTTACAAGTTAAATATCAGTTCGACAAAATCAATGACCGGACATCTGCTTGGAGCTGCCGGAGCTGTTGAATCTCTTGCTGTTATATTAGCCATCCGGAACAACATTGTTCCTCCTACCATCAACCTCAAGGAGACAGATCCACAGATTGATCCAAAATTGAACCTGACGCCAAATACTGCACAGAAGCGTGAAGTAAATGTGGGGATCAACAATACATTTGGTTTCGGAGGTCATAATACTTCGGTTATCTTCAGGAAATATGAAGATTAATGATACATGGTATCTTTAATTATCTGAAATACACTTTTCGAAAGGAGAGGAAGTTCTATAATCACCTTGTTCATATTTTAGGTTTTCTTCCATCCCGTTTGGCATTGTACAGGACTGCATTTACCCACAAGTCGGCTTCTATTAAAGGCAAGGATGGATTACAGGTAAATAATGAGCGCCTTGAATACCTTGGAGATGCCATCCTCAGTGCCATCGTAGCAGAATATATTTACAGTGAATATGCACTTACCGATGAGGGTTTCATGACAAAATTGCGTTCAAGGATCGTTAAGCGGAAACATCTGAATTCCACTGCAATTAAAATGGGGATCCCTTTGATATTCAAAGCCCACCCGTATCCCGTCAACTCGTCAAAGCATTTGTACGGGAATGCGCTTGAAGCATTGATTGGCGCCATTTATCTTGACAAAGGCTACAATGCTGCTGCAAGGTTCTTCAGAAGAAGAATGGTTAGCAAGTACATTGACTTGAATAGCCTGGCAATTAAGGACTCTGATTATAAAAGCCAGCTGATTGAATGGACGCAGAAAAATAAAAAGGAGGTGGAGTTCTTCAATCATGAGGAATATGATGCGTCCAGCAGGCTGCCTTCTTTCCGGTCGGTTGTTAAAATTGAGAACATGGAGTCAGGGAACGGAAGGGGTGAATCCAAAAAAGAAGCCGAGCAGCAGGCATCCAAAGCAGCCCTGAAAGAAATTTTAAAATAGGCGCTTCTTTATTAATTTTGCTTATAATTCAATAAGCAATGGGACCCAAAAAACATAAGCTTTCAGTTTCAATGGAGCAAAATTATTGCTTGCTGGGCATCGTCTCTGATGAACCCGATTACAAGCTGTGCTGGCTTATGAATAATGGAATCCAAACCTCCTTTGTTAAAGTGGATGACCTGGTTGTTTATAATAAGAAACTGGATGCCGGTCAATCTCATTCACTCTTTTATTTTGAGAATGAAAATACCATGCTGACTTACCGTTTTATTAAGAACCTGGCTGATCATGGATATTTTATCTCAAACCTTAGGAACATAGATTACCTGTTGCACATCCAGGGAGATATTATTCACCATGAAATTGAAGAACTGATCAAGGCCCTGAACGCGCTAAAATCAATACGGATGTGTGTTCCTGTAGATCTTCATAAGATTTCCGAAAAGGAGAGATTGCATCTGTGGTAGCCATATTAAAAGAGCCATTTAAAGAACGGAAAAAAAACGGAATACAACGGGTATTCCATGTAGTTCATAAAACCTTCGCTGTATAGTATGGAAAGCTCTTTATCCTGGGGGAAGACCGGCATGAATAACTTGCTGTAGAATGGAAAAAATCCGAACAAAAGATCAAATAACATATCCAGAAGCAGTACAAGACCTGCTACTACAATGAACTTATAGCTGTTCAATGTAAGATCAAATCCCGGTCCGAACGTACTGATAGCCAGCAAAGCGATGATCCAGACGGAAGTTTTGATTAGCAGCGCAGGCGTTAACAGAAAATTGGTTTTTGACCTTACCCTGCTTATCTTAAGTACGGTGAATGAAACCAGGCCGGCAAAAACCGTACCTGCAACAATTCTCCAGAAAACACTTGAAAGCGGAAGTAGCATTGCGAATGCAAGTATGATTGAAATTTTCAGAATCGTACAGATATTATGAATTGATTCCGCTTTTGAACTCCTGGGGATGATGAGGTTCATTGCAGTGTTCTTCTGCGAGGTAAAGTGGTTCAACGCTCCCAGTGAAACCACCCGGATGTTCTCTGTTTTGATCAACTTTATATTGTATGGGTTTCCATCTGCCATTGCATCAGTGGCATAATGGCAATGCCCTGATGAAGGACGGGAGGCCGGTCTTTGAAAAAAAGAGAACAATTGCGCCCTGGTGGTATTGAACTTACCCAGTTTAAACCAGGTTTTTCTCCTGGAACAGATGTGCCATATTGCAAATCCACCAAGGATCCAGAAATAGAAAGTAGCGGTGAGTACCGCAGGCTCAATGATTATTGCAAGTGCAAACGGTAGTATTATTGCCGCAATACTGAACAGGATAACGAAACCATGCAGCAAGTACCTGGAAAGCAACACAAGATCATAGAGGCTGCTTTCCCTGAATTTTTCTTCAGCTGCTCTCTCTTCCTTGTCCTTCCTAATGGCCTTTTCACGAGCTTTTGCGCGCTCCTTTCTTATGATTTCCTCAGCACGATCGTATGATTGATTGCGCACGTAGGGAACCGACCTTGTTTTCAGGAGATCTTCATAGGCATCACTTACCTCAAGGAATTGTTTAGCTGCATCCGGGGAATTGTTCTTATCCGGATGGTATTTCTTGGCGAGTTTCCTGTATGCTTTCTTTATTTCATCCGTATCAGCTCCAGGTTGAACTCCCAGTGTTTCATATGAAACTAATGAAGCCATGGTGTTAAACAGCGATACCTACAGCAAATTTAGTGTTTTATTTTCAATGGTCAGATTGGTCGCCATATAAACATGTTCGTTCAACTACCCTCTATGGTTGCCGCAGATACTGTATTGATCATATACAGGAAGGAGAAAGTGTCACACTGAAAAAGGCTGCCTGCAAATGAATAGCAGACAGCCTTTGAAACGCACCTTAAACCTAAACTTAAACCTAAATCCTGTTTTTATTTTTTCTTGTCTTTCTTAACTTTTTTTCTTCTTTTTCAACAGTCACTTCAACTTCCATTTCATTGTACAATGCAAATCTACACCGCAAAAGCGTTACTAAGCCTTAACAGATGTTAAAGATTGTTAAGTTGTTGAATAAACTGTTTCTGCATCAATTATCTTTGTGGTATGAGTAAAAAAGTATTGTGGATATTGACCATTGCACTCAGTGCAGCAATGGCCGGGCTGGTTATTGTGCAGATTACCTGGGTGAACAATGCCCTTGAGCTGAATAGCAAGCAATTTCAACAATTGGTAAATACAACCCTGATGGAAGTGTCGGATCAACTTGATCATTATTATGCCTCCTCAAAAATGAAAAAGGTAATCAGGGAAAAGGATGCAGATCACCAGGAGATTGAATGGACCGTTGAAATCGATAAAGAAGAGACTCCGGCAATTAAATTCAATCAGAAGAAATCAGACAATATGCAAATTGCCGGTCAGCAAGATGAGGGAACCGGAGATCGCATGGTTGAAATGCTGGCAGATACACTTGTTGTAATAATTGACACGAATTCCGGGACAGCCGAAACATTGCATATCAGACAATATCATGAGCTTGAAAGCAGGAAGAAGCTGGAGGAATCCATCAGGGAGAAGGAAATATTGGTAACTACGGTAATGCAGGCCATGTTGCTTGAAAATGTACCTTTTGAAGAGAGGGTGGAACAGCAATTGCTTGAGAAAATGCTGCATAAGAATTTCATGGACAGGGGCATCAATCTCGGGTATGAATACGCTGTGGTCAGAAACAACAGCAATTTGATCTATGAATCTGAAAATTTCAGTAAGGATACCGATCATTATTATTTCAGGAGCGGTTTAATGGGAGATCAGTTTCCGGATAAGAACGATACATACCTCTACCTGTATTTCCCGGGTCAGAAGGCGCTGGTGAGGGGTTCACTGGGTTTTTTGGGTATATCAACGTTGTTTCTGACTTTCCTGATGATCATTTTATTTTCATTTGCATTGTATGTGATTTTTCGTCAGAAAAAACTTTCCGAGATCAAGAATGATTTTGTCAATAACATGACGCATGAACTTAAAACCCCGATATCAACCATTAGTCTTGCATCTCAAATGCTGAGTGATCAGAGCATTCCTGCAGAAAGGAAAAACACGGGTCACATTTCCACCATCATACAAACAGAGAGCAAGCGTCTTGGGTACCAGGTTGAACGGGTCCTTCAAATGGCCGTGCTTGACCAGGGGCATCTCGTGCTGAAGAAGGAGCATATTGGTTTGAAGGAGATTGTAAGCAATGTAGTGCAAAACTTTAAATTGCAGGTGGAAAGCAAGAGCGGAAGCCTGGAATTGATAGACAATTCATTATCAGATGGTATTGTTGGAGATAAGGTACATATTACCAATGTACTTACCAACCTTATTGACAATGCGATAAAGTACTGCAGGGACAAGCCGAAGATAGCTATCCAGCTTGAAAATGAGGAAGACCTTTGGTTTGTATTAAAAGTAAAAGATAATGGCGTTGGCATCAGCAAGGAAAATCAAAAGAAGGTATTTGACAAGTTTTTCAGGGTCTCCACCGGAAATTTGCATGATGTTAAGGGGTTCGGACTCGGGCTTAGTTATGTAAAACTGATCGTGGAGCAGCATGGTGGCACAATTAAACTAGCCAGTGAATTGAATAGGGGCACACAATTTGAAATAAAACTACCTTTGTTTAAAGAAAATTAATGGAATGACTGAAATAAAAACAAGGATCCTGCTTGCAGAGGATGATGAAAATCTGGGATCACTTTTACAGGAGTACCTGCAGGCCAAGAATTTCCATACCGATTGGGTGACCAATGGGGATAAGGCCTTCAGGTATTTTGAGCAGTATCACTACGACCTGTGCATATTTGATGTAATGATGCCGATAAAGGACGGTTTCTCACTTGCAGCCGATATCCGGATGATCAACAGTACCATTCCCATTATTTTCCTCACGGCAAAATCGATGAAAGACGATGTACTGGAGGGCTTTTCCATAGGAGCTGATGATTACATTACGAAGCCTTTCAGCATGGAGGAGTTGCTTTTTCGCATAGAAGCAGTGTTGCGCAGGACCAGGGGCGAAAAGAATTCAGAACAGCATCATTGGAAAATCGGCAAATTCGATTTCGATGTAAAAAAGCAGCAATTGATGCTGGGAGATCATGTTCAGAAATTGACTACAAAGGAATCGGATTTGCTCAACCTGCTATGCAATAACATGAACCAGGTACTGGAAAGAAATTTTGCTTTGAAAGCGATTTGGATCGATGACAGCTATTTCAATGCAAGGAGCATGGATGTATACATTACCAAGCTCAGGAAATACCTGAAGGGGGACCCGTCGGTGCAGATCATCAATGTGCATGGCAAGGGTTATAAATTGGTTGTGGATGAAAAATAAAGCCACCCTGATGGAGAGTGGCCTTATAATCTATGCATTAGTAGCGTGTTGTGGGGCTGACTAACGGCCCTGTTCTGCGTAATCCTTTCGGGCCGAATAGTTTATGATCAGTGCTTTTGCTCTTCGCAGTGCCTGCTTTACATCGTCGACTTTTCCCATAGGTATGTCCTCATCGATCCTTAAAGACATTACCATTTTGTTCTTATCGACTTCAGGCAATGCTTCACGTTCGAAAAGAACAAAATCCTGAACGGTCTCGGTAGGAATACCCTCATCGTTTATGAGTTTGTCGTTTAGCTGGATCAGTGGTTCCGTTCCGTACATGCCCTGTAATCCACGGTTGGGCCTCCCTATGTAAATATAGCTCACAAGTGATTTTTGTTCCAGTTTCTTAACTTCAGAAACTTCAGGAATCTTTATCTGCACCTGCACTTCAGTTTCCCTCATGGTAGTGGATACCATGAAAAAGAAAAGAAGCATGAAGATGATGTCGGGGAGGGAAGATGTATTGATCTTCTGTGCCCCCTTTCCTTTTTTTCTTCTGAATTTAGACATTAGTTGAGCCCTCCAATATTTTTAGGTTCTGCTTCAGAAATATTCATCTTGTATCTATCCCTTATCGCTTCAGCAATCTCTTTTTCTGTTGGATTGTTCATATTCAGGTCGTCAAAATCCTTCCCGAAATACAACTGGCAGAAATCCTGTCGCAGCTGGTTGACTGCTGCCACCAGTTCATTTTGCACTTTAAGGTATTTTTTATACGTGGTTGACCTGTCATTTTGAAGGGAAATAACACCCTTGGAAACCGATCCCACCCATAATCCATTGGGTGGCAATAGGGGTGATGAGCCAGGAGGAAACTGTATTTCCTTTGTTACTTTCTCGGGAAGGGTCTTGTCGTTTGTGGGATTTGTAAAGAATTCCATGACGATATCTTTTAACTCATCCACCCTCGTTCCAAATTGACCCCCTACCATCAACTGGTCATTCCTGTTGATCAAAACTACAAGTACGTTCCGTTTGTTTACTTTGACTTCTTCTTTCTGCTCATCCTCCGGTATGGGAGGTAAAAGTCTGGTAAGCCCGGTATCAACATCCATTGTAGTGGCAACCAGGAAGAAAATCAGCAACAGGAAAGCAATATCTGCCATTGATCCTGCATTTATTTCTTGTAATTCTCTTTGTGCCATTGGATTCCGTTTTAAAGGAAACTCCGGGCAAATGACCGGAATTCCCCTGACATATTATTTGAATAAATTAGCAATTTCGAAGTAGAGTATGGATACTATTGCAACACCGAATATGATATAGGTTGTGAACAAACCTGTACCGATCCATCTCAGGGCAACAGGGTCTGTATTATCTGTACCTGTATACCCGAGGATATCGATTGATGCATCGGAGGCAAAAGCAAAATAAGATAAAAGGATCAGCACGACTGCACCTGTCAGCACGGCCAGTAATCTTATGATTGCTTTTACATCGGTAACAATATTTACCAATGGGAACAATACAGCTGCAATTGCGGCCAGGGCCAACAATATGTAGGCCCATTTAAGTGCATAATCGGTTCTTTTATAAACCATTAATTCCCAACCAGACAGGTGGTCCCTGAGATCGATTTCCACCGTGGGAGGAACTTCCTCAACTGCAGCTGCCACAACTGCCGAGTCAGTTTCAGCAACCTCTGTGGAATCTGTTTCGGCTGTCATGCCAAGACTGTCAACAGCGGTACTGTCTGCTTTAGCAGGGGCTTCCTCTGGCTGGTCCTCAACTACGCCTTCCGTAGTGAGCTGCTCAACTCTTGCCTCCAGTTCATCGATATCGACGGTCCTGGGAGAGACGTAAAAGAACAATATGACCACCAGTGAAATAACTGCAACCACATACAAAGTGATTGTTGATATTTTAGAGTAAGACATAGCCTTATGTTTTATTTTTTAAGATTGTACTTTACCAACATATCAACGAGTGAGATGGAAGCATCTTCCATTTTGTTGACGATGGAATCAATCTTTGAAATTAAATAGTTATAGAAAAACTGCAGAATGATTGCGACGATAAGTCCTGTTACTGTGGTAATCAGCGCAATTTTAATACCGCCCGCAACAACCGTGGGAGATACATCACCCTGTTCCTGGATCTTATCAAACGCCTTGATCATACCGATTACTGTTCCCATGAAACCAAGCATAGGGGCAACAGCAATGAACAGTGATATCCAGGACAGGTTTTTCTCCAGCAGTCCCATCTGAACACTGCCATAAGATACAACCGACTTTTCAACCACATCTATGCCTTCATCTGCCCTGTCAAGACCCTGGTAGAAGATACTGGCAACCGGACCACGGGCATTTCTGCATACCTCTTTGGCTGCATCCACGCCTCCTGATTCGAGCGCTTCCTCAACCTCAAGCAGGAGCTTTTCCGTATTGGTTGTAGCAAGACTCAGATAAATAATCCTTTCAAAGGCGAGTGCAAGACCAAAGATCAGGGTCATTAGAACAGCGCCCATAAAACCGGCGCCACCCTCAATGAACTTGGTCTTTAAGTTTGTATGCATAACACTTAAACCACCTTGCTCTTCCTCTTCAGGAGCCATTGTCTCCCCTGCAGGGGTTTGGGTAGCCATTGTTTCGGCAACCTGGGTGGTATCATCAGCAGCAAGCGTATCACCTTCAGCTTCCTGCCCGAATACAGATGCTCCCATCATAAGCATCCCGAAAACCGCTATCAATGCAAATAGTTTTTTCATTGTTGTTAATGTTTGTTAAACTTTTAATTATTAAACGTTAATTAATTTAATGTGTTGTGTTTGTGGGTGGCGGAGAGAGAGGGATTCGAACCCTCGGTACCCTTTAGGGGTACACACGCTTTCCAGGCGTGCCAGTTAAGCCACTCCTGCATCTCTCCATGTGTTATGGTTCGTACCCTGTTGTTTGTTAAACTGTTAAAGAACGCCGATCCTCTAAATTACTGAATTGTAAAGAGAATCGCGGCGCAAATTACAAAAAAAAAATAAAAATACTCTTAGTGGATCGTTATTTCTCCTTTGAGGGATTTATTTAAAAGCATTTTAATCTCTTCGTCCCTAAGTTGCTGTGCCAGCAGTATCATTAACTTGGTTGCAGCAGCTTCAGTAGTAATGTCATAGCCGCTTACAACACCTGCTTCCAGCAAGGTCCTGCTTGTCTCATACCTTCCAAGTTCCACACTGCCCCTGCTGCATTGTGTCACATCCAGCAATATGATATTGCTGTCGACAGCTTTTTTTATGCGGCTTGTGAACCATTCGGCCGAGGGAGCATTTCCGGCGCCATAAGTTTCAAGTATGACTGCCCTCAGGTTTTTCATGCCAAATACAACATCCATGTATTTCCTGTTGATCCCGGGGAACAATTTCAGGATCGTGATCTGATCGGAGAATTCTTTATGAACGACCAGTGGTTCGATCACCTGTGGATGCCTGATGAATTCCCTGTTAAAAACAAGTTCAACTCCGGCGCGTGCCAGGTAGGGATAATTGGCCGACTGAAATGCATTGAAATGCTCGGCATTTACCTTGGTGGTCCTGTTTCCCCGGTACAATTTACTTTCAAAATAGACACACACCTCCGGGACCATGGGTTGACCGTTCTCAGATGCTGCGGCTATTTCAATGGCTGTGATCAGATTCTCTTTGCCATCCGTACGAAGTATACCGAGCGGCAATTGTGCCCCGGTAAAGATCACGGGTTTGGCAAGGTTTTCAAGCATGAAGCTCAGGGCAGATGCTGAATAGGCCATTGTATCTGTCCCGTGCAGGATCACAAAACCATTGTAATCATTGTAATTATTCTCAATGATCTCAGCAATCCGTATCCAGAAACCAGGATGGATGTCCGAGGAGTCGACCGGGGATTCAAACTGGATGGTCTCAATGTTGAATGTAAATCGCTGCAATTCCGGTATGAGGTCACTTACTTCAGAGAAGTCGAATGGTGTCAATGTGCCTTTGACGGGATCCTTGATCATTCCAATGGTCCCCCCGGTATATATAAGCAATATTCCTTTATTATCAATCATTTTCAGAATGCATGTTTGAAGAGTTCCCTGGCGTTTTTCGTAGTTACATCAGCAATATCTTCAATGCCCAGGTTGTATATGTCGGCCAATCTCGCCGCCACTTCTGTCAGATATGAGCTTTCATTTCTTTTTCCCCTGAAAGGTGTAGGTGCCAGATAAGGCGCGTCTGTTTCAATCAGAATATGATCTTTGGGTATCTTTTTTACAGTTTCGGAAAGTCCCGAATTTTTAAAAGTTACAATTCCGTTTATACCTATTAAGAAACCATAGGACAGTATTTTTTTTACATGCTCACTGCTGCCCGTAAAACTATGGAAAACGCCTTTTAATCCTGGTGTAAATTCTTCATCAAGCACATCAAAGATCTCTTCAAAGGATTCCCTTGCATGTATTACTACAGGAAGATCAAGTTTTTTGGCCCATTGTAGCTGGATCTTGAACGATTCTTTCTGTTCTCTGACAAATGTTTTGTCCCGGTACAGGTCAATCCCGGTTTCTCCTATCGCAACATAATCATTGCTGTTCAGATGTTCATAGGCAGCGTCAAGCTCTTTCCTGAAATCCTCCTTGACTGATGTTGGATGAAGTCCCATCATTGGAAAACAGACACCCGGGTATTGAGCACAGAGACGGTGCATATCGTCAATGGTGGAACGGTCGATATTTGGAAGCAATACCCTTTCGATACCCTTTTTTGAAGCACGTTCCATAACCTGTGCAATATCGTTACGAAAAGCTTTCAAATAGAGGTGTGCATGTGTATCGGTAAAATCATTTAACATAGCAATGCAAACTTAATCAATCTTCAGGTGAAAAAAATAGTTATGCAGCAGCCATCAAAATAAACCAGTCCTGGTATTTTGCCAGGACCGGTTGGTATTGTCTTTTTAATGTTGGTCAATTTGTGGGCAACAATTTTCCATACCATGCCCCAGGGACTTTTTAAACCACTCCCTGCGCAAGCATTGCATCTGCAACCTTAACAAAACCACCGATGTTGGCTCCCCTGACATAGTCAACATAATCACCGTCGTTCCCGAATTTGACACATGTTGCATGAATGTTCCTTATAATGGTTTGCAGCCGGTTATCAACCTCTTCACGGCTCCATGGCAGCCGCATTGAGTTTTGTGTCATCTCAAGTCCTGATACCGCCACACCGCCTGCGTTGGCTGCCTTGCCCGGACCGTAAAGGATCTTGTGGTTCTGGTACACTTCAATTGCTTCGGGTGTTGAAGGCATATTGGCACCTTCACTGATCACATTGCATTTGTTTTTTACAAGTGTTTCAGCATCTTCCTTATTGATCTCATTTTCAGTTGCTGAGGGGAATGCTGCATCACATGCAATCCCCCATGGACGCTTGTTTTCATAATATTCGCAGCTGAATTCATTCGCATATTCCTTGATCCTGCCGCGCCGGATGTTTTTAAGATCCATTACCCATGCCAGCTTTTCTTTATCAATACCGCCAGGATCGTAAATAAATCCGCCGGAATCTGAGAGGGTCACTACTTTCGCTCCCAGTTCAGTCAGTTTTTGCGTTGTGAATTGAGCAACATTTCCTGAACCTGAAACCACGCATTTTTTACCCTCCAGGGAATCACCTTTTATTGCCAGCATCTCCTGTGCAAAATATACTGCACCATAGCCTGTTGCTTCCGGTCTGATCAGGCTGCCACCCCATTCAAGCCCTTTGCCGGTAAGTACACCAGTAAATTCATTTCTGATTCTTTTGTACTGACCGAACAGGTAACCAATTTCCCGTCCGCCTACACCAATATCCCCTGCAGGAATATCTGTGTTCGGACCAACATGCCTGCACAGTTCGGTCATAAAACTCTGACAGAATCGCATTACTTCATTGTCTGATTTTCCTTTGGGATCAAAATCAGATCCTCCCTTTCCGCCTCCCATGGGAAGCGTTGTAAGGCTGTTCTTAAATACCTGCTCGAAGGCAAGGAATTTGAGTATTCCGAGGTTTACCGTCGGATGAAAACGAAGTCCTCCTTTGTATGGACCAATGGCAGAATTCATTTCAATGCGAAAACCACGGTTGACTTCAACTTCACCTTTGTCGTTGATCCATGGAACCCGGAAGATAATGATGCGCTCGGGCTCCGCAATTCTTTCAAGCACTTTTGCGTGCTTGTATTTGGGATGTTCCTCGATGAAAGGAATCAGTGATTCGGCCACCTCATGCACAGCTTGGTGGAATTCCGGTTGAGCGGGATTCTTGGCCCTGATGACAGCCATGAATTTTTCAACATTTTGATCCATAGTATTTCTTTTTTTGGTTTCGTAAACAAACTTATGATTATCATATGTTCTGAATATGCCGAATATCATATTTTGATTATGTCCTTTAACATAGCAGAATTACTTAGTGCCTGTCCATAATGTCCGTTTGCTGCGTTACGCTCGTCGGGAAATTGCTCATCCCGATAATATATCGGGATTCCGCATTTCCCGACTTCGCAACCGACAAACGATACGTTTTGAGCTCATGACCGCAGGGAATAACCCTTGCAAACGAACATTATGATCCAGCCACTCCAACTTTATTGACAGGCACTACTTATGCAGCTGATTTGTATTTACTGCTGTCCTTTTGAATTCCGTTGTTCACCCCTATGTGAATGGAGTAAGGTGATTAAATGCACAGCATTTCCATGATTCGGCAGGGAATTTATGGATGGTCGGCACTTTTGATCCTGACTGCGGGTTTGTAAAGGTTTCCAGGCAGAACCGTGATCCAGTTCTGAAATTCCATTTGCAGAAGGTTGCCTGCCAGCTGACTTATCGGGATGCCGGTCCTGATGCTGAGGATCTCCTGCCCAAGCCCCGGTTCTTCGGTCAGCGTTTTTAAGATGTTTCTTTCTTCAGGACTTAAGGGTTGGTTGAGGATGTTTCCCTGAAGTTCGGGCTGATTGCCGGAAGGTTCCCATCCCAGCTCTTCCAGTATATCCGCAGCATTTTCAACAAGGGCCGCAATGTTTTTCCTGATCAGGTGGTTGCAACCGGCAGAATAGCGGTCGGAAGACCTGCCGGGTATTGCAAAAACTTCACGGCTGTATGAAGATGCAATTTCAGCGGTTATAAGCGCTCCTCCCTTTTTGGCCGATTCAACAATGAGCGTGGCTTCAGAAAGCCCGGCAATGATCCTGTTCCTGCGCAGAAAGTTATTTCTTTCTGGTTTCACGGACGTTTGAAAATCTCCCGCCAGGGCTCCCTGTTTCATGATGCGGGCCGCGATATCGGCATGGGCGGAAGGATAAACTGTGTGCAGGCCATGCGCGAGTATGGCGAATGTATCCAGCCCGTTCTCAAGGGCTGCCCTGTGAGCAGTAACATCTATACCGTACGCCAACCCGCTGATGATGACCAGCTCCGGGAATTCAGCGGCCAGCTCTGAAATAATGGTGCGGCAAATCTCCCGCCCGTAAGTTGTGGCTGTCCGCGTACCTACGATACTGAGAAATTTTGACCTGTGGAAATCCGGTTTCCCCCTGTAAAACAGGAGCAGCGGACCATCATCACAGTTTTTAAGGCGCCATGGGTAGCCTTCATCCTGGTAATAGACACAAGAGATGTTGTACTTGTCCATTTGCTCCATCTCTTTTTCAGCTGCCAGGATATAATCGCCGCCAGATAAATGTTGGGCAAGGTATTCACCGATCCCCGGTATTTTTTGCAGTGTTGACCTCTTTTCAGTAAAGACTTCCCTGGGCGATCCGACATACGCGATGAGTTTCTTGGCTGTGATCGCTCCTACCTTCGGGATCAGGGTCAATGCGATTTGATATTTCAGGTCCATTCATTTTAAAGAAATAGATGATTTTTCAGTTATACAGGAGACCACCCGATAATGAAAAGGCGCTTCTGCATGTTAATATGCCGGCGTTGGAAAATATCGTATTGCAGGGTTGATTTTATTCTTTTCGGCTGTATTTTAACAGTGCTTGTTTGAGTTTTTTGCGGTCATCTTTGTTCACCGCAGACAAGCTGATGGGGGGATATTTGGCGATTTTGTTCCTGTAAACCTGGTACAGTTCCAGCTTTTCTTCCATACCAAAAAAGAATTTTTTGGCTTCAAATTTCACAAAGTGCTGTTTTGGAATTTGTAGTGAATTCTTCTTGCTGTTGAAGAACCCTACCGGATAATACCTAAAGTTAAGCACGTCTCCGGCATCATCAAAATAGAAATAATAGGGATTGCGCATTACTCCTACGACACTGATAATGATGAATATCAATGATATGGCGATAATAAGCATATACTTGGTGTTCAGGGATCCGGGATCATCAAACAATTTGAGGAACATGATCACGATCACCGAGGCTGTGAAAAGAACAGTAATGATCATCTTTCTCAGCCAAATACGGTATATATTGCGCTGGTTGTCAATCTTCATTGTACGGCAGGTTGATCAGACAAATGTACGAAATTCTTATCTCTTCCTTCGCTGTTTTTCCTGTTTCAATAATTTCAGCTCCCTGCTTGTCTGTCCCTTTACAGAAGTGTTCTCTTCCGCCCTTCTCATCAGGTAGGGCAATACGTATTTCACCGGACCGTAAGGAACATATTTTGCCACGTTAAACCCCTCTTTTGCAAGATTGAAGCTGATGTGGTCACTCATGCCGTATAGTTGCGAGAACCAGCAGCGGTTGTCATCTCTCGGGATTTTTAGTTCGTCCATCAGTTCTGCCATGTAGCGGCTGCTCTCCTCGTTATGGGTACCGTTGAAAACGGCAAAATCGTCAATGTTCTCCAGGGTATATTTTAGGGCCAGGTTGTAGTCACGGTCGGTGGCATCTTTATCGGGTTGAATGGGATCTTCATACCCCATCTGTTCGGCCCTTTCGCGCTCCTTTTCCATGTAGGCACCCCTCACAAATTTTGCACCGATGTAAAATTTACCGTTCCTCGCTGTCTCATGATCTTTTTTCAACCTCTCCATCCTGTCGTGCCGGTACATTTGGTAAGTGTTGAAAACAATGGCCTTTTCCTTGTTGTATTTTGCCATGTTCTCCATAACCTCCTGGTCGATGAACTCCTGGTACCAGGAATCTTCTGCATCTATCATTATCGGGATGCTGTGCTTAAATGCCCTTTCACACAATTTACCAACCCTTTTCCTGAATTTTTCTCCTTCATGCAAACTGTCATTGTCAGGATCTTCTGAAGAACTCAGTACCTCAAGGGCCGAACTTTTAGCAAAAGCGGTAGGTTTAAAGACAGTGAAAGGAATGTTCTCATTGGTGGCCGCATGATCGATCACCTTCAGGGTCTCCTCCAGTGCCTGGTTGATCGCACTCTCTTCTTCGGATCCTTCAACAGAGTAGTCGAGGATTGAATACACACCTCCCTCCCGGAGTTTGGTAATAACCGGCTGACAGTCATCTATAGTTTCGCCCCCGCAGAATTGCGCGTAAACCGTGGGTTTTACGATCCAGTTGATGGGAAACCTGATCGTGGATGCTATTTTTATAAGCGGATTGGCAATTTTTACCAGCCATGGATAGGATATCACTTTATACATGAAAAACGCCCGCCGGATATCATGGTCGGTTTTTATTGCAAAAGCGGTATTTGTATTATTAAAATCGATCATATTCAGAATCAGGATTTAATTTCGGACTGCAATTTAACATGTTCTTCGCAGATGCAGAATAAGTTTTAAAACATTTCAATTATTTTTGGAACTCGCTGGTTGTTGTTGGTAAGGGGGGCGACGAAGATCCGGACAGGTGTTCGCTGGTGCGAATGTTAGGGCGGATGGTGATAATAGTATATATTTGAAAATATGGGTAACGGATCGGATATTATCAGGGTGAAAAGACCGGAAAAAGCATTGAATGCATCGGTGGTATTGCCTGCATCGAAGAGTATTTCGAACCGCTTGCTCATTATTCGCGCGCTTGCCGGTAACAAGGGCAATGTAACCAACCTTTCCGAAAGTGATGATACAAGGGTAATGCTTGAAGCGCTTGCTTCTGACGATCCGGTGAAGGATGTCGGGCATGCCGGTACAACGATGCGCTTCCTTACAGCATATTTCAGCTGCAGGCCCGGCAAAGTGAGAATGACAGGATCTGACCGGATGAAGGAGCGGCCGATCGGACCACTGGTGGATGCCCTCCGGGACCTGGGTGCAGAGATCCGGTACACTGAAAATGAGGGGTTCCCTCCACTGGAGATCTCCCGTGGCAGGATGACCGGCGGGGAGGTACATATCGACGGCGGTATCAGCAGTCAGTTCATCAGTGCACTACTGATGATTGCTCCTGTGCTGGAGCGGGGGATGACACTGCATTTAACAGGGGAAGTGGTATCTGAACCATATATCAGCATGACACTTTCACTGATGGGATCATGCGGTGCGGTGTTTTCGCGTGAAGGCAATACCATTGCAGTAAAACCCGGTGGCTACAGCATGGGAGAATATGCGGTGGAGTCTGACTGGAGCGCGGCGTCTTACTGGTATGCCATGGCTTTGCTTGAGAATCACTGCCAGGTTAGGCTTTCATACTTTGAGGAGGAGAGTCTGCAGGGCGACAGTTCACTGGTTGATATTTTCCACCGGCTCGGACTGGTGAGTGATTTCAGGGGAAAAGAGGTGATGCTCAACAAACTGGTGAACCTGCATCCGGGGATGTTCGAGCATGATTTCACCAGCTCGCCCGACCTGGTGCAGTCAATGGCGGTGGCGCTCTGCATGGCAGAGATCCCTTTCCGGTTTACCGGTACGCAGACATTGCGGATCAAGGAGACCGACCGGATCCGGGCGCTTCAGCAGGAACTAAAAAAACTGGGGTATGTGCTGGAATCAGACGAGCGCGGTTCGTATCTCTCCTGGAACAAACAATACTGTACACCCGAAGAGAATCCGGTAATTGAAACCTACCACGATCACCGCATGGCCATGGCATTTGCACCGGTGGCTTTGGTGAAAGGGGAGGTGCTGATCAAAGATCCCATGGTAGTGACAAAATCTTATCCCGGTTTTTGGGAAGATATGAAAAAAGCGGGGTTCAGAGCGGAATGATCCGGCAGGGCCGTGGATGGTGAATCAATTCACTGAAAACATATAAATATGGTGAAAACGTTTTCATTCCGGGTACTGCCGGTCTACATTCCCTGCCAACAACCCTGCAACGGAAATATCTTCGTTCAGGTCTGCCCAGTGAATCCCAATACCATTGCCTATGAACCGGAAATTGTTTAATTGGGATGGCGTTGCTTTCTTCTCCCTTATTCCACAATTGTCTGCAAGATCTCCGGAAGCTGTTTTTTCAGGAGGTTGCTAAAAACCCGTTTCTGGTCTTTGGTGAGTTTTAAGGGAATATTAATAATGGCCTTTGTTCCCTGGAAGGCGATGGTAAAGTCATCCTCCGGATTGTCGGCTTTTTGAATCTATTTCAATGAAGTTGACAAGTATTTCATTTTCATAACCGATATTTTCAAAGGTTATCACATTTATACAGAGAGGAAAAGATCATAATTATTGCCCCGGGTCCTTCCTCGAGGTTCGGCGGAGCTCATTATTACATATGGGAAAAGGGTAGGACTATCCCGGGTCTTTCGACTCGAGGTTCGGCGGAGCTCACCTCTTCGCTCAGGAACCGGTCTTTATTGTTAGGAACCGATCTCGACAAGCTCGATCTCCCACCTCACACCCCAACCCGCCGGTTCCTGAGCCTGTCGAGGGACCGCTCATTACCGCACTGTCTCCCCGTCTCCCCGTCTCACAGTCTCCCCGGTTCCTGAGCGCAGTGCCGAGCCTGCCGAGGTACAAGCCGAAGGAATATCGAATATCGAACAAGGAATGTAGAATGATGAAGTGGCTTATCAAAGCAGCAATTCACAATTGAAACATTACTTCTATATTCGACATTCGATATTCGAAATTCGCTCTGGCCCCTGGCATATATATATTTATTTAGCTATATAAATATATATATTTACTAACCATCTGAATACCAAATAGAAAGATCGTTTTTTTGGGATTTATTATTACCGGCAGGTCTCTCCAGTCAAATCGGGAAGTCATTTGGCTGATCAGCGGTTTCACGGCAAACTGCATTTCAATTCTTTTAATTAATTTTGCTGGCCGACTGGTGTAATATTCTGAAGGCAATTAAGCTTCAGATTTATATTGTAATACAGTTTTACAGCCACCCTGGCTTTTTGACTGAAAAAAATCCTTCAGGGATGACAAAGAAAAAGTTGTATGTAGAAACGTATGGATGCCAGATGAATGTGGTTGATTCGGAGGTTGTGGTGGCCATACTGCAGCAGCAGGATTACGAGGTCACCGACCGTATGGATAAGGCCGATCTCATCCTCGTCAATACCTGTTCCATACGCGAAAATGCTGAACAGAAAGTAAACCAGAGGATCAGGGAATTCGGCAGGCAGAAGAAAAAGAACGTCAACCTGGTAGTCGGTGTAATAGGATGTATGGCGGAATTGTTGAAGGACAGGTTGTTGGAAGAGGAGCGATCTGTAGATCTTGTGATCGGACCGGATGCATACAGGCAGTTGCCGGAACTGCTTCAGGAAGTGGATAACGGGCAAAAAGGGATCAATACCATTCTTTCGCTTGAAGAGACCTATGCAGATGTCAGCCCGGTTCGGCTGGATAAGAACCATGTTTCCTCATTTGTTTCGATCATGCGCGGATGCAATAATTTTTGCGCCTATTGTGTGGTGCCATTTACAAGGGGAAGGGAACGCAGTCGTGATCCGGAAACCATTGAGAGAGAGGTAAGGGAATTGTATGAAAAGGGTTACAGGGAAGTTACCCTGCTGGGGCAGAATGTAAATTCATATCACTGGGAAGAGGCGGCACCCGGAGCAGTGAAGCATTCAGGCAATCAATCATTTGGAAACGAGAAAGACAATAAGAAGAATCCAGCGGTTTTGCATTTCGAGGACCTGCTTGAAAGAATTGCCAGCATAGCGCCAGATCTTCGAATAAGGTTTGCCACATCTCATCCCAAGGATCTGTCTGACAGGTTGTTGCAGACCATGGCGAAACACCCCAACCTGTGCAGGAGCATCCATCTTCCGGTTCAGTCGGGAAGTACGGCGGTATTGAAAAGGATGAAACGCGGATATACAAGGAAGATGTACGAGGAGAGGGTGAGATCGATCAGAAAATACCTGCCGGAGGCCACCATTTCCACCGATATCATAACAGGATTTTGTGGTGAAACTGAAGAGGAGCACCGGGAAACACTGGACCTGATGAAATGGGCAGGATTTGATTTTGCCTACATGTTCAAATACAGTGAGCGACCGGGTACCTATGCAGCGAAAAAGTACGTCGATGATGTTCCTGACACAGTCAAGAGAAGGCGGTTGAATGAAATTATTCAGTTGCAGGGTGAGATGTCTCTGGAAAGCAAGAAGCAGGATGCAGGCAAGGAATTTGAGGTGCTTGCTGAAGGGCCTTCAAAAAAATCACCTGACGACCTTGTGGGACGTACCAGTCAGAACAAGGTGGTCGTTTTTGGGGCAAACGGATTAAAACCGGGACATTATGTGCATGTCAGGGTGACCGGATGCACTTCCGCTACATTATTCGGGGAAGTTATTGGCTGAACATTGCATGGTGGTACTGCAAAAATGATTTATTCTTCGTTATAAAGCCACATAAAATAGCCATATATTATGAATGAAAAAGTACATGAATTTCGTAATTACAGGGAGGAGATGAACCGCCGGTTGCTTGAAGCGGACAACAAGGTTATCAAACGCATCTTCAACCTGGATACCAATGCATATACCGATGGTGCGTTATCAGCCAAAGTAAAGGAGATGCTGGGACTGGCAACTTCCATGGTTTTGCGATGCGACGATTGTATCAAGTACCATCTTGAGAAATGCAAGGAGCATGGGGTCAGTACAGAGGAGCTTATGGAAATTTTTGCTGTAGCCAACCTGGTGGGGGGAACCATCGTTATTCCGCATACAAGGCGGGCGGTGGAATACTGGGACCTGCTTTGAAATACCAGCGGACTAATCGTCCAGTTCCATGATGATTTTTTCCCTGACTTCGAGCGGGGGGATGATATCGAATTTTTCTTTTGAATCGGTCAATTCAAACAACTCATGCACCTCATCGCCTATATTGCACAATTGAAACACGGAACCTTTTGCCTGTGCTATCTCCTTTGCCTTTTGAAGTGTTTGGAACCCTTTTGTATCAATGAACCGGATTCCTTCAAGGTTAAAAATAACGGTTCTCCCGGATACACTCACAAGATTGTTTAATTGCTCGCTGATGAGTTCAGAGAAAAGGGTGTTTAGTTTGTTTACCTGGAACAGAGAAACGATGAATTTGTTTTCTTCCTTTGCAATTTTTAACATATCAACTTCCTGGTTTTCTGAATATATACGGTACGAATTTATTAATAGTTTAAAGGAATAGAATGATGCAGATATTTAATTTTCCACATATTTGCGTTTTTGTTAACAATTATTGATTTTTGCGGTTGCCAGAGACAGAAAGTTGGATCATTTCAGCAGGCCCGAAATTAGATCTGTTACAGCCTTATTAGGTACCAGAAGACGCGGGGTCATTGTTTCCTGCCGGAAGTTCGGGTTTCAATTTTTTTCAGTTCTTCTTTCTTAACCTCAAGGAACAATTCTTCGAGCTGCTCTTCAGCAATAGAACTGGGCGAGTCGATCATTACATCCCTGCCTGCGTTGTTCTTGGGGAACGCGATCGTATCCCTGATCGAATCAAGGCCGGCAAACAGTGCCACCCAGCGGTCAAATCCAAACGCTATGCCACCATGCGGCGGAGCGCCATACCTGAATGCCCCCATAAGAAAACCAAACTGTTTTGCTGCTTCTTCGCGCGTGAATCCAAGGTTGTCGAACATCTTTTGTTGCAGGTCTTCATTGTGTATTCTTATGGAGCCTCCACCGATCTCTACCCCGTTGATCACAAGGTCGTAAGCTTTTGCCCGAACTTTCCCGGGATCGCTGTCAAACAATTCCAGATCCTCTTCATAGGGCCGGGTGAATGGATGGTGCATGGCATAATAACGGTTTGTTTCCTCGTCCCATTCAAGCAACGGGAAATCAACCACCCAGAGTGGTCTGTATGCTTTGGGATCCATCAGGTTAAGTTTTCTGCCCATTTCAAGTCTCAGTTCTCCCAGGGCCTTCCTGGTTGATTCTGTTTCGCCTGCAAGAATGAGCATCAGGTCACCAGGTGCGGCACCCATTGCATCTGCCCATTTTTGCAAATCATCCGGGGAATAGAATTTATCGACAGATGATTTGAATGTGCCGGCCTCATTGTATTTTACATATACAAGTCCCCTGGTTCCTATCTGCGGTTTTTTAACATAATCGGTAAGTTCATCCAACTGTTTCCTTGAATAATCTGCACAGCCGGTTGCCACGATCCCGCTTACATACTCAGCGGAGTCAAATACCTGGAATCCCTTTCCTTCTGTATGTTCCTTTAAATCCTTTATTTCCATCCCGAAGCGGGTATCCGGTTTATCGCTTCCAAACTTTCTTAAGGCTTCATCGTAAGGCATGCGGGGATATTTATCATTAATTTCAACCCCCATGATCGACCGGAAAAGGTGGTTAGACAGTCCTTCAAAGGCATCAAGAAGATTATCCCTGTCAACGAAGGACATTTCACAATCGATTTGTGTGAATTCAGGCTGGCGGTCAGCCCTAAGGTCTTCATCCCTGAAGCATTTTACGATCTGGAAATATTTGTCAAATCCCGCTACCATCAGCAATTGCTTGAAAGTCTGAGGCGATTGCGGCAATGCATAGAATTGTCCGGGGTTCATTCGTGAAGGCACCACAAAATCCCTGGCGCCTTCCGGTGTTGATTTTATGAGGACCGGCGTTTCCACTTCAATGAAATTCTCCCCGCTGAGGTAATTCCTTATTTCCATGGCCATCCTGTGCCTGAGCTCAAGGTTTTTGCGTATCACCTGGCGGCGCAGGTCCAGGTAGCGGTATTTCATACGCAGTTCGTCACCGCCATCTGTTTCTGTCTCAATTGTAAAAGGAGGTACTTCAGAACTGTTGAGTACATGCAATGTATCCACCAGTATTTCAATCTCCCCGGTAGGCAGTTTAAGATTTTTATTGCTGCGTTCGGCAACATTACCTGTGATCTGGATGACATACTCACGTCCCAGTTTCCGGGCTTTCCTACAAAGTTCGCCATCTTTTTCCATATTGAATACCAGCTGGGTGATTCCATACCGGTCGCGCAAATCTACAAAAGTCATGCCTCCCAGGCCCCTTGATTTCTGTACCCAGCCACTGAGCGTCACATTTTTACCAGCATGGTTGATATTCAGTTCTCCGCAAGTATGTGTTCTGTACATTTCTTATTGAATTTATTCAGTAAATTGCCAATCTTATTTTATAATGCGAAAATATAAAGAATTATCGACCTGTTATGACATATCCCATCTTCTCTGATGAATATTTTATGAATGAAGCTTTGAAAGAGGCCCAAAAAGCATATGAAGCAGATGAAGTTCCGGTAGGGGCCATCGTTGTCTCAGACCAGCGCATCATTGCTCGTGCATACAATATGACAGAAAAACTGGGTGATGTTACGGCGCATGCTGAAATGATCGCACTTACGAGCGCTTCTAACTATATTGGATTTAAGTATTTGGTTGATTGTGCTTTATATGTAACCCTCGAACCTTGTCTGATGTGTGCAGCAGCATTAAAATGGGCACAACTCGGCAGACTTGTATTTGGTGCTTCGGATGATAAGGCAGGATACCATACCATCGAATATCCTGTTCTGCATCCCAAAACAGAAATAAAATTCGGTATACTTGAACCGGAATGCAGCGAGCTGCTGAAAGATTTTTTCAGGAGCAAACGTCGGTGATTTTCCATTTTGGACGGGATCAAGGAATGCAGTATTCCTGAGAATCACTGAATGTATATGTTTTACCGATTTATTATCACTGTTCACCGATTTTCATTTAACGGTATGCAATATCTGTATTAATATTGCATTGGATACTATAGGATGGCTGAACAATAATTCTCGGTATTTATAATATTAATCAAAAAAAAATGAAAATGGGAACTGGTTTATTTTGGGGTGCATTGCTCCTGATCGCAGGAATTGTACTAATAATTAAAGTGATTTTTAATATTGAGATCCCTGTATTTAAAATACTTGTTGGTATTTTCTTCATCTTTATCGGTCTGAAGGTCCTTTTTGGCCGGGTACTCATACCCGAGGGAAAAATAGGTCCGGAGGAGACCATATTCAATGAAAGAATTTACGATGAACCGCAGAATGGAAAGGAATACAGCGTGATTTTCGGAAAAGGCGTTTATGACTTTACAAATGTTGATCTTAGCCAGGGAAATTTCAATGTGAAGATCAGTACTGTTTTTGGCGGTACGGTCATTAAGATCGATCAGGAGATGCCTCTAAAAATTGAAGCTGACGCTGTTTTTGCAGGCGCAGAATTGCCAGATGGCAATACCGCTGTATTTGGTTCATCAAGCTATGCTACAGAAAGTTACAGAAGGGACTCAAGCAGTCTGAACATCAAGTTGGACGTGGTATTTGGCGGGGCACAGGTGCTGAGGAAATAATGATTTCCATAAATCCGCCTCTTTTTCTAATTTTGTGGCAAAACAAATTACCGGGTTATGTCAGGACACAGCAAATGGTCAACCATCAAAAGAAAAAAAGGAGCGAACGATGCCAAAAGGGGCAAGATTTTTACAAAGCTGATCAAAGAAATCACCATTGCAGCTGAATTGGGTGGGGACGATCCCGAAACCAATATCCGGTTGCGTTCTGCTGTTCAAACGGCAAAAGGCATGAATATGCCCAAAGACAATATTCAGCGGGCAATAAATAAGGCAAACAAAGACTCTTCGAGTTTTGAAGAGGTTACTTATGAAGGTTACCTTCAACATGGTATTGCCGTTTTTATTGAGTGCATGACCGATAATAACAACCGGACCGTCAGCAATATCAGGTCCATATTTTCCAAACGTGGGGGAAGCCTGGGAACCAATGGTTCACTTTCATTCCTGTTTGATCGAAAAGGTATTATTACGGTTCCACAAGGTGACCTGGATCCTGAGGAATTTGAGCTTGAGATCATCGATGCCGGGGTGGAGGAGATTGAATTGAACGATGACATGTTCCTGATCACCACGGCACTGGAAGATTTTAACAATGTTCAGAAGAAGCTGGAAGAAATGGGAATTGAAACAGAAAGTGCTGAGCTTCAAAGAATACCAAATGACACGAAAGAACTTCCGTTGGAGGATGCGGTGCAGATTCTGAGGACCATAGAGGAATTCGAAGACGATGATGATGTTCAGAATGTATTTCACAACCTGGAGGTAACCGAAGAGGTCATGGCCGGGATGAAGGAGTGAACCCTTGATTTTCCGGGTTCTGTTTTTCTTTTTTAAGTCCCCAGTTGATCAGCCTTACACCGATTATAAGCAAACCTGTCCACAATATTGCCAGTGCTGTGGTCATCAGTATATGACCCATGTTGATCCATGTAAAGGCAATGACAACCGGACCGGCAAGGAAAGTGACCGATTGTCCGAAAAAGGGCAATTTCAATTCTCCGTACCCGGAAACACACAAGACAGTTGCATAAGCTCCAAATGCAGTGATCCCGCTCATGAGAAGGAATTTTATCTGTTTTACAATGGTAAGGATCGTGTTGATTATTTCATCATCGGGTGCGGCCAGTAAATCGTTTTTGTCCTGCGCGATTTTTATGATCTCAAGTTCATTGATTCCAATAATGAAAAATGCAAAGGCCACGTATAGGATCATGGCGCCATTGAAGATATGGATACCTTTCTGAAACCTTTGAAAGAAAACCAGGTATACAGGGAGGTAAATCAGGTTGACACTTCCGGTGATCAACCACAGAATGGCACTGATCTTCAGCCTTCCAAGACTGTCGAGCATGAAATCGATATCATCCCCAATGTTCCCATGTGGTGTGGAAAAATTAAAACTCAACAGGAATGCCAGTAAGAATGAAATGATCGACAGGGTCAGAAAAAATCCTGTGATGATCTCAATCTTCCGGAATCTGCTTCGTTTTATAGACATATGGCGAATGTAATTAATATTTTAACTGAAAATCTTAACCGAACACAATTTTAGTTATTTTTGAGACACGATATTGAGCATATGAGGTACATTATCCTGGGTTTGTTTCTTGTATTGGGAGTGGCAGAAGTTTACGCACAAAGCGGTAGCCGTGGTGTACGGTCAGTAGATGCTTTGCAGAGTTTGAGGGAAAAGGAGATCGAGGGAAAATTGACACTGAAGCTGGATTCACTGATCGAAGATAACTATAACAAACACCTGGTGCAAAGCAGCAAGAAAACAGGAGTGAAGGGCTGGAGAATAAGGATCTTTTCTGACAATGGTTTCGGAGCAAAGGAAAACCAGAAACGTGTGAAAGCCAATTTTCTTTCACTTTTTCCTGAAATATCCACCCACGACAGGTACGAGGGATCCTATTATAAGATATATGTGGGTGATTTCAGAACGAAACGTGAAGCTTTAGAGCAGTTGGAATCGATCAGAAAAAAATTCCCGGATGCCTTTATTGTTGAAGACAATATTATTATCGAGGAGTAAATTCTCATTTTTCTGCATTGGCATATGAGTGATGAAATTAAACACAAGTGCGGGATAGCACTGATCCGTTTACTGAAACCCATTGAGTATTATCAGCTTAAATACGGGACCTGGAAATATGGTTTGCAGAAGCTGTATCTGTTGATGGAGAAGCAGAGGAACCGGGGACAGGATGGTGCCGGCCTGGTGAGTCTTAAATTTAATGTTGCCCCCGGCCAGAAATATTTCAGCAGGTACCGGTCATCAGACAGCGATGCCATCAATGATATTTTCAAGCAGGTATATTCACAATTCAAAAAGGCTGAAAGAAAGTATCCCGGGTCATTCGATGATGCCAACTGGGCAAAAAACAACCTTCCTTTTGTATCGGAACTCTACCTGGGACATTTGCGGTATGGTACATTTGGTAGCAATGCTTCCGAGAACCTGCACCCTGTAATGCGGCAAAACAACTGGAAAGCCAGGAACCTTGTTATAGCCGGGAACTTCAACCTTACCAATGTGGATGAGCTTTTCAACACACTTGTGGAGCTCGGACAATCACCCAAGGATTATAACGATACGGTTACCGTCCTTGAGAAAATAGGGCATTTTCTGGATAAGGAAAACCAGCAGTTGTTCGACAAATATAAGTCGGGAGGATATTCGAACCGTGCCATAAGCGACAGGATATCTGAAAATTTGAACGTGGCGAATATCCTGGCTGAAGCATCAAAAAGATGGGATGGAGGCTATGCCATTGCAGGGATGATCGGGAATGGGGATGCCTTTGTAATGCGTGACCCGTGGGGGATCAGACCTGCCTATTATTACCACGATGATGAAATTGCACTTGTAGCGTCGGAAAGGCCAGTTATACAAACTGTTATGAATCTGAAAGCCGACCAGGTTAAAGAAGTTGAACCCGGTAAGGCCATTGTAATCAGGAAAGATGGCCAGGTGACACAGGAAACAGTCCGTGAACCATTCGAAAGGAGATCATGTTCCTTTGAAAGGATCTATTTTTCAAGGGGAAGTGATCGCAGCATCTACAAGGAGCGAAAAAAACTGGGAGAATTGCTTGTGCCCCCGATTGTGGAGGCGCTTGACGGTGATCTGGAAAACACCGTTTTCTCATTTATTCCAAACACAGCTGAATCGGCATTTTACGGTATGGTTGCCGGTATAGAAGACCTGCTGATCGATCAGAAGATCAGGGAGATCAGGGCCGCCAACGGAACGCTTGAAGACGAGGAACTGGCAGCGATCATTTCCAGGCGCCCACGCGTGGAAAAGGTAGCCATAAAAGACATTAAGCTCCGTACTTTCATTGCCCGGGACAAAGGCCGTAAGGACCTGGTAAATCATGTCTATGATATTACCTATGGGACGATCAGGAGGGGAGTTGATAACCTGGTGATCATTGATGATTCCATTGTGAGAGGAACAACGTTGAAGCAAAGCATCATAAAGATCCTTGACAGGCTTGGGCCGAAACGAATTGTGGTGGTATCATCCTCTCCGCAGATCAGGTACCCGGATTGTTACGGTATTGATATGGCCCGGCTGGGAGATTTTATCGCTTTCCAGGCCGCGATTCAATTGCTGAAGGACGTTGGCAAGGAAAGTGTGATCAATGAGGTCTATAAGAAATCTGTTGCGCAAAAACACGAACCCAAGGAGGAGATCGTTAATTATGTGAAAGACATATACAGTCATTTTACGGATGAACAGGTCTCCGATAAAATTGCCGTTCTGCTGAAGGCCCCCGAGGTTGAATCTGAGATAAAGATCGTATATCAAAGTATTGAAAATCTGCATATTGCCTGTCCTAATGACCTGGGTGACTGGTATTTCACGGGCAATTATCCCACCCCGGGCGGAAACAAGGTGGTCAATACTTCATTTATCAATTACATCGAAGGGATCAGTGCTCGTGCTTATTGAATTTGAACCTTTTGTATAATGCGTTCAGTTTGGTATTCCTGATGCTGATGTTGCTTATCCTCCTCAGGTTTTTGGGTACGTAATTTGAAAGGTGTCTTTCTACTTTACTCTTGTACAGATCATTGACCGTGATCATGATCCCTGTCTCCTCAACATCCCCAAAGCTGTGGTTCAGAACGGTTCCGAATGACCTCATTGAGGGAGAAAGACTCATGTATGCATTGATGAGGGGAGGAATGGTTTCTCCCAGTGCCCTGACTTCCCGGGAAAGTATTTTGTAGTCTTCAATATAATCCTTCCCTGTGAATATTGAATTCAGTTTGTCCTGGTCGGTCACGACCCTGAGCGGTTCCCTGGGTACAACAAGCTTGTCTTTGTCGGGAAAGTGTTTGTGGAGAAAGAACAGGATCATATCCCTTGCTTCCTGGTGGTAGTGCAGGTACATGGTCACTTTACCGAAGAAATATTTTGTATCAGGGTGATCCAGTACCAGTGTTCCGAGTCCATCCCATAAATTATCAAGCGAATACAGACCTTTTCTTTTTAAATTGGTAGATTGATACATCGGTTGAACAAATGATCTGCCCAGTTCGATCATGTGCGGAAGATAGTTTTTCCTGAATTCATCTGAAAAATTAAACAGTTTTGAAGTTGCAAGTCTCTTTTCTCCTATATCGCTGCTGCATGTATTTGAATTACAGATCAGGAACCTGTAACCGCCAAGGATTTCCTGCTGATCAGGGTCCCACACGATCAATTGCTCATATGCATTTTCCCCGGTATCGAAATCATCCAGGTCGCAATCCTTGCCTGTGCCTCCACCGGCCGTCCGGAAAGCCACTTCGCGGAGGCGGCCGATTTCCCTTAAGACGTTGGGAGCGTTGTTCCCGTTAATGATATAGAGCAGGTTGCCCGCTTTATTGGTCTTGCGAACAAAGCGATCTCCTGTTAATTCTTCGAGAATGAGTTTCCGGTTAATTGGAGGAATGATGCGTTGCATGTTCATAGCTGGTACATATTATTAATCTTCCATAAACGACTGTTCGATATTGTTTTCAAGCCTGTAACAGTGTTGTTTCATTTTTTCGGCCCATTCAATGGGTTTGTAACGCTTGTCAAATGTTTTGTAACCGACAGGCTTTCCGATTTTTATATTATAATGCCCGTTCCTGTGTTTAAAGGTTTCTCGCGGCAGGAGGAACATCTCCAGGTTTGACTTGATGCCCAGTTTTTTCCGGAGATTGGCAATTTTGTAAAAGAAATCAGAACACCTTCCGGAAAAGTGAATGGGGATTATATCCCGTTTGTACTGAACAGCCTTTGTAATAAAGTTTTTCTTCCATTCAGGGTCCTCAATCTTACCTTTTTTTCTTCTTGATACCAGGCCGGCAGGGAATGTCATCACATGGTTTTCAGATCGAAAAATCTCATCAATCCGTTTCACGTTTTCCATTGCCTGGACGCCATGTTTGTTAACAGGTACAAATATACCATCCATATTCTTTATATTCAAAAGGATATCATTAACAAGCACTTTGTACTTCCTGTTGTATCTTTCCCCAATCTCTCTGATCAGCAAAACCCCGTCAAATCCACCCAGGGGATGGTTGGAAACGAAAATGAACGGTCCCCCTTGCGGCAGGTGATGTTCCCCTTCCAGGTCAACGGTCACATCAAACATCTCGATGGAGGCATCCGCAAATTCAAAATCCCGCTTATCTCCGTGCAGCCTTAATATCTCGTTGATGTAATCAAGCGCCAGCATGTTGTGTATGAATCGATAGATAAATCCGGGTATCAGCGGTGCCAGACGAGGATTCTTCTCCTTAAAGACATCCTTGATATCAATGGGCCTGATCGGTTCATTTGTTTGCTTACCTGTCATTTTTCCTGGCTTAAGTATTTGACCTCCGGAAGGGCAAAATTACCAAAAAATACAGAAACATACCCAAATAATTGAAACGGCTGATGAACAGTGAGATGTTTTAATAGGTATAAAAGTTATTAACAAAGTGGGAAAAAGTGGGGCAAAATGGCATAAAGTGGGAATTTTTGTATAAATTTACCTCTTAATTATAGAACAGGCATGATCATTTTCATCGGGGATTATACGGTTAGGCTTGACGCCAAGGGGCGGCTCTCTTTTCCATCTGCATTCAAGCGGCAGATGAAGGATGCAGCCGGTGAAGGCTTTGTACTTAAGCGGGATGTATTTGAGAAGTGCCTGATACTGTATCCCATGGAAGAGTGGGAGAGACAAAATGCCATGATCAGGAAAAAAACGAATCCTTACAATAAAGAGCATGCGAGGTTTCTGAGAATGTTTTACTCGGGCACAGCGGAACTGTATCTGGATGCAAGCAACAGGATGCTGGTTCCCAAAAGATTGCTGGATGTTGCAGGAATACGTGATGAAGTGGTGCTTGCGGGACAGTCCGGACGCATCGAGTTATGGGCTGCTTCAGCGTATGAAAAAGTGAGCAGGGCAGATGAGGATTTTGCTGCTATGGCAGAAAAAATATTAGGTGGATCATCGAATGAACCAGAGTAATATGGCTTACCACAGGCCTGTGTTATTGAATGAAAGTATAGATGGATTGAATATACAACCAAAAGGAGTCTACATCGACCTTACTTTTGGAGGTGGAGGTCACGCTCTCCGTATACTGGAAAATCTGGATAAAAAAGGCAGGCTCATTGCATTTGACCAGGACCCTGATGCAGGGAAAAACATTCCCAACGACAAGCGTCTCATTTTTGTGCAGTCAAACTTTCGCTACCTGAGAAATTTTTTGAGGTATCATGAAATATCAATTGTGAACGGGATACTGGCTGACCTGGGTATTTCATCATACCAGATTGACCAGCCGGAAAGGGGATTTTCCTTCCGCTCCGATGCTCCGCTGGATATGAGGATGAACCCCGCTTCAGGAAAAAATGCTGTTCATGTGATCAATGATTACAGTGAAAAGGATCTCAACAGGATATTCAGGCAATACGGGGAGGTAAAGAATGCAAGCCGGGTGGTGAAAGCGATCATTAAAGCCAGGGAACAAAAGCCGGTCAGATCCAGTTCGCAGCTTGCAGAAGCATTGAAAGAACTGGCTCCCGGAGACAAAAGATCAAAATTCTTTGCAAGGATCTACCAGGCTGTCCGGATTGAAGTGAATGATGAGATGGGAGCATTGAAGGATATGCTGTTGCAGACAAGTCAAATCATGTCAAAGGGAGGAAGACTTGTGATCATTACCTACCATTCCATAGAAGACAGGTTGGTAAAGAATTTCATGAAAACGGGAAATACCGAAGGGGAGTTGAAAAAGGACTTTTTTGGCAATCCTGAAACTCCCTGGAAACTGGTCAACAGGAATGTGATTGTTCCTTCTGAGAAGGAATGCCTTGAAAACAAACGGGCACGAAGTGCGAAACTTCGGGTCGCAGAAAGAATATAAATGAACAGGGACAGGCGGAACATAGAATTTGACGAGCGTAAAGAGGAAAGAGGAAAGCAGTTTACTTTCCGTAGCCTTATCGACGGAAATGTTTTGACGCAGAAATCCGTTCAAAAACAGGCTCCCTATCTTGTTTTGCTGGTGATCATATCCCTGCTGATGATCGCCAACCGGAACCATGCAGAAAAACTGGTGATCCGGACAAATGCCCTGCAGACTGAGGTAAAAGAACTGCGATCTCATGCCATAACAACCTCCTCGGAACTGATGAAGGTGAGCAGGCAGACAACTGTGGAGGTAATGGTAAAATCGCGGGGGCTTGGTTTGGAAGAGAACAGGGAGCCATTAAAGAAGCTAACAATTGAAGAGAACAACTGATGTCGTTGAAAAGAGACATATTGACCCGGGTCAGCCTGGTATACTTTGTAATGGTATTGTTTGCCCTCGCCATACTTGGTAAGTTGTTTTATCTGCAACTGGTTGATAAGGATCGTTGGCAACGGGCAGAGACCAGCAGTATTACCTATAGGACCATTGAGCCCAACAGGGGAAACATCTATTCCACGGAGGGAAGATTGCTGGCCGTTTCAGTTCCCTATTACGAGATCAGGATGGATATGAAAAGCGAGGCGTTTACCCGCGGTATCTTTGATCGCAATGTAGATTCTCTTTCCATTAAACTCGCGGAAATGTTCGGGGACCATCACTGGACCTATTACAAGCAGAATCTTGTAAGGGCCAGGGAGAAAGGGAACCGTTATTACCTTGTAAAAAGTGACATTACGTATGATCAGCTTCAGCAGTTAAAGGAATTTCCAATATTCCGGTTGGGCAGGTATGAAGGAGGAACCATTTTTATTCAGCAGAACCGGCGGATCAGACCGCATGGACTGCTTGCTGCCAGGACCATAGGCTATACGATGCAAGGGGACATTGGTAATGTGGTTGGTTTTGAAGGGGCCTACGACAATGAGCTTTCAGGCGTGGAAGGATACCGCCTGATGCAAAAGATACCCGGAGGCAACTGGATGCCTGTGAATGACAAAAATGAGATTGAACCCCGGGACGGATATGATATTGTAACAACCATAGATATAGAATTGCAGGATGCAGCTGAATATGCGCTTTTGATGCAGCTGCAAAAACATGAAGCAGACCATGGTTCCGTGGTTGTGATGGAGGTCGGGACCGGCAAGGTGCGTGCGATTGCCAACCTGGGTAAAGCGGAAGACGGTGAGTACCGGGAAGATTACAACTATGCCATAGGTGAAAGCACGGAACCCGGTTCAACATTCAAACTGGCTTCTGCAATAGCGCTGCTTGAGGACGGACTGGTGGATCCGGAGGATATTGTTGATGTAGGTGAAGGTGTGGTCTATTACAACGACCTGCGCCTTGAAGACAGTGGAGCTGAAGGCCTTGGAAAGATCTCTTTCCGCAAGGCATTTGAAGCTTCATCCAATGTGGGAATTTCAAAGTTGGTAAATGAGCATTATGGCAAGAAGCCATCAGCATTCATTGACAGGCTATACCGGTTGGGACTGAACAGGAAGCTGGGGATCGAGATCAAAGGTGAAGGCACCCCCGACATAAAATATACCGACAGCCCATTCTGGTCAGCCGTTTCATTACCAATGATATCAATCGGCTACGAGGTCCGCCTTACACCCCTGCAAATGTTGACATTTTACAATGCCATAGCAAATGACGGCAAGATGGTGAAGCCTCAGTTCATTGAAGAGATCCGTGACCATGGGAAGACGATCAGGGAATTCGACAAGGAGGTGATCAATCATAAGATCTGTTCCGACAAGACACTCGGTACAATAAAAGAGATGCTTGAAGGTGTTGTTGAGACAGGTACCGCGAAAAACCTGCGCAATTCCTATTACAAAATTGCAGGAAAAACAGGCACCTGTCAGATCGCTGACGCAAAACACGGGTACACCCAGGGAAGGTACCAGGCCTCATTTGCTGGATATTTCCCTGCCGGGGACCCCAGGTATTCGTGCATCGTGGTGATAAGTTCTCCCTCCAGGTTGGTTTACTACGGCAACCTGGTTGCAGGTCCGATCTTTAGGGAGATTACGGATAAAATATATGTACAGGACCTGAACATGCAGCGTGAAGAAAGAAGGGAGATCCTGGCAACGGATCATTCGGTTCCCTACTCAAAAAGCGGGTACACCCCTGAATTAAAGTCCTCCCTGGATTACCTGGGCATCCCTTACGAATTCAGTAACGATGAGTCTGAATGGGTAAGAACCCGGAGTACCGGTGCAAACATATTGCTGCGAAGCTCAGATGTCAATTCATTGTATCTCCCTGACGTGAAAGACATGGGGGCAAAGGACGCTGTGTTCCTGCTGGAGAATTTGGGATTGGAGGTTCATTTGAATGGACGGGGCACTGTCAGAGCACAGGTCCCCCTGCCAGGTACTTTGCTGAGAAATGTAAAGCAGGTTGAACTTAAAATGAGTATTACAGAAGGATGAAATTGAGCCAACTCATACAACACCTTGATGTAATCGGTATCAAAGGAGATACGGAAAGGGAGGTCTCTGCTGTAACATTCAATTCCAGGGAAGCCGGAAAGGACACTCTTTTTGTTGCCATCCGGGGATATTCAGCTGACGGGCATGATTTTATTGACCAGGCAGTATTGGCGGGAGCAAGCGTGGTGATCTGTGAAGATTTACCAGCGGAGATAAGAGAAAAGCATACGTATATCAGGGTTCCGGATTCACGGCTCGCCTTATCCCTGTTGGCATGTGCCTGGTATGGCCATCCTTCCGGGGAGATTAAACTGGTTGGGGTTACCGGGACCAATGGAAAAACGACCATAGCCACCTTATTATATAAGGTCAATACCGGCCTTGGTTTCAAGGCCGGTATTTTATCAACCATCGGGGTGATCATCGATGGTCAATCTTACCCTGCTTCCCATACCACTCCGGATCCTTTAGAGATCAATCAAAGGCTCAGGAAAATGGTGGATGCAGGATGCAACTATTGTTTTATGGAAGTGTCGTCCCACGCGCTCAGTCAGCACAGGACAGGTGGGCTGGCATTCACTGGTGGGATATTCTCAAACATAACACACGACCACCTTGATTACCATAAAGATTTCAGGGAATACCTTGAAGCAAAGCGGTCATTTTTTGACCGGCTGGGGGAGGATGCATTTGCCATCAGCAATGCAGATGATAAGAATGGAAAGGTAATGCTGCAAGGATGCAGGGCCGGGAAATATCTCTACAGCCTGCAAAGTATGGCCGATTTCAGGGGGAAGGTTATGGAGGTTGATTTTGCGGGCATGCGAATGGAGATCGATGGAAAGGAACTATGGGTAAGACTTATAGGAAGATTCAATGCATACAATGTCATGGCAGTATATGCTGCATCAGTGCTGCTGGGGCATAACAGGGAAGAAATAATGAAGGAGATCAGCAATGCTTCTGCAGCAGAAGGACGGTTTGAGACCATTCGGGGCAAGCAGGGGATTATTGCAGTGATCGATTATGCCCATACCGATGATGCTGTTAAAAATGTTCTGGAGACCATACATGAAATCAATAGGGAAGGCAGAAAGATAATAACGGTTATAGGTGCAGGAGGAGACAGGGACAGATCAAAGCGGGCAAAAATGGGGGCTGTTGTTGTACGGTTCAGTGATAAGGTAATTTTTACATCCGATAATCCCCGGTCTGAGGATCCATTGGCTATCATGAATGAAATGGAGCATGGAGTCCCGGGGGAAAGAAGGTCAGACATACTTAAAATTGCCGACAGGGAAGAAGCCATAAAAACTGCCTGCATGCTTGCTGAACGTGATTCGGTTATCCTGGTGGCAGGAAAGGGGCATGAGAAATACCAGGAGATCAAAGATGAGCGTCGGCACTTTGATGATAAAGAAGTTGTTACAAAATATTTAAAACAATAGGATAATGTTTTATCACCTGTTTGAATACCTGAACAGTTATGATATTCCCGGTGCTGGGATGTTCCAGTACATCTCATTCAGGGCTGCCATGACTGTGATTACTTCGTTGCTGATCGCGCTGTTCCTCGGGAAAAGGGTCATTCGATTTCTGCAGCGAAAACAGATCGGGGAATCAGTCAGGGATCTCGGACTGGATCAGCAGGTGCAGAAACAGGGCACTCCCACCATGGGAGGCATTATCATTATAATATCCATCGTTATTCCGGTGCTTCTCTTTGGGAAACTCGACAATGTTTATGTGATCCTGATGCTTGTTACCACTGTATGGCTTGGATTTGTCGGTTTTCTGGATGATTATATCAAGGTATTTAAGAAGAACAAGGAGGGGCTGAGAGGAAAATTTAAGATCATTGGTCAGGTTGTACTCGGACTGCTTGTCGGTGTCACTTTCCTTCTTAGTGATGATGCAGTGATCAGGGAGCGGATACCGGTAGAAGAAAATGTTGCCGGGGAATATAATAACCTTCCGGTGGTCAGGAACAATGAAGGGAATGAATTTTATATCCTTGATCATAAAACGCCACTTACGACCATTCCATTTGTAAAGAACAATGAATTCAATTATACTTGGCTGGTCTGGTTTGCCGGAAAGAATGCTGAAAATATTGTCTGGATAGTGTTTGTGCTGGTAGTGATCTTTATTGTAACAGCAGTTTCGAACGGTGCAAACCTGACCGACGGTCTGGATGGACTGGCCACAGGGTCAGCTGCCATAATCGGAACTACGCTGGGGATCCTGGCTTATGTCTCGGGCAATACGATCCTTACTGATTACCTGAACATCATGTATATCCCGAATGCCGGGGAACTGGTAATATTTGCGGCTGCTTTCATAGGAGCTGCAATTGGTTTTCTTTGGTACAACTCCTATCCGGCCCAGATCTTTATGGGTGATACCGGGAGTCTTTCTATAGGGGGTATTATAGCTGTTTTTGCTATTGTGATAAGGAAAGAGCTATTGATACCGATCCTCTGTGGCATCTTCTTTTTTGAAAGCCTGTCAGTAATACTTCAGGTAAGCTGGTTCAAACATACAAAGAAGAAGTTCGGTAAAGGACGGCGGATCTTCCTTATGGCGCCTGCACACCATCATTACCAGAAAAAAGGATACGCTGAGCCAAAAATTGTTTTGAGGTTCTGGATCATCGGGATATTACTGGCCGTGGTAACAATAGTAACATTGAAAATAAGATAATATCATATGGAGAAAAGAAAATGTATCGTAATTCTTGGAGCCGGAGAGAGTGGAACCGGTTCAGCCGTACTTGCCAAACAACAGGGATTTGATGTCTTTGTTACGGATTCTGGTAAAATAAATCCGAAATACAAGGATATCCTGAACGAACATCAGATACTGTATGAAGCAAACGGACATACTGAAAGGCAGATCATCAATGCGGATGAGGTCATAAAAAGTCCCGGCATTCCCGAAAGTGCACCCATTATGAAATCAATCAGGAAACGGGAAATACACGTGATCTCGGAAATTGAATTTGCAGGCAGGTACACCAGTGCAAAGAAAATTTGTGTGACCGGAAGCAATGGAAAAACTACAACCACATCCCTCATTCACCATATGCTTCGGAAGGCAGGGTTGAATGTTGGTATAGCAGGAAATGTGGGCAGGAGTTTTGCCATGCAGGTGGCAGAAGAGAATTACGACTATTATGTCCTTGAACTGAGCAGTTTTCAACTGGATGGTATGTATGAGTTCAAGGCCGATATCGCAATCCTGCTCAACATTACTGCCGATCATATGGACAGGTATGATTACAATATGCAGCATTATGTGGACTCAAAGTTCAGGATCACTCAAAATCTTACAGAGGAGGACTATTTTGTTTTCTGCTCTGATGATGAAATTACAATCAAGGAACTTGAAAAGATCGTTTCAAGGGCGGTTCAGCTGCCTTATGCATACGAGAAAAAGCCGGATGATGTGGCCTGGGTCGACAAAAAAGAGAAGATGCATATTGAATTTGATGACGTTGATTTTTCCATGTCCGTTCATGAACTGGCGCTCAAAGGCAAACACAATACATACAACAGTATGGCGGCAGGTATTGCCGGCAATGTATTAAAGATCAGGAATGAAGTTGTAAGGGAGGCCTTGATGGATTTCCAGGGAATAGAGCACAGGTTGGAAAAGCTGAATATGATCCATGGTATCAATTTTATAAATGATTCAAAGGCCACAAATGTTAATTCATCCTGGTATGCGTTAGAGAGCATCAGGGGAGATATCATATGGATCGCGGGCGGAGTTGACAAGGGTAATAATTACAGCGAACTGGAAAACCTGGTAAGAGGTAAAGTAAAAGCGATCGTCTGCCTGGGTAAAGACAACAGGCGTTTGTTCGAGGCTTTTGAGGACAAGGTTGAGACCATGGTTGAATCAGGGTCAATGATGGAAGCTGTTAAGTCGGCCTATTACCTGGCATCCAAAGGGGATACTGTATTGTTATCTCCGGCCTGTGCCAGCTTTGACCTTTTTGAAAATTTTGAGGATAGGGGAAGACAATTCAAAGCAGCTGTAAGAGAGTTATAGTATAATATGATGACGTTTAGGCAATATATCAAGGGTGACAGGATCATATGGGCGGTGATCCTTATACTCTTTGTCATATCCCTTCTTTCTGTTTACAGTTCAACCGGATCACTTGCATACAAGAAGATGTCGGGGGATACCATGTATTACCTTTTTCGTCAGTTTAAATTCATAATGCTGGGTTTGCTCACCATCGTTGGCGTGCATCTCATTCCATTCAGGTATTTCAACTGGATTTCAGGCATCGCACTCTTTATTGCCGTTCCTCTTTTACTGTACACCCTGATCTACGGCAAAGACCTGAATGAGGCGAGCCGCTGGCTGTATATACCCGGTATGGGGAACAGGACTTTTCAGCCATCAGAATTTGCAAAGGTTGCATTGATCCTCTATATCGCCAGGGTCCTTTCAGCAAATCAGTTTGACATAGACAATTTCAAAGGGGTGTTTTTAAAGCTGATCATAGCCATTTCACTGGTCTGCATTCTAATCCTTCCCGCGAATTTGTCCACAGCAGCGATCATATTCGGAGTGTCGTTTATTTTGCTTTTTGTAGGCAGGGTTCCAGCCAGGTACCTGATGCTGGTCGTATTGACAGCAGTTGTGGGATTGGGACTTTTCCTGCTTGTTTCATCGGCGATGAGTAGTGAAGGGCGCATCAGTACATGGAAGACCAGGATTGAAACTTATGTTTCAGGCGAAGGAGATAATTTCCAGGCAACCCAGGCAAAGGTTGCCATTGTACGTGGCGGACTGCTTCCGAACGGACCGGGAACGAGTACCCAGAGAAACCTGCTTCCCCATCCCTATTCAGATTTTATTTTCGCCATTATAATTGAGGAATATGGTTCGATCATAGGTGGACTGATGTTGATCATTCTCTATTTGTGGTTGCTTTTCAGAACCGGCGTCATCGTTCGCAGGAGCAAGAGCACTTTCGCGGCATTCCTTGCATTCGGACTTGCCCTGGGGCTGGTTTTCCAGGCCTTTGTAAACATGGGCGTTACCGTGGGATTGTTGCCTGTGACCGGACAAACTTTGCCACTTGTGAGTATGGGAGGTACATCGGTAATATTCACCAGTGTTTCACTGGGCATGATTCTGAGTGTCAGCTGGGGTGTGAAAAAGGAGATAGAAATGGAAGAGTTACTGGAATCAGAAGTGAATGAACAAACAGGTAATGAAGAAACCGGACAGGACATATAGGGTCATTATTGGAGGCGGTGGAACAGGAGGCCATGTGTTTCCTGCGATCTCCATAGCCAACGCACTTCGCCAGATGCTGGATGAGGTTGAATTCCTGTTTGTTGGTGCAAGGGGAAAGCTTGAGATGGAAAAGGTTCCTGAAGCAGGATACCGCATTGAAGGATTACCGGTAGCCGGTTTTCAGAGGAGGATCACCTGGAAGAACATCACCTTCTTTTTTAAGCTTTTACAAAGTATGCGACTGTCAAAACGCATCATAAGAAATTTCAGGCCTGATGTTGCTATAGGTGTTGGTGGATATGCAAGTGGACCAATCCTAAGGGCTGCGATCAGGAAGCAGGTGCCGGTAATCCTGCAGGAACAGAACTCGTATGCCGGTGTTACGAACAGGATCCTGGCCCGGTCGTCGGAGAAAATTTGTGTTGCTTTTGATGGTATGGAAAAATATTTTCCCAAAGAAAAGATCGTGTTTACGGGCAACCCTGTCAGGCAGGACCTGCTTTTACCGGCTGAGGAAACGAAAGCCAGCTATGCACATTTCGGATTGAAAGAGGACAAAAAAGTTATTTTATTAATAGGAGGAAGCCTTGGTGCCGGGTCAATGAACAGTTGTATGATGCGGAACCTTGAAAAGTTGAGAAGGTCCGGAATACAACTTTTGTGGCAATCGGGCAAGTATTACCATGAAAAGGCGGGGGAGGCCCTGGATGTCAGCGGAGCCGGTAACATTGTCCTGTTGCCATTTATAAGGGAAATGAACCGGGCATACCAGGTTGCTGATTTGATCATTTCAAGGGCCGGGGCAGGTACCATTTCAGAATTGTGTTTGGTGGGTAAACCGGTAATCCTGGTTCCCTCACCCAATGTGGCAGAGGACCACCAGATGAGGAATGCACGCTCCTTGTATGACAGGAATGCGGCGGAGGTTGTGCCTGATAAGGATGCAGAGAAGGAATTGGTTGACATGGCACTGCAATTGATCGGCGATAAGAAAAAAATGGAAATTCTGGCAGGCAATATATCAACACTGGCGATTCCTGATGCAGCACAGAAGATTGCTGCTGAAGTAATTAAAATAATGGAGGAACGGTAATGTGGAGTAACCTCGATAGTGTATATTTTATTGGGATAGGAGGCATTGGGATGAGTGCCCTGGCAAGATTTTTCAGAATACGAGGGAAAAATGTTGCTGGATACGATCGTGTATCAACTTCCCTCACGGATCAACTGGCGAGGGAGAAAATTGATATTCATTTTATTGACAATACTTCATTGATCTCAGCTGAATTCAAGGATCCCGAACGTACACTCGTAATTTATACGCCTGCTGTACCCGAAAAACACAGGGAACTTAATTATTTCAGGCAGCATGGATTCAGGGTGATAAAACGCTCTTTGGCACTGGGTGAAGTTTTTAACTCAGGCAAAGGCATTGCGGTTGCAGGTACGCACGGAAAAACTTCGGTTTCTACAATGCTGGCCCATATCATGTCTGAGTCGGGACACGGATGCAACGCCTTCCTGGGTGGTATATCAAGGAATTTTAACAGCAACCTGCTGACACATCCCAATTCAGACACGATTATTGCAGAAGCTGATGAATACGACAGATCGTTTTTGACCCTGTATCCTGATATTGCTGTAATCACTTCTATGGATGCCGATCATATGGATATTTATAAATCGAAGGAAAAACTGGTGGAGGGTTTTGAAACCTTCGTGAATCAGATCAGGGAAAAAGGCAAACTGATCCTTAAGTACGGTGTGAACATGAAGGTCCCGGATCATCTGAGCCTGTTCACATACGCTGTTAATAATCCGAAAGCAGATTACCATATTCTGAACCTTGAGCTCGTTGATTACAGGTATCAGTTTGCAGTTAAAACACCCAGAAATATTTTTAAAGCAACATTGGGTGTACCCGGTTATATAAATGTTGAGAATGCACTTGCAGCGATTGCTGCTGCTGATCAATCGTCGGTTCCCCTGGAACACATTGCTACCGCATGTGAAAGTTACAAAGGGGTAAAACGGCGTTTTGAAATCCTGGTGAATACAGGGAGAAAAATTTATATCGATGACTATGCACATCACCCCGAGGAACTGAGCGCATTTATTAAATCAGTGAAGGAATTGTTCCCGGGAAAGAAGGTCACAGGTATATTTCAGCCACACCTGTATTCAAGAACAAGGGATTTTGCAGTTGAATTTGCAGAGAGCCTTTCCCTGCTTGATGAGCTGATATTGCTGGATATTTATCCTGCACGCGAAGAACCTTTACCGGGCATATCATCCGATATCATATTTCAATATGTGAACTTGAAGGAAAAGGTCCTGGTTCGAAACGAACAATTGATGTCGGTACTGCGGGAACGTGATCCGGAAATATTGCTTACCATGGGGGCAGGAAATATCGACAGGTTGGTTGAACCCCTGAAAAACTGGATGGAAACTAAATGAAAATTAAACTGAGACATATTGTAACCTGGTTGTTGCTGATCTCATGGTTTGCAGTCATTACCGGATTTGTTTCAAACAGCAATGCCAGGGTCATATGCAAGGAAATGTCCATATCAATCTCAGATTCAACGAATATTCGGTTTGTAACTACGGGGGAAATCAGGAATATGCTAAAAAATTCTGCTTTCAGTATACAGGGATATCCCGCAGAGGAAATTCTGACACGGTCGCTTGAACAGATGCTTGAGACCAATTCCTACATTGAGAATGCAGAGGTGTATATCAATGTTGAAGGAGATCTTTTTGTGGATATAGACCAGAGGAAACCACTTATGCGCGTAATGTCGGTTAATGAAACAGGTTATTTTATCGATCATGACGGGGTTGTGTTGCCCCTTTCAGGGGGTTATACACCCAATGTTATGCTTGTAAACGGTCATATTGACTTTCCGTTGTATACAGATGGGGCTGGCATAACCAGGGTTGATCCGGACAATGATAAGGAGCTGGAATACCTGACAGGTTTTGCCCGTATGATCAGTGGTCATCCTTTCTGGAAGAACCAGATTGTCCAGGTATACAGAAGTGCGAACGGTGAATTTGAATTGATTCCCAGGGTGGGAGCACACCAGATCATTTTTGGATCGATGGGCCATTACGCTGAAAAACTAAGAAACCTTGAAGCCCTTTATGAACAGGGGTTTAAAAGATACGGATGGAATACGTATGATAAGATCAATTTGAAATATGAAAATCAGATAATTTGTACAAAACGTTAATATTATGGCTCAAAAAAACCGAATCGTTGCTGCAATAGATATTGGAACAACGAAAATCGTCAGCCTCATCGGACGATTAAATGAACAAAACAGGCTCGAAGTTCTCGGGATCAGCAGATCTGCCTCAAAAGGAGTTAAACGCGGGGTTGTCCTGAATATTGAAGAAACCGTAAATGCAATTCAGAATACAATTTCAGAAGCCCAGGAGCAATCGGGCTTAAAATTCGGAGAAGTATTTGTGGGAATAGCAGGCCAACATATAAAATCGGTAAGGAACCGTGGATATGTGAACCGAGATTCTTACGAAGATGAGATCACGAAAGATGACCTTCTTGCGCTCATAGATGATATGTATAAGATCCCTGTTGAAGTTGGAGAGGAGATCATTCATGTATTGCCACAGAATTATATCGTGGACAATGAGACGGGGGTTAAAAATCCGGTTGGTATGTTTGGGAAACGGCTCGAAGCAAATTTTCACATTGTGATCGGACAAATATCATCTGCACGCAATATTGAAAAATGTATAAAAAGGGTGGGACTGGAAGTAAAACAACTGATCCTGGAACCGCTGGCGTCCAGTGCGGCCGTGCTGACCAATGATGAAAAGGAAGCCGGGGTTGCACTGGTGGACATTGGCGGTGGAACAACAGATGTCGCTGTGTATTATGACGATGTGATCAGGCATACGGCTGTCATTCCCTTTGGGGGCAATGTTGTAACAAGGGACATCAAGGAGGGATGTTCCATATTACAGCGGCAGGCAGAATCTCTTAAAATCCAGTTTGGATCCGCCCTGGGTGATCTTGCCAATGAGGATAAGGTCGTTACCATCCCTGGTATTTCCGGTCGTGACCCAAAGGAAATAAGCTTTAAGAGCCTGGCCTATATCATTCAGTCGCGGATGGAGGAAATAATTGATGCGGTGGTTTATGAAATTGAGAATTCGGGATACATGGATAAGTTGAGTGCGGGCATCGTACTTACCGGCGGCGGATCCATGCTTAAAAACCTTAACCAGCTGGTTAAATTCAAGACCGGCCTGGATGTGAGGATCGGATATCCCAATGAAAGCCTTGCCCCGGATACACCTGAGGAGATCAACCAGCCCATGTACAGCACTTCACTGGGCTTGTTGCTGAAAGGACTTGAGATATACGAACAGAACAAGGAATCTCTTGATGTGGAAAAAATGGATACTGAAAACCCGGAAGAGGTAGAAGATCTTGGCAAGAAAAAAGTAAAGGACCGGCTCAGGGGAGGGAAATTAAGAGAGAGTCTTAAAAAACTGAGCGATATATTTGATGAGATAGATGTTAAAATGTAAAAGATTCTTATTGTTTCATATTAAAACAGAGAACCATGAGTGATGATATTCTGAATTTTGATCTGACCCCTGAAAGATCATCGATCATTAAAGTGATTGGGGTAGGCGGTGGAGGTAGCAATGCTGTGAATCATATGTACCATCGGGGAATCAAGGATGTTAATTTTGTTGTTTGCAATACCGATGCCCAGGCTCTGGACAACAGTCCTGTTGCAGTGAAATTACAGCTTGGAGCATCACTTACACTGGGAAGGGGCGCCGGAAGTAAACCTGATATAGGAAAGCAGGCCGCTTTGGAAAGCATTGATGCTGTTAAGGAAATACTGGAGGCCAATACCAGCATGGCATTTATAACTGCTGGTATGGGAGGGGGAACAGGTACAGGGGCCGCACCCGTTATAGCCAAGGCTGCTAAAGAAATGGGGATATTGACGGTAGGCATAGTTACCATTCCATTTGGATTTGAAGGACCCGACAGGATCAATTACGCTATTAAGGGGATCAATGAACTCAAAGACTATGTTGATTCCCTGCTTGTAATCAATAATGAAAAATTGCGGGAGGTTCATGGGAACCTTACATTGAGTGATGCCTTTTCTAAGGCCGATGATGTGCTTGCAACAGCAGCAAAAGGTATTGCTGAGATCATTACAGTGCACGGTTATGTTAATGTTGATTTTGCAGATGTTCAGACAGTTATGATCGATAGTGGGGTAGCGATCCTGGGATCTGCCAGTGCAGATGGGGAGGACAGGGCTGTTAAGGCCATTGAATCAGCACTTGCATCGCCCTTGCTGAATAACAATGAAATTACCGGTGCAAAAAGCATCCTTTTGAATATAACTTCCGGTAAAAAGGAGATTACCATGGATGAAATATCTGAAGTTACAGACTATGTGATCAATTCTTCATCAAAGGATACTACCCTGATATGGGGCATGGGTTATGATGAGGGATTGGGAGAAAAGATCAGTGTGACGATCATTGCCACTGGTTTCAAAATGAATAATATCCATGAATTATATGTTGGAAAGAAACATGTTGATTTTGTTCCGCTCAGGGACAATGACGGGAATGTGACTGAAACTGGCCCCGTGACAAATCCACGCCAGCAGCAATTTAAGTTTGATTTGCCGGAAGACGGCAAGCCGGAAGAATACATCCTTTACGATCAGAGTGAAACTGACAAAACCGGAGATGATGAGAATAGCAAAAGGCTTACCGATCGCGTCCGTAATTTAAAGGAAACCCATGAACGTCTCAAAGAAGCAGGATACAGCAAGGATAAAAAGGATAATGAAATTGAGGAGCTGGAAAATGTTCCGGCTTACGTTCGCAAAAAGTTGAAACTTGACCCAAATAAACACTCGGAAAATGAAGAGGTTTCCAGGTACCGTCTGTCGGATAATAAGGATGATGAAGATGGGCCCAGACTCAGGCCTGACAATTCCTATTTACATGACAATGTTGACTAAAACAGCAATGCTGCTGGTAAACTGATCTGCCTATCTGCCGTAGAATACCTCCAGCCTGTTGTCTTCAATGTCAGCATTTTCCATCATGGTGTTGTATGCCTCATATCCGGTTCTTGACTGTATGGCATTGTTCAGGCGCATTTTAATAGAAGCAGTGCGTGCCGTGTTGGTACCTTGTTCCCGGTTGGTAACACTGATAACAAATACACTGTTTTCTCCAATGTATGGACCGGACATGGTTTCCGGAGGAAGATGCATGGATGCTCCCACAATATAAGGTTCCATTCCAATACCGGTAACATACGCATTTGCATATTGTACCTGGCTTGCTTCTTTCACTTGCAGGTTCTCCGATGATGCAAGTGCAGTAAGGTCACCTGTATTTTCCATTTTTTCAGCCAACCGCTCTTTTATGACCTCTCCTTTTTTCTGTTTTTTCACAGCAAGTTCAATTTCTGTTCTCACAGATTCAAAGTCTTCGTAACCTTGCTCCTTTACATCGGTTAATGCTGCGACAATATACCGGTCGTTGATACTGAAGATGTTGCTTATATCACCTTCTTCAGCATTGTAGGCCCAGCCAATGATATTGACAGGGTTTTCAAGTCCGGCGATTGTTCGCTGGTCCTTCGAAATGTCAGGCACGATGCGCGGATCAAGACCGTATTCCCTTGCCTGCTCTTCAAATTTTGACAGGTTGGTTGACTTTCCCCTGAACTTAACGGCCCTGTTGTAGATCTCCTGGTCTGTTTCATTGCTCGGGATAACACGGTGGACAACAGTGGCAACCTGGTATTTTCTTACCGGTCTGCTCTGTGATTCAATTCTGATGATATGCACCCCGTACCTGGTTGTTGCAGTGACAAGATCACCGCTTTTGTTTTCAAAACAGGCATTATTGAATGTTTGTTCCATGGTGCCTTCCGTAAACCATCCAAGATCACCTCCAATATTCCTGTTGCTTTCATCAGCAGAGTATTCCCTGGCAATGGCATTAAAATTTCCGCCGTTTTCAATCACTGTGAAAAGACTGTCTGCAATTTCTTCTGCACGCTGAATATCTCCAACGATGGAATAGCCAATAAGGATGTGCCGTGCTCTTACAGAATCGGGACGAAGGTCGGTGTCGCTGATCCTTGAAAGTTTGTAGGCATCGTTTTCATAATAGGGTCCGAATATGGATCCGTGTGGCATAGTTAAGAGAGAATCCTTTAAAATTGGCTGTATTTCATTAAAGTTGTAATACATGTTGTCAAAAGGTACATCCGATACACTGTTCACATATGAGACAAGGTCCTCATTGTCTGTCCTCCTAAATTCATCTTTGGTCTGGATGGTCCATAATTCAGCATTTGCATCATCCTCTTCACTCGGCAGAACATCGAATGTAACATATTCTATGGTCCTTGCCTCATCGGATTTATATGATTCAATATTGTCCCTGTAATACGATTTCAGGTCCGCCTCTGTAAATGAGATCTCATCATCAGGGATGTCTGAGAAATTTTTTGCAATGTAATTAAAATCAACCCGTTTGTCATTTTCAGTCTTGTAGTCATTTATATCCAATGAATTGGGCCTCAGTCCTTTATTGATCAGGGTGATGTATTTTTGATTCATTCTCTCCTCCATGATCTCATTTTCAATAAATCTCCACCTTTCCCTTTCCTCGGCATACTCTTCCCTGTCAAGTGAATTAAAATAATTTCTCATGATGAACAGATTGAATTCTCCGGTCTCTGGATTTGAGAACATCTGGCGCACAATTGGGTGAGGTTCGCTAAAAGGTGCGGTTGAATTTCCAGTTCCCGACTGATCACCAACAACCATCGCTTTTAGTTCATCGGTACTAACCTCTATGCCCAATTGTTTGTAGGATTTTCCCATGACAGATTTTCTTATCATCCTGCGCCAGGTTTCATTTTCAATTTGTTGTTCAAGCTGTGGATCAAGGTTTTCACCATAATTCATCTTGTAAAAATTGATCAGGGTATTCTGTTCCTGCCGGTAATCTTCAATGCTGTATGAGTTCCCGTTGATCTCTGCAACTTCGTTGCTGGGTTTGATATTGAAATCAGTGAAAATAAACCCGATCATTGCGACGCCGATCGCCGCCATAACAAGCCCTGCTCGTCTTCTAATCTTCTCAAGAGTTGCCATTAATTCCGTATTTCAGTTATTGTATACAATCAATTTTTTTGAGCGTACGAATATAGTAATAATAGGTCGAAACAAAAAAGATGCATCGATTAAAAATGGGGTGTATCAGGGTAAAATAGAGGGAAATATAAATCGGTTCATGATTCATCATTCACCGTAAGTTCAACAAGCTCGATGCGGTTTGCACTTACTTTATTAATTTTCATTATAAGCCGGTCGATCTGGATGGTTTCATTGAGCCCGGGGATGTTATTCAAGTGATAAATAATGAAGCCGGCAAGTGTATCATATTCTTCTGATTCCGGGATTTCCAGTTGGTAGGTTTCGTTCAGGTAACCTGTTTCAAGCCTTCCTGAAAGCATGTAGGTGTGATCGTTGATCCTTTGTTCAATAAGATCGATTATATCATGTTCATCCTGTATTTCCCCGAAAATTTCCTCGATCACATCTTCAGTGGTGATCAGACCGGAAGTCCCTCCAAATTCATCCACAACCACCGCAATGCTTTTGTTGTCTTTGATAAACGACTTCAGAATTTTATTTACCGGCAGCGTTTCGGGCACTACCGGCAGCGTTTTCAGGAAATTTCCAATGTGCTCCGGATTCTGGAACATGTCCTTGGAATTGACGTAACCAATCACATTGTCTATGGTGTTCCTGTATATCAGTATTCTGCTAAGGCCGGTTTCTGTAAATGCATCAACCAGCACCTGCACGGGACTTTCAATATCTACAGATACAATTTCAGTACGGGGGATCATACAATCGCGAACCTTAAGGTTGGAAAGTTCCAGCGCATTCTTAAATATTTTAAGGTCCTGTGTTTCAGATTGCCCGGTACCCTCTTCCTGGTTGCTTTCCTTAACAAGATGGTCCAGGTCCACTTTCCCAAACACTGTCTCTTGTCCCATGTCAGCCATACTGACTTTGAAGATGTAGCGCATAGTAAAATTGGATATCCCGATTGAAAGCCATGATACGGGATACAATAGGACATAAAATATAAGCACAGGAATTGAAAAAATACGAAGGGCTCCATTGGGATTGATCCTGAACAATGTTTTGGGCAGGAATTCAGCAGTAAGCAATATGAGCAGGGTAGAGATAATGGTCTGCAAAATAAGTACCAGGACTGCAGAATCGGTATGAAGCAGGTTGATGATGGGCTGCTCGAGTTGCCTGGCAATCACTATGCCGTATATAACCAGGGCGATGTTATTACCAACCAGCATGGTTGCGATATACCTTGCCGGATTGTTGGTAAAGACCTTAACGATCCCGGAGGCAAACAATTTGTGTTTTTTTTCAATCTCGATCCGGAGTTTATTGGATGTCAGGAATGCAATTTCCATGCCCGAAAAAAATGCTGAAAACAGCAAGGCCAGGAATATGATGATCAGGTTGAACATTCTATTTGTCGGATAAGCGTATTTTTCTTCTTCTTAAATACATGACAAACGCAAGCAATGCAAAAAGGAAGTAATACCAGCTTTCTGAAATTTCGCTGTTTACGGTTGCATCCACGCCTATAAACAATAACAAACCGCCCATAACAAACCAGACGATCTCAAGTATTACACCGGCTTTATTCATCTTCTTTAACTTTTACAACTCCTTTGGAACCGATCAACGTGTAGTCGGTCATGGACTGGTTGGATCTGAAACCATTCTGACCGTAAAATGTTCCGTTTTCATTCACGATTCTTGTATATGTATTTGAGTATATCTCTTCTTTTTCCTCGTTCCAGAAAAGTTCTTCAGTGTCAAGTTCCTCTCCGGTCTTGTAATTGCGAGCGATTACATTTCCGGTTGCATGCCAAAGCTTTTCATCGTTATAATATTTTGCATAATTTGCACTTATTTCAGATTCAACATTGAGTGAATCGTCATAAAAAAATACAGTAAGTCCCTGTGGAAATTCGGTATATGGCTTCTCCGCAGCACTATATTGTTTAAGTTCACTGGCGACCATTTTTACTTTGACCATTGCGGAGTCGCTGTATATGACCTCAATTTCTTCTCCGATAAGATCGGGATAGGTTTCGCTATCATTAAGAAATTGGATCTTTTCAATATCGTTTTCACACGCAGTCTGCAGTAAAACAATTGTAAGTAGAGGAAGCAATCTTGCGGCGAACCTTTTCATTACCTTTTGCGAACGATAGTGCATAAGGGTGTCATATGAATAAAAGACTGTCAGCAAAGTTAATGAAGTCCTGGATTAAATAAAACAGGATTCTTTACTGACAGTTTCAATGTTAATATCATCTATTGTTTTCTGGTCCTGACTGTGGTGTATTCGTTGATGCAGCCTTTGACATGATAAGAATCTCCTTCCTTCAGGGTTCTGAAGAAACAGGTTTCACTGTCGGGATACTGACTTGCATAATCATTGATGCGCTTGTTCGCTACGTCAGCGACAGTGGCATCAGAATTTTTTGCCTTGATATATTTATCTGCAGCTGCCCAGAAAGCTGTTCTTTGTTCGAATTCATCACTGAGGTTTGTCCTGCTTTCGATGTACAGATCCCCAAGTAAAATGTAGGCCTCACCGTAACCGGAATTGTTTTTTATAGCTTCTTTTGCATATTCAATGGCCTTGCAAACATTGTTGAGAACCCTGGTTACCTGAGCCAGTTCATAATAGTAATGTGCCATTGTTTCGTTATCAGCCTCACCTGAAACTGCTTCTTCATAGTACCTCACGGCTTTGTCGTAATTTTCCTTTGCAACCAGCAGACGGGCCAGTTTATAGGCTGATTCATGGGAAGGATCTATAAAGTATAGCTGTTCAGAAGCTTTGACATACATGTCCGATCTGTCACAACCACTCGTATAGTAAAAGTCAATCATCTTATTCAGGAAATCCTCATCTTCTTTGTTCTCTTCAAATTTTGGCGAGTAATAGTCATTCAGCGCCTGGCATGTAAGTATCCCTTCATTGAGCATGAATTCATCAACGGTTTCTTTTGCCCTGAGAAAGCGCCTGTTATTTGGGTTCTTATTCAATTTGTTGTCTATGATCTCACTGGTAGTGAAATAATCACTGATCGCCTGGTCCTGCTCAATGATACCTGTTTTATTCAGCGAAATACTTGCATTAACAAACAATATCAGGATCGCGTCACGTGCACCGTCAGGATCCAGTTCTATACTTCGTCCGAGATATTCGTAGGCTTCCTCTATTGATTCAATTTTGTCTTTTCTGTACCTCAGTATGTCTGTTGCTTTCCGGCCCAGCACATTGGCTTCGTCATCGAAATATTTCATCCGTTGGTCGTAGATGATCATGATGGTATCCACATACTTGTCAACCAATTCGGGATTTTTCCCCCCGGAAAGAAACGTTTTGTACATATTCACCCCATGTACATACATATTCAGACTTGATGCAGGACATTCAGCAAACACCTTTCTCCATGACTTAATGGCATCATCATAATTGTTATGCTTATAGAATTCTGAATACAACGACAGGTTCATAAGACAGTTGATGCTATCCTCCCCGTGTCCGTATTTGGAGCCATCTTCCACCCCTTTTTGGGACATTAGAGGAATTGTAAGTATGAATGCCAGGGCAATAAATAATATTGACTTAAGTCCTGAAGTTTTCATATCAAAAGAATTTTCTTATCAAATAATTAATCAAATTTTCTTTTATAGAACCAAAGATCGTGCAAAGTTACATTAAATGATAGAATACCATAATTTTCCTTTACCAAATTATTCTCTGTCGTACCCCTTGTGCCTAATGTAAAAGCAACATTCAATGACGATTTGGTTTTTCCTATTGGGAAACCTACTCCAAATGTCATGCCATAATCATTAAGTTGGTATTTCCCGACTTTAACGTATGAATCCTTGTAAAATCCACCCAGTCTGTAACTTATAAGATTGTGATATCCCCTGAAAGCTTCAAAATCGGGAATGAACTCGATGCCTGCATGTATGGATCTTGTGTTGGCAAGGTCGAATCCTTCAGCCGATAAAGCACTGTTGTTTACCGTTTCCCAGTCCTGCATATAGTAATCTCCGGTTATCGTCAGTTTGTTGGGAATTCCGAAAGCAATTCCGACACCTGTTTTTGCAGGTACCGTTATTGTTTCTTCAGTCTTGTCACTTACTATATCCACGACATTGGAAATATATACTGAATCAATGTAAGAGGATCTTCCGGGGAATTTATTTGTGATGGTTTGGGTGAAAGCTGAATTTAGATTGGTCTGAAGGTCATATATGCCGCCCAGGGTAAAGAAAAATTTATCGGCTATTACCTCTTTATACATTATACCAAAGCCAAAATAGGTATGGCTCAGATCGATCTCATCGATTGCATATGTTTCTGCAAACCCCCTGTTCCTGGGAAACTGCATAGACCTTTCGCGGTTGATATTGCCAAGCAGGTAATTCATATTTACACCAAGTGAGACCCTGTTGAACAGCTCTACCGATGCACCGAGGAAATATTTTAGTATTCCTCCGTCCCCATTGAAATAGAGGTCAATTGCATCTCCTGTACCGAGTTCATCGTATTCCTGTTTGATCTTGTATCCTACCGAACTGTATGGAACAATTCCTGTTCCCAGTGCAAAATATTTGCCTATGGGAGCTGAGAAAGCGAAATGATCCAGATTCACGTTGGTCCAGGTAGTCGAAAGGTCTGTTGTGTTATACTGGTTTCGGTAGGTATTTATTCCAAAATCAAGTAAGACCGACATGCTGTCCCTGGCCGCGTAGGCAGCAGGATTGAGGTAGTTTAACTTCGAACCGTCCCTGATGGCTATACCGGTACCCCCCATGGCCTGGTTCTGACCAAAACCTCCGTGTGAAAGATCACCAAGTCCGAACCTGGTATAGGGTGAATATGTATTGAATTGAGAATTAACAGTAAGGGAAAAAAGCAAGAAAATACAACCCAGAATACTAATTCTTGTTCGTCTGTAACGCATTGTAATCTAAAATTCTGTTTAATCCTATAAGGTTCAGATGCGAAACCACAAAGATGCTATTTTTTAGCCTTTTATCAAAAGAATTTGCATCCCCCCCGGTTAAAACCACTTTAAGATCTTTGTAATCAAGTTTGAGTGCATCCATGTAACCGTTGATTTCAAAAATCAAACCATTGACAACCCCTGAGATTATTGCTTCATCTGTTGATTTTCCCAGAAGGTTAACCTGGTTTTCATCAAGCTCCAGCATTGGCAAACGGTTTGTGAATTTGTGCAATGCCCTGAAGCGCATCTGCAATCCCGGGGAAATATTTCCTCCCAGGTATTCGCCACCTGAAGTTACAAGGTCAAATGTTATTGCAGTTCCTGCATCTATTACCAGAACGTCGTTCTCAGGGAAAATAGTATGTGCACCTGTTGCGGCTGCTATCCTGTCATATCCGAGCGTCTCCGGGGTTTTGTAATGACTGGTCAGGGGCAGGGGGGTTGAACTGTTCAATTCAAGGAAAATGTCAAAGGTGGTTTGCAGGTAATCTATAAGTTCCCTGGAGTGGTTGGTTACACTGGAAAAAATAACTCCCCGTACATCTTTATAACTGTTTATAAAATATGCAATTTCTTTGTTTGAGATTTTTTCCGATATTACACTTTCAATTATATCAGTTCCCTTGCAGACTGCAATTTTGCAGTTGGTATTGCCCATGTCAATGACAAGGTTCATATGTTTGCCTTTGTACATAATTATTGATCTCCGTGGTTTAGCACCTTCATTATTCCTATGGTTTCAGATATGCCTGATATTTTATTGACCCGCAAGCTCAACCTGTCATTTTCCTGTCGCATCCTGAACAACCCCGGGTTTTTCTGAACATTTTCTATTACCCGGCTGAAAACAGGAGAACGATAAAATGGCGAATTCGGATTTGCTACAAAGTACGTGATCAATGTATTATTTTTCAAGACCATTTTTTCAACACCTGTTTGCATCGCGATCCAACGCAGTTCCACAACCTGAAGCAGGGCTTCTGCTTCGGGAGGTAGTGGTCCGAATCTGTCGGTAAGCATGTTCCTGAAATCTTCAAGTGCTTCATGATCGTTGAGATCGTCAAGTTCGCGATAGAGGTTCATCCTTTCTGTGATGCTGGACACATATGATTCGGGCAGTAACAGTTCAAGATCTGTATCCACGTGGCAATCCTGGATGAATTTCCTGTCATCTGATTCTGTTCCTCTCTTTTGATCATCCAGCAGATCCGGGTAACTCTCTTCCCTGATCTCCCTGATGGCCTCGTTCAGGATCTTGTGGTATGTTTCAAAACCAATATCAGCAATAAATCCGCTTTGCTCAGCGCCAAGCAGGTTGCCGGCCCCCCTGATATCAAGATCCTGCATGGCGATGTTGAATCCGCTTCCCAGGTCGGAATATTCTTCAATGGCCTTCAGCCTGCGGCGTGCTTCAGGTGTCAATAACGTGATGTTTGGAGCGAACAGGTAGCAGAATGCTTTCCTGTTTGATCTTCCTACACGGCCGCGAAGTTGATGCAAATCACTCAGTCCGAAATGATGGGCATTGTTGATAACGATCGTATTGGTATTGGGTATGTCAAGTCCTGACTCGATGATAGATGTGGCAATCAGTACATCATGATCGCCATTCATGAATTCAAGCATGACCTTCTCCAGGGGCCTGCCGTCCATCTGGCCATGGGCCACAACCGATCTTATCCCGGGCACAAGCTTGTCTACCAATAGTTTTACTTCTCCAATGTTCTGAACCCTGTTGTGGATGAAGAAGACCTGTCCTCCGCGACTGACCTCATATTCTATTGCCTCCCTGATGATCTCCTCGTTAAACTGATGCAGTTCTGTTATGATCGGATGCCTGTTGGGCGGTGGTGTGTTAATGATGGAAAGATCCCTTGCACCCATCAATGAAAATTGAAGGGTACGTGGTATCGGTGTGGCAGTAAGGGTCAGGGTATCCACATTCACCTTGATTTTTTTTAGCTTTTCTTTTACTGCTACACCGAATTTTTGTTCTTCATCAATAATGAGTAATCCAAGGTCTCTGAATTGAATAGATTCACTCACAAGTTTATGGGTTCCGATAATGACATCAAGGGTCCCGTCTTTAAGCCGGTTGTAAATTTTCTTCTGATCGGAAGTGGACCTGAAACGGCTGATGTAATCGACAGAACAGGGGAATTCATTCAGCCTGCTCTTAAAGGTATTGTAATGCTGGAATGCCAGTAGGGTTGTTGGAACAAGCACAGCCACCTGTTTGCTGTCGCTCACTGCTTTGAATGCAGCCCTGATGGCTACTTCGGTTTTCCCGAATCCCACATCTCCGCAGACAAGCCTGTCCATGGGAAAATCAGCCTCCATGCCGGTTTTGAAATCTTTTGTGGCCTTCACCTGGTCGGGAGTGTCTTCATACATAAAAGAAGCTTCAAGCTCCCGTTGAAGATAAGTGTCCGGTGTAAAAGAAAACCCCTTCTGTTCCCTTCTTTTTGCATAAAGGTTGATAAGTTCCCCTGCAATGTCCTTTACCTTGCTCTTGGTCCTTTGTTTCAGTTTTTGCCAGGCCCCCGTTCCAAGCTTGTAGATTTTCGGTTCCTTTCCCTCTTTTCCTTTGTATTTTGATATTTTGTGCAGGGAATGAATATTAACGAAAAGGACATCATTGTCCTTGTAAACCAACCTTACAGCTTCCTGGTTTCTTCCGTTCACACTGATCCTCTCCAACCCTCCGAATTTGCCGATTCCATGGTCAACATGCACTATGTAATCTCCCGGATTAAGCCCCGACAGTTCTTTGATGGATAGCGCCTCCTTTTTGTTGAACCTGTCGTGAAGTCTGAATTTGTGGTACCTTTCAAATACCTGGTGGTCCGTGTAAATGGCAACATCAAGGTCGGTATCGGTGAATCCCTGATGCAGGCTTGTCAATACCTGGTTGTATTTGACTTCCGGGTTGATCTCGCTGAAAATGGCAGTCAGTCTTTCAAGCTGACCTTTACTTTCTGAAAGGATATAATTCGTTAAACCTTTTGTTTCAGTGTTCTCAAGCAATACTTTTGAAAACAATTCAAAATCCTTGTTAAACCTCGGTTGGGAAGAAGTATTGAATTGCAATGTTCTGTGCGGCGGGAACAGGTGGGGTCTTGAGAATTCAATGATTGTGAAATTTGCCAGTTTTTCCCTTATCTGTGAAGCATGAACAAGCAACTCCTCCTTTGGAAGGCTTCCTTCCAGGTCCTTTTCAATTACAGTACGGGTGTATACTTCCTCTATTTGAGCAAGTATCATTTCCAGGTCGTCTGTCCAGATGGTGGCGCCGGCAGGGATATAGTCAAGAAATGAAACCCTTTTTTCGCCGAGTTCTTTTTCCCATTGAACATTGGGTATGACGGAAACACGGTTCAGCTGGTTTTCTGAACGCTGTGATTCAACATCAAATGTCCTTATGGAATCTACTTCATTCCCAAAAAGATCGATCCTGTATGGCCGGGAAGATGAATAGGAGAAAACATCAACAATGCCGCCGCGGATGGCGTACTGTCCGGGTTCATAAACAAATTCAACGGGCTTGAATGAATAGGTTTCCATTACTTCCGCGAGGAAGTCAAGGGATATGTTTTCGCCTTTTTTGATCTCAAATGTATGCCTTCCCAGTTCGGCCCTCGTTAATACCTTCTCCAGCAGTGCTTCTGCATAGGAGATAATGAAACTTGAAACCCTTTGCTCATTGAGTCTTTTCAGGGTCTGTGTCCGGGTGATTATATTGGCTTCATCGGTCTGACTGTATTGTACCGATCGCTTGTAGGAAGATGGAAAAAAGAGCGTTCTGTCAGGAGTCTTTTCCAGGTTAACAAGGTCGGTATAAAAATATGCAGCATCCTCCTTGTCATGAAAAAGCGCAAGATGATTTCCCTTTGTTTCGGAAACCACAGCCTGGAAAAGTGTTGTAACGGATGATCCTGAAAGTCCTTTCAGATGAAGAACGGACCGGTTTTTTTCAGCGATCATGCGGACAATTTCACCTGTATGGGGGTGTGCGTTATAGGGATTCTGAAACATATCTCTTTAAAACAGCATGCAAACTTAAAGAAAAATAGTGTCAGAAAGAAAACTCATATTGTTTAGCTGTGCTTGATTAGAAAGCGAAAAGAGCATCCCGATAGCTATCGGGAAGCTATTGTCGTTTTCTTGTAAGCACTATATATTTGTTTTATGGAAAAGTCTCAGTTCATAAAGCTCTGTAACTCCTGGGCAGGAGAAGGAAAAACTTTTCTCTTTGTAATCGATTATGAACTGAATGATTTTTACATATCCCTGACAGGCGATATTGATGAACGCTATGTTATTTATGCAATACCCGGGTATCAAAATGCCGTGAAAGCAGATTCTGAGAGGGAAAGAAAAGATTTCACATTTGAGATGCATCCGGTAAATTACGAAAGGTACAGGGAAGCCTTTGAGCTTGTAAAAAGAAATATATTTCACGGAAATTCCTTCCTGCTCAACCTTACATTTCCCACAGGAATCACAACGGATCTTACGCTCCGGGAGATATTTGACCGCAGTACGGCGAAATACAGACTCTGTTTTATGGACCGGTTTGTAGTATTCTCCCCTGAAACATTTGTAAGAATAAGTGATGATGCGATTTCCTCCTATCCAATGAAGGGAACCATTGATGCGGCTTTACCGGATGCCGAAAGGATCCTTTTGAACAACCAAAAAGAGAGATGGGAACACAATACCATCGTGGACCTGATCAGGAACGATCTTTCCATGGTATCCAAAAACGTGTCGTTAAAAAAATTCCGGTATATTGACCGTATTTCCACCAACAGGAACCAATTGCTCCAGGTAAGTTCAGAGATCAGGGGTGAACTTGAACCGGGCTGGAAACAACGCCTCGGGGATATCCTGCTGAAGATGCTTCCTGCAGGATCCATTTCCGGGGCCCCGAAAAAGAAGACTTTAGAGATAATTGCAGAGGCAGAAGGTGCCCCCAGGGGGTATTTTACAGGAATTTTTGGCATCTTTGACAGGAACAGGATGGACAGTGCAGTGATGATCCGCTACATTGAAAAAACAGATCGCGGCCTTCAGTTTCGGAGTGGGGGAGGAATAACGGGTCACAGCGATCCGCAATTGGAATACAAGGAAATGCTCGATAAAGTATATGTTCCCATTATTTGAAACCATAAGGATAAGAGAGGGTGTTCCGCAGCATCTTGAGTGGCACCAAAAGCGGCTTGACCGTTCATTTCATCTCTTCTTTAAAATGAAGAGGGCCCCGGTGCTTGCAGAAGTGATTCGCGTTCCGGAAGAATACAGGCGGGGAACTGTCAAATGCAGGTTTTTTTATAACCGTGGGGCATATGAATCTGATTTCTCTCAGTACACTCCACTCTCAGTCAATTTGCTTAAGGCAGTAAAATGTGATTATATCGATTATTCAATGAAATTTACCGATAGGTTTATACTGGAACAACTATTGGAAAAACGGGAGGACTGTGATGACATACTTATAATAAAGCAAAGCGAAATTACAGACACGTCCTATTCCAACATTGCATTTTATGATGGCAGGGAATGGCTTACACCTGCAAACCCGCTTCTGGAAGGAACGTGCAGGAGCAGGCTGCTGTATCAAAATAAAATAAGGGAAAAAGTTATCACTTTGAAGGACTTGCAGGGATTCAATTCATTCAGGCTGATCAATGCCATGCTGGATTTTGATCAACAGGATCCCAGGCCCGTATCGAATATTATTCATTAAAAACATACCACAATGAAGAATTTTATATTTCTGCTGGCTTTTGCCTCTGTTTTTTGCAGCTGCAGCCGGCTCGCAAATGAATCTGAAAAACGGATACCTGTGATCCTTGACACGGATGCAAACAATGAACTGGATGACCAGCATGCAATCGCCTATATGCTGACAAACCAGGATGTTTTTGACATTGTTGGTATAACGGTCAATTCTACAAAAAACGGAGGACTGATCGATAATCATTATACAGAGGCGGTCAGGATTCTGACACTGTTCAACGAACAGGAAAATATCATTGTGAAGCGGGGAGCAGATGCTGCCTTCGACAGGATCAGGGGCAGAATGGATTCGGGAGATTATGACGGGAAAGATGCCGTTGAATTCATTATTGAGAAAGCCAGGGATTTTAAAGACGGAAAACTCGTTTTGTCGCCCATTGGAAAGCTTACAAATATCGCTCTCGCCATCCAAAAGGCGCCTGACATCATGGACCGTGTGACGATCATCTGGCTGGGATCGAATTATCCGGATCCCGGAGAATACAACCTGGTAAATGATACTGCTGCATTAAATTACATTCTGAACCAGGATGTTCATTTTGAGATGGTCACTGTAAGTTATGACCGTGAGACAGGTACTACCGCTATCCGTGTTTCATTGCCTGAAATTGACTCTGTGATGCCTGGTAAAGGGCCTGTTATTGAGGGATTTATCACCGGTCGCCATGGCGGTACTTTCAATAATTTTGGAGATTATTCAGTAAACCTGTTTCATCATATTGACCTGTATGGAGACCCCCCTTCAAGGTCATTATTTGACGTAGGGGCGGTTGCAGTTTTGAAAAATCCGGGATGGGCAGAATCAAGAAAGATTCCTGCTCCTTACTATGATTCTGCAGGATGGGTCGATCAGCCGGACAATTACCGGGAGATCATACTCTGGGAAAATTTTAACAGGGACAGCATTGTCAATGACCTGTATCGTTCTCTTCTGCAGACCGAATAATATCATACACACCATTTACCCAGTTGTCGCTGGCATTCAGGCTTTGAGCCATGACGAAGTTTTTGCCTCCTGAGGCGATGAAAAGATCATGGTATTCCATCTCTATTTCTATGGTTGTTTCCAGACAGTCTGCAACAAATGAGGCAGGTACCACAAGTATATTTTTGACCCCTGCTCTGGCGAGTTCAACAAGTCTTCTGTCAGTGAAGGGCTTCAGCCAGTTTTTTGACAGCCTCGACTGAAAGGAGGTTGAGTAATTGTTGACTGCAAGTTCCAATTTTCTGGCCATTATCCGGGTCGTTTCATAGCAGGATGCGCGATAGCATTCTTTGCCGTGGTCGGGCATTATATCCGGACAGCTACAGGTGTGGACCGGTATCCCGGGGTGGCATTTTTGAACCTGTCGCAGGGGAAGTCCGTGGTAGGAGAACAAAACATGATCGAATGTCTTCAGATCGTAACGGACCAAATTCTGATGCCATGATTCGATAAATGCGAGGTGATCATAGAACTGATCGATAAACCTGACCGGACCTTTGTAACCAAGATCTTTTGTTTTTTCTGCAACCAGTTTTTTTACCGAACCCGTGGTGGAATCAGCAAACTGTGGGTATAACGGTAAAATACTTAGAGGACCAGGTTCGTTGCGCATGTATTCGTCAAGGAACTTTTCAAGCGAAGGTTCCCCGTATCTCATTAAGCCATGGATCTCCACATGACCGCCTGTTTTCTTCTCCAGTTTTTCAGCAAGTTGTTTCAAATGAAAAAGTAAAGGTGAACCTTCGGGTTTCCATAGCAAATGGTATTTTTTTGCAGATTGCGGAGCCCTGAAGGGTACGATGATGAAATTTACGAGTGCCATGCGGAGCAATGGCCGAATGTCGATCACAAGGGGATCATTCAGAAATTCCCGCAGGTATTTTCTGACCTCTTTTTTTGCCGGGGAAGCAGGGGTTCCGACATTTACAAGTATCCAGGTTTCCTTCTTATCGGTTTTTTTCATTCAATATTTGTTGTGCAATCTCATAACCCTGTTTTACCCGGTCAGCCATTCCAATGCCATCCCTGATGTTTCCTCCTAAGAAAAGCCCGGGATGCTCAGATTCAATTTTACTGATGGCTGATAACCTTTCCCCGGAGGTTATGTCATACTGCGGAATGGCATGTTTGTATCGAAATATGTTCAATATATCCGGATTGCTGTTTTTTTGTCCAAGCATCTCACTGATCTCATTTAAAACTGTTTTTTGAATTTCATCATCTTCCTTTTCAAACAATTCGGGGTGTTTTATCCCACCAAGGAATACTGATAAAACGGCACCTCCTTCCGGCGCCCTGTTATTGAATATCGACGAAGTGAATAACACGCCCAGTACCTTTCTTTTTTCTTTTGAAGGAACCAAACCTCCGAATGCATCAAGAGGGATGCCGTTCCATTTCCTATAGCCTGCGACTACCTGTATCACTTTTGCATAGGGAAGTGTTTCCACCGGTTTCAGTTCATCTTCCTCTATGAATTTCAATATACCTTTTAACTCTTTTGCACCCGTGGCAGTGACCAGGTATTTTGAATGCAGGCTGTATTCCCGGTTGTGGGCAGAAAAAGAAGTCACATAGTTTGTATCAGCATGATCAATTTTAATTTCAGAAGCATTCAGATAGATGTTTTCAGATCCCGTGACACCTGCCATGGCATCGGTAAGTTTCTGTAACCCGCCTTTTACGGAGAAAACCTCCCTGGTTGCTCTTTTTGTAAGTTCATCCTTTGGCTCTTTTCGTTTTTTTATGGATCCGCCTATAAAGCTTCCGTAATTTTGTTCCAACCGGTACAATTTCGGCAGCGCGTAGCGCGTAATCAACTGGTCCGGATATCCGGCATAGATCCCTGAAATAAAGGGATCAACTGCATAATCAAGGTAACTTTTTCCCATCCTCCTTTTTACAAGTCCTGCCACAGTTTCATCGGGATTCGTGCCCCTTTTCCTGAAGGGTTCTGCAAGGATCCGAAATTTGTCTTTGGGTGTAAACAAAGGGGTGCTTACAGCTGAAATCAATCCCGAAGGCAGGGCATGCCATTTACCACTCTTCCAAATCCATCGCTGCTTCCCTTTTTGATTGGCAAATTCAGGTATGGCAAGTCCGTCCAGGTCATCAAAAAGTCTTACAAGCTCAAATGTGGAGTATACCCCCGTATTGGGACCGGCCTCATAGATAAAACCATCTTTCCGTATGGTTTGAATAACACCGCCGGTTCTATCATTTTTCTCAAGTACGGCAATTTTTTTCCCGGCTTTCTTCAGGTAGAATGCTGCTGTTAGACCCGTTAAGCCGCTGCCAATTATAGTAATGTCAATATTGGTATTCATTTTTCAAAGCGCTTTGGAATATTTGTTAACCTGTTCCTTGTACTCCGGGTCAAGAGATGCTGCAATATTTCTTATGAACATGGATCCCGTTTCTGTTATCAGAATTGATTCATCGTCATATTCAATGAGTCCATCCTGTTCAAACCCGGACAACAAATCCTGATCATAACGGATGACGTTTTTGAGCTTTTCCATGGCAATGTTCAAATTTTTTGTCATTGACGACCATTGTATTTTTTTATTGCACATGAGATGGGTGATCACTTCTCGGGTTATGATCTGATCGTCAGTGACTTCAAGTCTCTTTTCAACCGGACTTCTGTTTCCAATTATTAAATTAATATATTTTTCAACCGATTTTGTATTCTGCAAATAGACCTTTTCAAGCTGGCTGATCGCTGAAACACCGAATGCATAAACCTGGCCCGTGTTCTGCCTGGTGCAATAACCCTGGAAATTTCTGTGCAGTTGATTGTTCTTCAATGCATTGTACAATTCATCATCTTTGCTGACGTAATGGTCAAGTCCGATGGGCTGGTAACCTTTTGAAGTCAGCACATTGTATCCGGCAAGGAACATCTTCGTTTTCTCTTCGGCCCCTGGCAATCCCCTTTTTTCAAGAATTTGCTGGTGTTTTTTAAGCCACGGGACATGTGCATAAGAGAAGGTTACCATCCTGTCGGGGTTCAAAGCTGCGGCCTGTTCCATGGTTTCAGTAAAACCGGCAACATCCTGTCCCGGAAGTCCATAAATAAAATCCAGGTTGATTGCAGCTTTACTGTTTTTATTCCGTACATAAGAAATAAGTTCATTCAGAGGCAGGGCGCTTGGTTCCCTGTTCACTCCGGCAAGCACATCGGTATTTAGATCCTGGATTCCAAAACTGAACCTGTTGAAGCCATGGGTTATTAAATGATCGATATAATCTTTGTCCAGGTATGCCGGATTGGTCTCTATCGCAATTTCTGCATCTAAGGCGAAATTAAATTTCTTTTTAAAAAACTCTACGATACCGGTGATCTTTTCGGAAGGGATGGAATTTGGAGTGCCACCTCCGAAGTGGACCTGAGTTACCAGTCGCTTCTTATCAATATGGTCGGACACCATTTCTATTTCGCACATCAGCGCACTGATGTATGCTTCAACTTCATTATTGCTTCTCAGGGTACAGGCATTGCATCCGCAGTAAAAACAAATTTTCCTGCAAAAGGGAATATGAACATACAATGCAATGTGACGCGGGTCCCAATTGTTTGACATATCCACAAACATTGTATGATCCTTGTTCCCTGCCTGATCAATAAAATGGTTGGCGGGTGGATAACTGGTGTAACGCGGTACAGGTATGTTGTACTTTTCAAGTAGTATTACCGGTATATTCATATTCATTTCTTTTTTGGCATGGCATACAAAATAACAAACATAGTAACCAGTCCCAGCAAAGCTTCCAGTCCGAACAATCCTCTGTAGCCCAGGGCATCAGCAATTTTTCCACTGGAAACAGCAATTGCAAGACTGCTGAGGTGTGTGATCACAATCTGTATTGTAAAATCTGTTCCTGCAGCACCCTGGCGTACCACGTCCATGGATGTTGTGTAAATAATTACAGACGAGGATCCATAAGTGGCCCAAACGAAACATATTCCAACATATATCAATGTGAGTGCAGGAGATTGTATGCCAGACATCCACCAGAAATAAATTGCTGTTGAAATTCCCAGGGACGTCAGAAGGATCATTGCCTTGTTTCTGCCTGTCTGCCTGATTAGCAGACCGGCCAGGATGGCACTTATTGTGGCAACCGAGGTGCCAATGATGCCTGACATGAATCCTATTTGTTTGATATTGTATCCAAGGTCAACAAGATACGGTTTCAACATGGTGAGAACTCCTATGAAACCGGAGTAATAAAAGACCAGTATAAGGACGCGTTTGGGTATCCCGGGCATATTGAAGAACCTTCCGATTTCACGAACTGATACCCGGTACCCCTCTTTCTTTTCAATGGTTCGATCTGTTTTATAGAACTGAAGGGGTATGATAGCAAACACAACAAACGCAGCCAGCATGAAGAGAAATACAGACCATCCGAAAAAACTGTATGCAATCAATAAAACACCGGTACCGATCAGGGCACCAACAAAACTTCCGGCCGTTTGCATACTGTTTCCAACCCCCCTTTCATTCTTCCTGAGGATCATGATAGCAAAAGCATCTGTCGCAATGTCCTGCGTTGCTGAGGCCGTAAAGGCCACAATCATAAGAGCTACAATGAACTTGAAATCAGTCTGAAGGTTTAAAAATGCAATGCTGCAGATCACCACTGCATAAAACATTTCAGAAAGGACGATCCATCTTTTCAGGTCCTTTGAATTCCTTGATGAATTATCCACAAGGGGCGCCCAAAGGAATTTTATAATCCATGGCAGCTTCACCAGTTGTAACAGTCCGATAGATTCCAAAGAGTAATTTTCCTGGCGCATGATCACTGGCACCACCGTTGAAAAGAAGCTCATCGGAACAGACTGGGCGATATAGAGGCTAAAAAGTGTTGGAAACTTGGTCCAGTTTTTTGATGCGGTCATCAGAATTCATATCTAAGATTAAGCCCAAAGCACAGGGGTTTTCCGGTTTGAACATATTGATTTCCAAGTGCCTGAAAATAAAAGGCATCATACTCTGTTCCAAGCAGGTTCTTTCCCCAGAATTCAAGACCCATATTGTTTTTGTGAAAAGAGATCTTGGCATCCAGGAGTCCATAAAAACCGGTTTTAAATGAATTCTCTTCATTCCAGTAGATATCTCCCAGACCACGGTACATTGCATTGAATCCAATTTTGTCCAGGAAATTGATCCCATTCATTCTGAAATACCTTTTAACGATCACATTCACTGTGTGTTTTGGAATGTATGGAATGTAATTGCCCGTGTGGTCTGTTTCATTATCCACTTTGTGTTCTGTGAAAACTGCATGTGTAAATCCGTAAGACAGGGCAGGGATGAATCCTTTTATCGCCGCTGTTTTTATGGAAATTTCACCTCCTTTGCTTACAGATTTGCCGGCATTTTTCAGCAGGGAGCCGGGTGCAGGTGTATTGTCCTTATAAAATGCAGGCTGGTATATCTGCTGGTTTTTCCAGTCAATATAGAAAAGCGAAATGTCTGTATAAAGGAAACTGTTGAAAAGGACGGACTTAAATCCTGCTTCATAGCTCCAGCTGAATTCAGGATCAAAGAAAAGGTCCTCATCCTTGTAGAATGTTGAGTTGAATCCGCCGGTTTTATAACCTTTTGCAACTACCGCATAAATGCTGCTCCTGTTCAATTTGTAGTTTGCTGCTATTTTGGGAAGGATCTCCATATAGGTAAGATCCGGATAGGTTGTATCAGCCATATTGACCATGTTGCCTGACCGTAAGATGTCGTAGGTGTAGTCAAGAATGTCCTGCTCAAAATCGAATCTTATCCCTGCCGTTAGTGATAGGTTTTCAACCAGGAAATCATCTAATGTCGATTGGTGAAATACTGCAGCACCGGAAATTGTCTTGTCATATTTCTTAAATACAGTCACATCCCTCTGGTATATATCGACATCCACATGTTTATCGAATCTCTGCATGAATCCATAGGCACCGAAAAGCCAGTTGTACCTCTTATGGCTGGGGGAGCGGATGATTAACTCCTGGGAAATCATATGTTGTCGCTGTTCCTGGACGACAAAGTAGGCAGAATCCGGTGTGAAGTCCTGGTCAATGTTTTGTTGATCATCAAGGTATTGATAGGCAGTGGTGGCAACAAGCTCAACATTATCCCCGGAAAAATTGACAACCAATGCATCAGAGAACAGGGACCTGTTATAGGAACTGGGCTGGTTGTAATTGATGTCATTCGGGATCATAAGCGAATCATTGAGAATGGCATAGGGATAGCCACCTTCGCGGCTCTCTTCAAATGATACAATATGCTCCACACGAAGCCGGTCAGTTATTTTCCAGGTCAATTTATTCCTGAGACCGAAAGAATGGGCCTTGTCTACCTGGTCGTTGAGGAAACTGTTGGTGTAAAAGCCATCCCTGTAACTGTAATTCATTGATATAGAATAACCAAAATTTTCTCCGGCCTTATTGTAGTGTCCCAGGTTGGCTGCAATATTGCCGTAATTACCTGCTGAAAGAATCATTCTTGTACCCTGGTAATGCAGGGGAGACCTGGTGATGACATTGATTATTCCACCCATTGCATTCCTCCCATACAGTGTGCCCTGGGGGCCTTTAAGGATCTCAATTCTTTCTACATCAAAAAAATCGAAATCATAGGCGGCTTTTTCAAAATAAGGAACATGATCAACATACAATCCAACGGAAGGACTGTTGATTCTTGAACCAATACCGCGGATGTATACAGGTGATGTTAGTTTTGAGCCGTAATCCGGCATAAAGAAACCGGGAGCAATGGCGGTGAGGTCGTTTAAGGACTGTACTTCATTTTCACTGATCGTTTTGGAAGATACCATATTGACAGTTGCAGGCATCTTTTTCAGGGTTAGGTTGTTTTTTGAAGAGCTGATTTGAATTTCTTCCAGGTGAAGTTCAGGAACTTCAGTACTGTCGGTAAGTATTATTACCTCCTGTGCATAATTGTTCTGAATGACCATCTGCATTAGCAGGATCATGAAAATATATTTGATTTTCATTGTATTGGAGTTTTAAAATGAATGAATTTTTCATGATATAAATGCCCATTCAGGTCATTTGTGTCATGAATTCATAATGTTGAATGTTATACCCGGAGTTTCAGGCGGAGGGTGGAGGGCGGGAATAAAGGCAGTTCAGAAAAGGTGCCCGCGGAATCAGACATTCTATTATAGGTACTTTAAAACGCGAAAGGAGAGATTGTACACGGAACTCCCGGTTTGCTGCTGGTTCAGCGCTGTAGTTGAAATAATGAAAAGTGTTGTGCTTCTGAATTTTTTCATCAGAAGCATCGGTGAGCTTAATATTTTTAGCAATTAGGCGGTCATTGACATCATCGTCTGCACCAGCCTTCATAATGGTATGAAAGCCAATGTAGGCCCCATAGAACATTGCTATGAGTATATAGGGCAGGTGTGTTGAAAATAGACCGACTGTGAACATTGCTTCCTGTTTTCAAATGCAAAGAAAACATATTTTCTTTCAATAAAAAAGTTGATGTACAGTCAGTTTCTTTAATTTAAAAAGATTCTACCTAAAAAGATATATTTTAAATCAGATTGCTTTATTTAAAATAAATTATTTAACTTGACCGGAGAATGATGGATATCAGGGAATGGTCCCTGAAAAGAATTGAAACATGGAAACATTACATATTGAAGGAACTTACAGAACTCCCACCATATCATTGAACCCGGATGATGGTATCCTTAAGATCATGGGCAGGTCAAATCCTGAAAATGCAAGGGAATTCTATACCCCGGTTCTTAACTGGCTGGATGAATACATTACCCTGCCGGCCGAAAGGACAGACCTGCGTGTGAACCTGGAACATTTTAATACCAGCAGTTCAAAATTTCTTATGGAGATTTTTCGAAGAATCCGTTACCTGGCTGATAAAGACAAGGCTTTTAATGTGAAGTGGCTGTATGAGGAAGATGATCTTGAAATGCTTGATACAGCTGAAGCATATGAGATGATGACGGGCCTCAGATTTGAAAAGATAAGCTATCCGGAAGGTGAAACACCGGATATTTGATGTGCACCATTGAAATTCGCCCTTTGCCCGTTTACTCCTACCCACAGGTTTCAAACAATTGCTACTTTTGTATTCATAACTAGTGTCAGAAAGAAAACTCATATTATTTAGCTGTGCTTGATAAGAAAGCGACAAGAGCAAGGCCTGCGATGACTGAAGAACAGGAGTTTACTGATCGTAAATGACTGTTTTGAAGTCGAGCATAACGCAGCTATTGGCGTTTTCTTGCAAGCACTAATTCTTTAACCAACAATGTATGCTAGTATTTAAATTCGGAGGTGCTTCAGTAAAGAGCGCTGCGGCTGTGAGGAATATTGTGAATATCCTTGGGATGTATCAGGAGCCCGTAGTGATTGTAATTTCAGCAATGGGAAAAACCACCAATGCGCTGGAAAGATTAATCGATGCTTTTTTTAGCCGGCACGTGAAGAAACTTCAGAAGGAGATGGAGTTGCTCAGATCCTATCACCTGGAAATACTTGAAGATCTTTTTCCGGACAAGGATCACCGGGCTCACGGGGTGATCGAAAATGTATTTGATGAACTATCCGGCAGGTTGAACCAGGAACCAAGTATGAATTATGATTACGACTACGACCAGCTGATCGGATACGGGGAATTGCTCAGTACCAGGATCATTGCTTTGTACCTGGAGGAAAGCGGATTGAGGGCAAAATGGATAGACATCAGGAACTCACTGAAAACAGACAATACCTTCAGGGAAGGCCGGGTCAATTGGGAATTGTCAGGCAAGCTCGTAAAAAAGAATTTCGTTTTTAACGGGGAGCGTTTCCTGGTTACCCAGGGATTCCTGGCATCCAATGTGAACAACCAGACCGTTTCACTTGGGCGTGAAGGTTCGGATTACACGGCCGCGATCCTGGCACATATCCTGAATGCGGAATCAGTTACAATCTGGAAAGATGTACCCGGAGTGCTCAATGCAGACCCCAAATATTTCGATGACACGATACTTCTAGAGAAGCTTTCCTACCTGGATGCCATTGAACTGGCATATTACGGCACCGGTGTGATCCATCCCAAAACAATAAAACCGCTGCAAAACAAGAATATCAAACTCTTTGTCAGATCCTTCCTGGAACCTGAGGCTCCGGGTACACTGATCGGAAATTTTGCATATGAAAAACTGGTTCCCTCATTCATTTTTAAAATGGACCAGGTTCTGATCAGGATATCGCCTCACGATTTTTCATTTATTGCAGAGAATAATCTTGAGATCATATACGGGATCCTTCATAAAAACGGATTAAAGATTAATTTGCAGCAAACTTCCGCTGTTAGTTTCCAGGTTGTGGTGAACAACGACAAAAGGAAAGTGCGCCTGGTGGTGGATGAGCTTGAAGAGCATTTTAAGGTTTCCTATGAAACCGGTCTCGAGCTGGTAACCATCCGGTATTTTGACGATGCAACCATAGAGAGGGTAATGATCAATAAGACACTTTTGCTTGAGCAGCGGGGTGTTCAAAATATCCAGCTGCTGGTAAGGGACCTGGGCTAATGGAGATGGAAGTATATAGTAGTTACACGGAAAACCAGAGAGGATGGGGAGACTTGGTGATGGGGAGACCAGGGGAAAAAGGCCAAAGGCCAGGAGCCAGGAGGGTTTCACAAAGGGTGCGAAGGAGACACGATCACAAAGTAAATACCTAACACCCACGAGGTGGGCCCCTAACCAACCGGCTTAAAAGAGGATCACAGAGATAATATTATTTATTGCACTCTGTGGTTCTCAACTTTCTCTGTGGTCCTCCGTATAAAAAGACAATTTTAAAACTGCACCATTTTCCATGTTGAACTAAACCTCCCTTCGGTCGGCAGCTTCACCAAAACGGCAATGCTTCATCAAAAATAAGATTTTCCGTAATATGAATGATTTTAACCAATAAATGATTCTATTATGAGGAACACTTATTATGATGAAGCA
>JAIPBT010000018.1 GCA_021738565.1 Bacteroidales bacterium
TGACTGAACCGAGCCATGATCCGCCGGTTGGCGGAACACATATGATTATGATTATAACACTTTATAGGCAAGGAACCTTTGAAAAGCTGTCATGGCGAGCTCCATCTGACAAATTAAAATAAGCAATGACAGATGAAAAGCAGGAGTCCCGATATATTATCGGGATGACTGTTTTGAAGTCAAGCATAACGCAGCTATTGACGTTTTCTTGCAAGCACTAAATAGCATCTGATATATCGCATCACTGCATCACCGCAACACTGCATCACTGCAACACTGCATCACCTCAACACTGCATCACCGCATCACCGCATCACCGCATCACAATTAAGGCCAGGAGCCAGGGGCCAATTAGCAAAGAACCGCTATCTTTGCCTTTATGGAAGAAAAACAACGCGTATTGAACAGCCTCTTTTTTCCCGTGGTGTTTGTTATATTTCTCTGGATCATCAAATTCTTTGAAATAGCCATGGAACTTGATTTTGTTCATGGCGGGGTATTACCAAGGGAATTGAGCGGACTGAAAGGAATCCTGTTCTCTCCGCTCATACATGGCGACTGGAAACACCTGTTTGACAATTCGATTCCTGTTTTTCTTCTTACTTTTGCCCTGTTCTATTTCTACAGGGGGATCTCCTTTACCATTTTCATTTTTTTGTATTTCATCAGTGGAATACTTTTGTGGATCATCGGCCGGGATGCCTATCACATTGGCGCCAGCGGCATCATTTACGGGCTGGCCTCCTTTCTTTTCCTGAGCGGTGTGATCAGAAAGGTAAGGCACCTGATGGCCATTTCCCTGTTGGTCGTATTTCTATATGGAAGCCTGATATGGGGCCTGTTGCCTTTTGATTATGAAGTTTCCTGGGAAGGCCACTTAAGCGGGGCCGTAACGGGCGTTGCACTTGCATTGCTTTACCGCGACAAAGGTCCCGAGCCGGAAAAGCACAGCTGGGACGAGGAAGAAGAACAGGAAGAAGATATGCTCGGATATAATGCTCCGGAGAAAAACGATGAAACGGATGATAATAATTGATCCATTCAGAACTGGAAATGTATTACCGGAAATTTACTAATTTCCATAAGCACAATCAGTTATTTATTTTCCAGTCATCTTTCAATACAGAATAAATATGTTCATCCAGAAACGCACCTTCTTTTTTCACTGATTTTTTAAAGACTGCCTCTCTTTTAAAACCACATTTTTCAAGCACACGCATTGAAGAATAATTCGAACTGAAGACACCGGCAAAAATCCTGATTAAAGAGGTGTTCCTGAAAGCATAATCAACGAGCAGTCGAACGGCCTCAGTTGTAATGCCCTTTCCCCAGTGCTTTTCAGACAACCAGTAGCCAATTTCCGCATTGAAACGGTATACGTCCTTCATCAAATGCAGGCCGATCCCGCCGCAGGCCTCCCGGTCAATTTCGATCGCCAGGATCACATCCCGTTTGTTGTCCAGCGCCATTTCGATCCATTCCCTCGCGTCGTCCATTGTATAAGGATGGGGAAAACCATCGCGAAGGTTCATGGCAATTTTTTTATTATTGGCATGTCTTACAAGGCTATCCCTGTCTTCATGCAACCAGGGCCTAAGCCGGAATTGTGAACCTTCAAGCATACATGTTTCCATAACAATGATCCCATAAATTTAATAAAATCCTTAAGGTCGTTGATAAATAATAAAGACCGGCAGGAAAAATCTATTACATTCGTGCCTGTATTTCAGTTATTGTCCTATGATTGTCAAACTTTATGAAATTAATCCGGACCAAAGGGTCATTTCCCAGGTGGTTGATGTACTCGAAAAAGGAGGGTTGATCATCTATCCGACCGACACCGTGTACGGAATTGGCTGTGACATTACCAAGGCAAGGGCTGTCGAAAGGGTTGCACGCATCAAGAAAGTGAAACCCGAAAAGGCCAATTTTGCATTTATATGCTCCGATCTGAGTCAGCTGTCTGACTATGCGCGCCAGGTTGACAACAATACATTCAAGCTGATGAAGTCATTCCTGCCGGGACCTTACACCTTTATTCTGAATGCCAACAACAATGTTCCGAAAATCCTTAAACAGAAGAAACAAACAGTTGGTATCAGGATCCCGGACAACAACATTATTCTGGAAATTGTCAGGCAGCTGGGTCACCCGATTCTGACAACCTCCCTTAAAGAGGATGATAAGATCATTGAATATCCCACTGATCCGGAGATCATTCATGATGAGTATAAAGACCTTGTAGACCTTGTTATTGACGGAGGATATGGTGGAATTATCCCTTCAACCATCCTTGATTGTACCGGGTTTGAGCCGATCCTGATAAGGGAAGGGCTGGGGAAGGTAGATTGATACTGATCCATTCACCGATATTTTACCTACATTCTGCCTGAAAAAAAATCCCAGATCCATGAAACGTTGTATCTTACAGGGGCAATCAAAAAAAACCAACCATGGAAATGAACAAAACAATAGATGCATTCCTGGAAAGAAAAGAAATAGCAGTGGCCGGGGCATCACCAAAAAAAGGCAACTGGGGCCAGGCACTTGTTAAGGAACTCAGAAAAAAGGGATATGACGTTTTCCCGGTCAATCCAAAATACGAGCAAATCGAGGGCATCAAATGTTATCCCAGTGTAACTGAATTGCCGGGAAACGTCGAAAACCTAATCCTTGCAGTCAATCCCGAACGTGCTATGGAGATCATAGAACAGAGCAGCGGAACGGGAATTAAAAGAATCTGGCTCAACCAGGGAATTGGTGATGGAGCCTATTCTGCAGTAGGATTAGAACTTCTGAAGAAAAAGAAAATGGAATTTGTGTACGGGTTTTGTCCCATGATGTTCTTTGGAAAAGGGATGCATAAATTCCATTTCTGGATGCGGAAGAACCTGGGCAAAACTCCGGTTGAGTATGTAAAGAATTAAAGGGATCACTCTTTCCAGAAAACGGGGGAGAACAAAACGATCACCGTAAACAATTCAAGTCTGCCTACCAGCATAAGGAAGGAAAGAAACCATTTACCCGCGTCTGCGATTTCATAAAAATTGGAAGATGGTCCAACCGCACCAATACCCGGACCAATATTGCCCAGTGTGGCAGCAACAGCTCCAAACGATGTTTCAAAGTCGTTGCCAAGCAATGACATAACAACAACGCTTACTACAGCTATGGCAGCATAAAATGCCAGAAAAGCAAGTATATTGGTGACCACTTCATTACTCAGTGCATTCTTATTCAGACGAACCGGAATTATTGCATTGGGGTGGATCAGTCGCTTAAGCTCCTGCGTTGAATTCTTGATAAGTATCACAATACGCATGATCTTCGGACCACCACCGGTTGAACCGGCAGATCCGCCAAAAAACATCAGAATGAATATCATCATGGTAAGTGCAGGCATCCAGGTAAGGTAATCGCTTGTTACATAGCCGGTTGTTGTCATAATCGACACAACCTGGAACAATGAATCGCGAAATGCGCTTTCAGGATCACTTCCCCGTTCATGATACAGACCCAATCCGATCAGCAGCGTGAATAGAGCAATAAATCCCACGTAATACCTGAACTCTTCGTTCCTCCAGACCTTTTGGAATTTAAGATGGAATCCGAAATAAGAAAGCGTGAAGTTTGTTCCTGCAAGGAACATAAACAAAGTGATCACGTAATGAACATACGCGGAATCCCAATATGCGATGCTGGCCTGTTTCGTGGAATATCCCCCAGTAGCCATCGTGGTTAGAGCATGACAAACGGCATCGAAAATGTTCATGGGCCCAAGCCATAACAAAAGAATCTCCGTGCCGGTAAATATGAGATAAATACTCCATAGCCTTTTGGCGGTTTCTTTTATACGGGGATGAAGTTTATCCGGAGTCGGACCCGGTACCTCTGCGATAAAAAGCTGCATGCCTCCAATCCCAAGTACAGGTAACACAACAAGGGACAATACAATAATCCCCATTCCCCCGAGCCATTGCGTGAGACTTCTCCAGAAAAGGATACCGTGCGACAATTCCTCAATATTATTTAAGACAGAGGCTCCGGTTGTTGTAAATCCGGATATCGTTTCAAAGAATGCATTTGTAAAATCCGGAATCGAACCGGTGAAAAGAAATGGCATTGTACCAAAAAAGGAGAATGCCAGCCATCCTGTAGTGACGATTACAAAACCATCCCGTTTCGTCACTTCAAGTTGGGCTTTCCTTGTAAACAAATATGCAGCAAAGCCCACTGCAATGGTTATGGATCCCGATAGAAAAAAATGAATTGCATCCCCTTCCCCGTAAATAAGTGATACCGGGATTGTTAACCACATGAAAAGTCCTTCTATAATGAGAAGGATGCCGAGAATACGTAATGCAGTCTTGGGATTGGGCATTCCTGGAAATCAATTAAAGAATTTTCCAACCGTGAATATTTCCGATGGCAAAGCAAAAACCACCACCCTGTCGTATGGTTTTATATGGGTATCTCCATGTGCAATAAAACTATTCTTTCCCCTGATAACCCCACCTATAATGGCTTCATCCGGGAAATCAACATCCTTTAACGGGGCCATAGTTATTTTTGCATTGGGTTTTACAAGGTATTCCATCACTTCAGCTTCGGTCCCTGTAAGACATTTTATTGATGATACTTCTTCGCTCATTGTGAACCTGAATATCCTGCTTGCAGTTATTAATTTCTTATTGATGATTGTATCGACACCAATATTTTCTGCAAGGTGAATGTAGTCAATGTTCTCTACCTCAGCAATGGTTCGTTTAACGCCCAGGTGCTTTGCAAGCAGGCAGGACAGGATGTTCGTATCCGAATTCCCTGTCACAGCAATAAAGGCATCCATCTTCTCGAGCCCTTCGTCCTTGAGCAATTCCATATTTGTACCATCCCCGTTGATAACAAGCGTATTTGAAAGCATACCTGACAAACTGTAACTCTTTTGCTTGTCAATCTCAATCATCTTTACGTAATGTTCATTACCCAGCTGCCTGGCAGTCTTAATACCGATACGGCTGCCTCCCAGGATCATGATATTGCGGACTTCAAAATTCTGTTTGCCCGAATATTTATACAACTCCTTCAATCCTGCCTGGCTGCTTATTACATATACCAGGTCGCCCGAATGGAATGTATCATCACCACCCGGTATGATGGTCTGCCCGCCCCTGGTCATTGCAACTGCCCTGAACTCTATCATCTTACCTCCAGCAAAACTCAATTCACGTAGTTTCTTGCCTATTATTGGGGCATTCTCATCAAGCCGTACCACGTACATCTGTAATTTTCCACCGGAGAACTCCACCACCTCAGTGCTTCCAGTCTGTGCAAGCAATCCTACAATTTCCCTCGCTGCGATCTTTTCAGGATAGATCATGTAGTCAATCCCCAGAGTCCTGAAAAACTCCTTATTGGCCTGCATGAGGTACTCATCATTGTCAATACGGGCAATGGTCTTTTTGGCGCCAAGCTTTTTGCTTAGGATTGCAGAGTTGATGTTGACATCCTCTGAAAAAGTGGCCGATATAAACAAATCAGCTTTAGAAACTTTTGACTCCTTAAGGATGCTGATTGAATTTGCATTCCCCTCAAGGGTCATTACATCAAGAGACGACCCTATCGCTTTCAAACGCTCCGGATCATTGTCAATGACGATAATGTCGTGGTCTTCATTGCTGAGCATCTTCACAAGATGCGATCCTACCTCTCCTGCTCCTGCGAGAATAATTCTCATATATCAAACTTATCAAGAAATGACGGTGTAAAATAACAGATTATCTTCCAATTTGTCCAAACCTTCGATCGTTTTTTTTACCAATCTTCCAATTCAAGGCAATTAATCAACCCTATTGTTCCTTTAATGCTTTGTATGCGGGGGTTACAGAATCATAAATCTTTACAACAACTCCCGTTCCCTATTCTGTATGACTGCGCCATAACTTCCGGTATGCGCCTTCGCTTCTGCATATATAAACTTCAGGTATCATCCGGGCCATCTGTAATGTTTCATAATGACTCAATGTTCCGTCACAGATCATGGTGCATTCTTTACCGATAGAAGGAAACTCCCACACAATGTTGAGAGACCCCTTGCGGAAAATGAGCATCGACCAATCCCGGCAGGCAAGGGCATATTTAAATTTGTCCGGATCACAATTACCGGCAATGAGTATGGAAATTGTGTCCATCTCAATGGCCCACAGTTGATCTGACAATACCACAATGCCCTCATGATCCTCTTTGCTGAAAACATTCGTTTCTACAATCCTGTTTTTAGCCAGGGTAACAGGCTCAATGGCAAGTGATTCTGTATACATTATGGCATAAGGATCATTGACAGTGTCGCTGTAGATACAACACGTATATCGTGCTAGGCCGGCCCTTAGAGAAATTGTTGTAGAATTGCTGAAATTACCAATTTCAATTGAACGATAACATTTTGCCAGATGGACCTTGTAGGCAGAAAACAGCAATCCCATTGAAACAAGTAGCAAAGCAATTAAAAACAACCTGATGTCCCTGTAATACAAGAACAATATCACCATTATCATGATCCCAAGCATGACAAGCGACAGTGGCATGCTTACGGCAACCTTACCCGTAACGGAATGCGGTAATTCAGAGATCCAACCTACTGTTTGATTCAGCCAGTGGGTCATTGTAAGAAGGATCTTGTGTAAAATTAAAAATCCGGGAGTCACAAAATAAAAAGGAACAGATATGATAAAAAAGAACATGATCAAGCTGACTATGGGAATGGCTACCAGGTTGGTCAGCAGGGACCAGACCGGAAACTGATTGAAATAATGAAGCACAAGGGGCAATGTTGCAAATTGTGCTGAAATACTGACAGCAGTGATATCATATATCCATTTGACCAGCTTATTTGGTGGAGTATATAAGGATCTCAGCAATGGATGAACGGCTACAATGCCAAAGACAGCCAAATAGGAAAGTTGAAAACCAGTATCAAATATTCTCCTGGGATCGACAACCAGCAAAATAAATGCAGAGAGAAGAAGAACGTTGTAAATATTGGCAGACCTTTGTAATGTTTTAGACAAAGTAACCAGTGAAAACATGGTTACAGACCTGGTTACAGATCCGGAAAATCCCGTAATGGCCGCATAGGCCCACAGGATGATACATATGGCCATTGCCTTGAGTACCTGCCAGCCTTTTCTTTTGGGCAGCCTGAGGATCATGTCAAGGATATACCATATTGTACCGATATGCAGACCGGAAACTGCCAGCAGGTGCATTGCCCCTGCTTTTGAAAATGCTCCCTTCGTCTCCCTGTCAAGAGCCGACCTGTAACCAAGCGTCAGAGCACAAAGGACCGATTCGTCCGGATCGGAAAGGTCTCGATTGGCCAGCAGACGTTGCCTGATCCGTTCGGGAAGGTACCTAAGGGAAGGTGGATCGCTGTTTGAATTTCCACCGGTTGTTACCTTATCAGCAAAAAGAATAAAATGGCAATTGCGCCTTTTCATGTATGACTCATAATCAAATTCACCGGTATTGCCCCTGTTCTTTACCGGAAGCAGCAAACCATAAAAAACCCGTTTTTCACCGGGCAATAATGAACAAACTGCACTGTCACGATTTAAATAGACGACCATGTTTTGCCTGGTTTTGATCACAGTATCCATTAACATCAGGTATTTGACCCGAAGAGTAAGCCGCCTGTATTTTTCGGTTCCTGACATCTCATTTTTTATAACTCCTGCCACAATTGTCTTTTTTTCATCAAGATCAGGAATTTTCTGACGCACAGAGGTGTGGTAAGAAAAAATGCCTGCTGAAATAAAAAACAAGAAAACTAAAATCGCCATAAAGATCCTGATGATGTGACCGGAGGATGGTGCAGCCAGAAAATGCACACCTATGATAAGCATCATAAAAATTACAGGTATGAACCCGGGATCCGCATCCATGTTAAAAATAGGTGCAATGAGAATCCCCGTAAGAAATGGGAATAATACCCTGATCACGGGTATTTTTCTTAAATCATTTGTTAACTTCAGCAACTGTTTTTTAAGGTTCATGTGGTTTGCCCGCATTTTATCGGGATTTTAGCTGGAAAAAATGAACCTTTTTTGCAAAGTAGTGGTTTAACAGATATATTTAAGAAAAATTTAACCCCTGAAAAAACATGGCAAATCTAACAACCAAACACATGGGTCTTTCTTTAAAAAACCCGATCATGCTGGGAGCAAGTAACCTGGTTGGAAATACCGACAATCTTAAAAAAGCAGAGGATGCTGGCATAGCCGCAATCGTCTACAGGTCTCTTTTTGAGGAGCAAATTCAGCTCGAGGACTATGACTTAGGTAATCAGCTGGAAGCATACGATGAACGGCATGCAGAAATGATCAACCTGTTTCCGAATCTTGAGCATGCTGGTCCCAAGGAGTACCTGTATAATTTAAGAAAAGCCAAGGAAAGTGTCAGCGTTCCCCTGATTGCAAGCATCAATGCAGTATATAAGGAAACCTGGGTTGATTATGCAAAGCAGATTGAAGAGACAGGTGTGGACGGACTGGAGCTGAACTTTTTTGCGATCCCGCGTGACATTGATAAATCAGGACATGATATCATTCAACATCAGGTTGAGACACTCAAAGCAGTTAAGGGATCTGTAAAAATCCCTGTCAGTGTTAAGTTAAGTTCATTTTACACCAATATTCTAAAAACAGTCTCAGACATGGACCAGGCCGGTGCTGACGGATTTGTATTATTCAACCGTTTATTTGAACCGGATATAGATGTAGAGGCTGAAAAGCACGCTGCTCCCTGGAATCTCAGCTCTCCCAGTGATCACAGGCTTGTAATCAGGCACATCGGCTTATTGTACGATAACATCAAAGGATCGCTGGTGGCCAACAACGGTATTTACGAAGGAACCGATGTATTGAAGATGATCCTTGCCGGGGCCAATGCTGTTGAATCGGTTTCAACATTTTATCACAATGGCATCAAGCACATCAGCAATATGCTCAAAGAGATCGAGGAATGGATGGACCGCAAAGAATACAAATCCCTTGATGATTTCAGGGGAAACCTTTCAAGCAAGTCTATCAACGATCCTTTCGTATACAAGCGCGCACAATACATTGATATGATCCTGAAGTCAGAGGAATATTTCAATCCCATTGTTTAATTAGTGCTTGAAAGAAAACTACGTAATTTAACAAGTGGCTTGCTAGAAAGCTTCATTTTCAATGCTTGCGAAGTCTGAAAATGAGGAGTTTACTGAGCGTAAATGACGAGTTTTTAGACGAGCATAACGCAAAAAATGGAGTTTTCTTGCAGCCACTAATTAGTGTCTGTCCATAATGTCTGATACTGCCCCGATGATTTCCTTTGTAATGTCTTTGTACACGTATTCTTCCATCACATTAATAATTTGGATTATCAGCAAAATTCTGCTTTACTGTATTAATATGAAAAGTAAAAATATCGTATGTATTGAAAAATATCTGACGCATCACGGTCCCATCTGACGCATCACGGTTCAGACAATATTGCAACAGGAAATTCCAGTTTTAGCTTGGGATTTGGAGGGCAAACAACATGAACCACGGTTTTTTATTTTTCAATCACCGTGTCCGGTTAAACGGATGGTCGTTCTTCGAAATTTCAGGAAATCGGAATGAAGAATTACCTCTTTGGATAGATGATCCTGTAATCACACTCTGCTTTGCCTTTTGATATTGCCCTCAACCTGGGAGCTATAAGTTTTTTACGCAACGGGTTGATCTTATCGGTAAACAGAATGCCTTCAAGGTGATCATATTCATGTTGAATGATCCTTGCCTTGACACCACCCAGTTCTTCCACCTTAAGATTCCAGTTTTCATCGTAGTATTCAACCTTTATGTTAGAAGGGCGAGGCACCTCCTCCCTTATATTCGGGATGCTGAGACATCCTTCTGAGAAACTCCATATGTCACCCCATTCTTCAATAATAACAGGATTGATCAGTGTACGCCTGAAATCCTTTAAATCCGGCTCCTCATCAACCTCCATCCTGCTTGCGTTTATTACGATCAAACGTATCGACTGACCGATCTGCGGAGCTGCAAGCCCCACTCCTTCACTTGCAAACATGGTTTCATACATATTCGCGATCAATTCATCCAGACCTTCATGGTCCCTGTTAATTTCTATTGCCACTTTCCGGAGAACCGACATTCCATACACATATACCGGCAAAACCATAATAAAATAATTAAAAACTGAATATATCTCTAACAGATATTACACCTGATTGTTTTCTCTGTCAAGAAACGACTGAAGAATGATTGCAGCACTGATGCTGTCAATATTTTCTTTTTTTCGTCTTTCTGATCTTTTAACGCCACCTTCCACCATGGCACGCGAAGCCATTTTTGAAGAATATCGCTCATCCTCCCAGGCAATTCTGATACCTGGAAACCTTTTTTTAAATGCGTTCACAAATCTCTCAACAAGCAGAAAGGAATCACTTGGGGTATTGTCGTTTTTCAGGGGTTTCCCAAAGACCACGCAGTCAATCTCATCCCTGCTGATACAATCCCCGAGATAGTTCATCAATTCATGCGAAGGAACCGTTTTTACAGTTCCTGTAATCATCCTTGTGGGATCACTGATAGCGATCCCGCATCTTTTGCTTCCGTAATCTATTGCAAGGTATCTTCCCATGAATTTGTTTCGTGCACAAAAATAATCATTAATCAGGAATATTGACCAGGAATGTCGCAGATCAGGTTAACCGGGGCATCACCGGTCCGTTTCATTATCCACTGTCATAATTCAACCATTCGCAGTAAATAAAAAAGAGCGGGAAACCCTATATTTTCAGGGTTCCCGCTTCTCTTTTTTTAAGATTTAAAGTTTGCTTTACAAGACAGCTTTCATATTGTTAAGAGACAACTATGCCTGTTCACTTTTTGAAAAGTCCATCGCAGCCAACCTGACGTAACTGTCGTATCTCCAATTGGCGTTCTCCTGGGCAGCCTTGAATAATTTATCTGCCTCTTCAGGGAATGACTTCTGCAATGAACTATAACGGACCTCCGACTTCAGGAAGCTCTGGAACTGGTCCCATTGCGGCTCTTTTGAATCGAGTACAAAAGGGTTCTTTCCTTCCTTTTCCAATGCAGGATTGTACCGGTAGAGGTGCCAGTAACCAGAAGTTACTGCAAATTTACCCTGGGCCTGGGTCTGACCCATTCCATTGCGCAATCCATGGTTTATACATGGAGAATAGGCAATGATCAGCGATGGTCCTTTATACGCTTCGGCCTCGCGAATCGTTTTAAGATACTGAGACTGGGAAGCACCCATGGAGACCTGAGCTACATATACATAACCGTATGACATAGCCATCACTCCCAGATCTTTTTTCCGGATCTTTTTACCTGAAGCCGCAAATTTGGCTACCGCACCGATTGGTGTTGCCTTCGATGATTGTCCACCGGTATTTGAATACACTTCCGTATCCAGCACCAGCACATTCACATCCTCACCAGATGCAAGCACATGGTCGAGTCCTCCATATCCGATATCATATGCCCATCCGTCACCTCCAAAGATCCAAACAGATTTCTTCACGAGGTACTGCTTCATATCAAGAATCTCTTTTCCAACACCATTCTTTTCTTTCTCCAGGGCTGCAACAACCTGCTTCGAAGCCTCTTTCGAGGTATCCATATCGTCTGCTGCCATCCAGGCATCAAATGCTTCAGCAGTAGCTTTTGCCACCTTATCTTTACTTGCAGTCATGTGCATTGCAATGCGCTCACGGTTTTTATTGATACCAAGAGCCATTCCATACCCGTATTCCGCATTGTCCTCAAACAATGAATTTGCCCACGCGGGACCATGCCCTTCACTATTCATACAATATGGTGTAGAGGGAGCAGAACCCCCGTAGATGGATGAGCATCCGGTGGCATTCGCAACGATCATCTGGTCACCGTAAAGCTGGGTGATCAGCTTGATGTAAGGAGTCTCTCCACAGCCGGCACATGCGCCTGAAAATTCAAACAGGGGTTTTGCAAACTGTGAATTTTTAACGGTCTGCTTCTTATCAACCAGCGTCTCCTTGTATGTAACATTCTTTGTTATATGATCCCAGTTGTCATTTTCATGCAGTTGAGTCTCCAGCGGCTGCATCACGAGGGCCTTCTCTTTCGACGGACAAACATCCGCGCAGTTACCGCAACCGGTACAGTCGAGCACCGAAACCTGGATCCTGAATTGGTATCCAGAAACGCCTTTCCCTTTGGAATCAATCGTTTCAACACCCTCAGGCAAAGCAGCAGTCTCCTTATCATCAAGCAGGAATGGACGGATACATGCATGCGGACATACATATGCACACTGGTTGCACTGAATACAGTTATCGGGAATCCACCCGGGAACGTCAACTGCAATCCCTCGTTTTTCATATTCGGTGGTCCCGGCAGGGAAGGTTCCGTCCTCGCGGCCCACAAATGCACTTACCGGCAGATCATCTCCCATCAGTGAATTTATCGGCTCTACCACATCGGTAATAAATGCAGGCTTGGATGTATCCTTCTTAATATCTTTTACCTCCAGTTTAGCCCATTCAGACGGAACATCAACTTTAATCACATCACCTCCTTTTTCTACAGCAGCAAAGTTCATTTTCACTACCTCCTCGCCCTTTCTCCCAAAACTCTTTACGATGAATTTCCTCATCTCTTCAACAGCCTGATCGTATGGAATGATTTTCGCAATCTTGAAGAATGCCGACTGCATGATGGTATTTGTACGGTTTCCGAGCCCGATCTCCTGTGCCAGTTTGGTCGCATTGATAATATAAAAATTGATCTTATGGTCTGCCAGGTATTTCTTCATTGAATTGGGCAGGTGCTCCGGGGTCTCCTTCTCATCCCAGATGGAGTTCAGCAGGAAAGTGCCACCATCTTTCAGCCCTTTTAACATGTCATATTTATTCAGGTATGAAGGAACGTGACAAGCAACAAAATCGGGAGTTCCCACGAGATAAGGCGCCTTGATCTTATTGTCTCCAAACCTCAAATGTGATGTGGTAATACCACCCGATTTCTTTGAGTCGTAGGCAAAATAAGCCTGACAATATTTATCGGTCGACTCACCTATGATCTTAATTGAGTTTTTATTGGCTCCCACGGTCCCATCTGAACCCAGGCCATAGAATTTGCCTTCAAACGTACCCTCCTTCACAACAGAAATATCGGGAAGCAAAGGAAGTGAAAGGAATGTCACATCATCAACAATCCCCACGGTAAAGTGGTTTTTCGGTTCTTTGAGCTTCAGGTTCTCATATACCGATTGAATCATGGCAGGTGTGGTATCCTTTGACGAGAGTCCGTAGCGTCCACCCACTACCAATGGGGCATTCTCCTTTCCGTAAAAGATATCCTTCACATCGAGGTAGAGCGGTTCTCCATTGGCTCCCGGCTCTTTGGTCCGGTCAAGCACAGCAATGCGCTTCACACTCTTCGGCAGTACTTTTCTGAAATATTTCTCTGAGAAAGGCCTGTAAAGGTGCACGGTGATGAGCCCCACTTTCTCCCCTTTCGCCACCAGGTAATCGATCACCTCCTGTATCGTCTCGGTAACGGATCCCATTGCAACAATTATATTCTCAGCATCGGACGCGCCATAATAGGTAAATGGATGGTATTCTCGTCCGGTTTTCCTGGAAATCTGCTGCATGTATTCCTCAACGATATCAGGAACCACATCATAGAATTTATTAGCTGCTTCCCTCGACTGGAAATAGATGTCGGGATTTTGTGCAGTACCGCGTGTCACCGGATTCTCCGGGTTCAGCGCATTATTGCGAAATGCCTGGAGCGCATCCATATCGATCATATCGACAAAGTCTTCATTGGAGGGCGCTTCCACTTTTTGTATTTCATGGGAAGTTCTGAATCCATCGAAAAAATGCAGGAAAGGAATCCTTGTTTTAATTGATGCCAGGTGTGCAACAGCAGCAATGTCCATGATTTCCTGAACACTCCCTGTGGCAATCATTGCAAAGCCCGTATTCCTGGTTGCCATCACGTCGCTGTGATCTCCAAAGATAGAAAGTGCCTGGGCAGCCAGACTTCTTGCTGACACATGAAATACAGCAGGGAGCAACTCACCGGATATCTTGTACATATTCGGGATCATCAGAAGCAATCCCTGAGAAGCAGTAAAAGTACTTGTAAGTGCACCAGACTGAAGTGATCCATGCACTGCGCCTGATGCCCCGCCTTCTGATTGCATTTCTGTAACCTGGACAGTTTGTCCAAATATGTTTTTTCTTCCGTAGGCTGCCCACTCATCAACATTTTCTGCCATATTGGAAGATGGGGTAATCGGATAGATGGCAGCAACTTCACTGAACATATACGCAATATGCGAAGCAGCATAATTACCATCACAGGTGATAAAATTCTTTTTCTTATCCATATTGTAAATCTTAAGTATTTAAAAAACAACTATTTATGCGAAGTAATCAGGGACTAACAAAATTATAATTTTTGCTTGGATTTGCAGGTGGATTTTGCTAATATAAAATGATTACAAATAGCAACAATTCCCAGTACTTCAACCGGCACAGAATAAGCATTCCAAGCTGTTATTAGAACAGATGTAACTGAAGTCCCGGCTGGAAGAAAAAATTCCCGGATCAGAAGAAAAAATATGTTTTCGTAAGCAGACTGCCGCTACTGGCTGTTCATTGAAATAAGGAATTCCTCGTTACTTGCTGTCTTGTTCATGTGGTCCCTCAGGAATTCCATTGCCTCTACCGGGTTCATATCGGCCAGGTAGTTCCTGAGTATCCATATCTTATTCATCATGGGCTTATCAAGAAGAAGGTCCTCGCGGCGGGTACTGGACATATTCGGATCAACAGCGGGCCATACACGCTTGTTGGCAAGCTTGCGGTCAAGTTGCAATTCCATGTTACCGGTTCCCTTAAACTCTTCAAATATAACTTCATCCATTTTTGAACCTGTTTCAGTAAGGGCCGTTGCAAGGATGGTAAGTGAGCCTCCTCCTTCTATGTTTCTTGCGGCGCCGAAAAACCTCTTGGGCTTGTGCAGGGCATTTGCATCCACTCCTCCGGAAAGCACTTTTCCGGATGCTGGAGATACTGTGTTGTATGCCCTTGCAAGTCGTGTAATGGAATCCAGCAGGATCATAACATCGTGTCCGCATTCAACCAGTCTTTTGGCTTTTTCAAGTACGATACTTGCCACCCTGACATGTCTTTCCGCGGGCTCGTCAAATGTTGATGAAATAACTTCTGCATCCACATTCCTGGCCATGTCCGTAACTTCCTCCGGCCTTTCATCCACCAGAAGAACCATCATATATACCTCCGGATGATTTGTAGCAATTGCATTGGCAATGCTTTTCAGCAGAACTGTTTTTCCTGTTTTGGGCTGTGCCACGATCAGACCGCGCTGACCTTTTCCTATTGGCGCAAACATGTCCACTACACGGGCAGAGAGATCACTGTAACCCTTTCCCACCAGTGTAAATTTTTCATCCGGGAACAACGGTGTAAGGTAATCGAATGGTACCCTGTCGCGAATATAATCAGGGCTTCTGCCATTGATCTCCTCTACCTTGATCAGTGGAAAATATTTTTCACCTTCCTTAGGGGGGCGGATCGATCCCATTACAGTGTCACCGGTTTTAAGTCCGAAAAGCTTTATCTGGCTTTGGGATACATATATATCATCGGGAGAATTCAGGTAATTGTAGTCAGCTGATCTAAGGAATCCATAGCCATCCGGCATAATTTCCAATACGCCTGAATTTACAATGAGTCCTTCAAAATCATATTTATCTACAGCCCGTCTTTCCTGCTTGTGGTCATAATTTCTGTCCTGCCTTTCGCTATGCCTGTCATTGCGTTCCACCTTGCTGTAGGGCTGCTTTCTCTGGTTGTCCCGATCATGGGGTTGGTTCTTCCTGGCCTCATGGTCATTCCTTGGCCTGTCATCCCTTCTTTCAGACCGTGTATCTTTTTGCTGCTGTTTATTGGCATCCGATTGCTGTTGCTTTTGCTTTTGCGGTTGCGGTTGCGGTTGCGGTTGTTGTTGCTGTTGCGGTTGCTTTTTTATTTCCTTATGCTGAGCTTTTGGAGTTGATTGCTTTGGTTCCATGCTTTTTGGTTGTACATCAGGCTTTTCCACTGAATCGGGATTTACCTGAGTGGAAGTTGCTGAAACATCCACCTTTTCGGCCCTTTTTCCTTCCCGTTTTGAAGTCCTGGCCCTTTTTCCCGATTTGTCATAAGATTTGCCGGAAGTTGCATTCCCGGCTGCTTCTGCCTGAGATGCCTTTCCCTTTGATGAAACTTCATTTTTCCTTGTTGATTTTGATTCTGATGCAACTATTGCCTGGGTATCAAGAATTTTATAGACCAAATCCTGCTTGCGATAGGATTCAACCCTCTTGATTTTCAATTCCTTAGCAATTTCCCGCAATTCAGCAAGAAGCTTTTTGTTTAATTCAAGAATATCGTACATATAGAGTAATTAAAATAAAATTGGATGTTGTTTCGAAAAAGGAAATTCTTTTGAAAAGTTTCAGAAATATTTACTTCTGGAAATTCATTGCAATATTACTGAAATAAATAATACTACCAAAATGATTACATGATTCTTTTTAATGAATTTTATGCCTAACCTCTTCATTCTGAGTTAATCACAAGAAGTAATTTTGTATATAATTGATGTAATAACCTGATTTTTAATGTCATATAATAAAGAAGGCTGTTACACATCAATTTGACTAATTATCGATAAAGATTGTTCCAGTGGTATTTTAAAATAGTGAATTTAATGTACTTTTTTACAATCTTACCAATATTTTAAGTATAATTGGGATGCTTAATCCTAATCATTCCTGACAAATGAGACAGCTCAAGATCATCAAGCAGGTTACCAACAGGGAGACTCCCTCTCTTGATAAGTATTTGCATGAGATCGGTAAGGTGGATCTCATCACTGCTGAGGAAGAAGTGGAACTGGCGCGCAGGATCAAGAAGGGAGATACACAGGCAATGGAAAAACTGATAAAGGCAAATCTCCGCTTTGTTGTTTCAGTATCCAAACAATATCAAAATCAAGGACTTAGTCTTCCTGACCTGATCAATGAGGGGAATCTTGGGCTGATCAAGGCAGCGCAGCGCTTTGATGAAACCAGGGGATTCAAATTCATTTCCTATGCTGTCTGGTGGATCAGGCAATCAATATTGCAGGCACTGGCAGAGCAAGCCAGGATCGTAAGACTTCCGCTCAATAAGATAGGATCAATAAATAAGATCAATAAGACGTTTGCAGAACTGGAACAGAAATTTGAAAGGGAGCCAACCATCCTTGAGATCGCCAAAGTGCTTGAAATAGCGCCGGAAGATGTAAAGGAGGCCATTCGCAGCTCCGGAAGGCATGTGTCAATGGATGCACCATTGCTGGAAGGCGAAGATGGCAACATGTATGATGTGCTTCTGAATGGAGATACCCCCAGTCCTGACAAAGGGCTGTTAAATGATTCCCTCAGGAAAGAAATAGAAAGGGCACTTTCCACATTAACTTACCGGGAAGCGAGTATCATCAGGTTGTACTTCGGTTTGAACGGAAAACACCAGCATACGCTTGAAGAAATTGGCGAAGAATTCAACCTGACAAGGGAAAGGGTCAGGCAGATCAAGGAAAAAGCCATCAAACGGTTAAAACACACCAGCAGAAGTAAGATCCTTAAAAGTTACCTCGGGTGATCATTTTTTAATGATGCTGCCCGCACTGCTCGTATGGCTCTTTCTTACAACCCCGTCCCCCTTGTAATAGATGTTGCCGGCACTGGAGGCTGTCATTTCAATCTCTTTTTCAGATGTGACCCTTGCATCCCCTGCGCTTGAAACTTTCACGTAAACGTAATCGGCCAACAGGTCAAAAGCATTCAGATCTCCGGCGCTTGAAAGGCGTGCATCAAGCACTCCGGTAATGCCCCAAATGTCACAATCACCACTTGAACTGATGGAGATTGTGATCTCATCTGCTTCCACTCCAAGTTTCAGGTCTCCTGCACTGCTGATCTCAATGTCAAGATCATCACACTGAAATTCATTCTCTGCACGGATATCACCTGCACTGCTTATGCGGATCTGTTTTAATTCCGGCAGACTCACATTGACGACTTTCGAATCGGCCCTGTAAATGCTTCTCTCAGATCCGATCTTCAGATTGTTCCCATCTCTTTCCACCGTGATAAATTCATGCAGATTTTCATCGGCCACTACTTCAACATGATAATCGCCCTGAGAAATATTCACATCAATTCCAGAACTTGCATGAACCCCGGTAAACCCTGTAACATCGACGGTCTGTGTAACAACATTTCCATTTCCGGAAACACCATTATCCCAGTCTCCGTATATGCATGACTGCATCAGTGCAATCGGGACAAGGATCAAATAAACCAATGTTCTTTTCATAATATACAAATTTAGATATCTATTTTATAAAGGACGATTGATCTGAACAAATGTTACAACATCTTCTCATCAATCTATTTTCAGTACCAGCCCTTTCAGATATTCCCCCTCGGGATGGTAAAGGCTCACAGGATGGTCTGAAGGCTGTGTAAGCTGATAAAGGATCCTTGCATCCCTGCCTGTATTTGCAGCTGCTGCAAAAACAGACTTTCTGAAGTTCTCTTTGCTCACAGCCTGAGAACAGCTGAAAGTGAACAACTCCCCTCCCTTGCGAATTTTACCGATCGCCTTTTGGTTCAGCCTTTTGTAACCCTGGAGTGCATTGTTCAATACCCGTTGATGCTTTGCAAAAGCCGGCGGGTCAAGAATGATGAGATCATATTGATCATCCCTGTCGTCCAGGAAACCGAAGGCATCTGTACAAAAGGAACTGTGCTTGTCAGAACCAGGAAAATTGAGAGCAACATTACTGTTGGTGAGTTCGATGGCATGTTCCGAACTGTCGACACTGTGAACCAGTTCGGCGCCTCCTCTCAAAGCATATACACTGAATCCACCCGTGTAGCAAAACATATTCAGCACCTTTCTTCCTGCAGCATACCTTTCCAGCAGCAGCCGGTTCTCACGCTGGTCAAGGAAAAAACCTGTTTTCTGCCCCTTCTCCCAATTTACGGTGAAACCATTTCCGTTCTCAAGAATTTCTCCATGCATCCGCTTCCCGGATAAAGGTCCATCCACAACGGAAATTTCCGGATAATTGACCAGGGAATTCCTGCTTTTGTTATACAGCGTATCAATCGCCAATCCTTCAAGGTTATTCAGCGCTTCAGAAATAAGGGTAAGGTTTTTAAACATGCCGGCTGAATGCATCTGTATGACAGCACAACCGTTGTAATAATCAACGATAAGACCGGGAAGCAAATCCCCTTCAGCATTGACCAGGCGAAATGCATTCGTTTTATCCGGTTGAAAAACACCTTCCTCCTTGCGGTGATTCCAGGCCTGTTCAATACGCCGTTTCCAGAAATTCCCATCAATCCTCTCATTCCCGAAAACCAGCATTCTCACAGCGATTGTCCCAACCTGGAAATGACCGGCCCCCAGCCTTTCATCCTTGTTGTCGTATACCTCTACAACATCGCCGGTTGCAGGATTGCCATAAATTTTCTTAATGGCCCCTGAAAAAATCCAGGGGTGTCTTCTCCTGGCTGATTGGTCTTTGCCCGATTTCAGGACAATGCAGGGTAATTCTCTCATTGAAGATTTTTTAATGAACTCTTCAGCTTGTTGTACACCATGAGCGACACCCAGGCATCAGTAGCAGCATACCTGATCTGCTTGTCAGACAGTTCTTTTGCTTCCCAGTTTGAAATTTGCTGTGACTTGGAGATTTTGTAGCCAAGCACAATGGCAACGAGTTTCTTCAGGCTTTTTGATTCAATATTGAAAGCTTCAACGTATTTCTGAAGTTCCAGGAATCCTGCCGGATTAAAAGAGGCAAGTTGTCTCATTTTTCGCATATCATCCTTGAGCCCAACTCCAATCTTGAGAAAACGATCACTTTCGAACAATTTCAAAAGTGCGGGAGGCATGCCGATCTTGTTGACCCTGAAGAGCCAGGCAACATCTTCGTTGGAAAGTTGAATCAACGCGATGTCATTCACCTCTCCCTTCCTGAAAGCAGGCCTGGTTTCCGTATCAAAACCAAGGTAAGAATGATGCCGGATCTCTTCCATGGCTTTGTTATATGAGTGCATGTCATCAATGATCCTGATCTCTCCTTCAAACTGACGCACTTCCATCCTGTTGATTTCCTCTTTTGCTATCTCCGGTCTGAACATCAGTCGTCCTCCTCATTTTCATCCTGAAAGCGTGTAAAGAATGAACTGTCGTAAGTTGGCCTGTTGCCTTCATCCATTTCCGTGTCAGGATCAATCTTACTGATAAATAATTTATTTAGCGCCAACAATGCATTGAGAAGTTTCACACTCCAGTAGTTTTCAAAACTGACCATCACCTCATAAACTGCATCATTCATTATTTCCTCAACACCCTGTCGGTATTGCAGTGTAAAATCCTTCAGATCCTGGTAGACATCTGCAAGGTCTTCAGAAATATTCTGTGAAACCAGTTCCGAGCGGTCAAATTCATCATCATCAGCGATGCGTAAATAAGAATTATGACTCCCCAGAAGGGTCAGCACCTTTTTATAGACCAGCGACCAATCCTCTTCTGTAACATATTTTTCATTACCCGATTCAAGCAGCGGTTCTGTTTGCCCAAGCTTCACGGCACAGGAATAAACATCCGATAAAACTTTCACAGATTTTTGTATAAAATCACTGCCTTTCATTTGATCAGCACCTTCGAGGAATTCACAGTAATGGTTTGAAGACCTCACAAATTCAAGTATTTCCGGTTCATATACTCCCGGAAAATCCGTATTGCTTGTTTCTGACATGGTACAAATGTATAAAGAAAAAATTAGCTGTCGCTCAATTGAAAATTCATATCTTCTCCTCTGAAGATCTTCCCTTCATCCATCATCCTTTCAAGAATTCCACTCAATTTTTCAGCTTCAATCCCCAATTTATCGCTGATCATTGCAACATCCCCCGGTTGATTTGTTAAAAGCGGGATAATCTCCTTTTCATATTTTTCATATTCATTTCGGGAAAGCTTTTGCTTGCGGTTACCGATGCAAACATCGCATTTTCCGCAAGCCTTCGTATTCCTTTCTCCAAAATAGGTTAGCAGAAAACGGCTCCTGCAGACATTTTCATTCCCGGCATATTCCTTCATTACATTCAAGCGATCAACAAACCTTGCCTTTCGAAAACGGTAACTTTCAGTTGAGATGTAAATGTTCCTTTCATCCAACCGCTCCTCCAGCAAAGTGATCACCGGGTTTTGTTTTTTGGGTATATATTTGATCACGTGCATCCCCGATAATTTGACAAGGTATTTGTAGACCTCATCCCTACTCAAACCGGTCCTGACTGCAAGCGTGTGCTCATCAAATGCAACATATTGCGAAAACAACCCTGTATAAGAGCGCAGGATCACTTTGATAAAATTGTCGAAGGCCGGATTCTTAACCTGGAATTTGTACAGGTCATCACGCCGGATGATAAAATGGATCCTGGAAGGATTGTTTATTTCATCAGTGATCTCGAAATAGCCCTCCCTGCTCAGTATATTCAATGCACTGGTTACAGTAAGTGCACTCCATGAATATTGCGAGAGAAATTCTCCAAGGATAAAATCAAATGTATTGCCCTTACCTCCTCCCACAGGAACCTGCAGGTAGTTGAAAAGCGCTATGTAGATAGCACGCAAAGTGCTGAAATCCGGAAAATTAACCTCCACCCTTTTCTCGGCCTGCTGAAGGTCAGAAGGACTGTGCAAAAGAATGGCCCAGGCTGGTTGCTCATCACGGCCGGCCCTTCCGGCTTCCTGGAAATATGTTTCAGGGGAATCGGGCAGGTCAAAATGAATTACAAACCTGACATCGGCTTTATCGATGCCCATACCGAATGCATTTGTCGCCACCATTATCCTTGCGGTGTTGCTCCGCCATTGATCCTGCTTTTCGGTCCGCAAATCATGTTTCAGCCCTGCATGGTAATTGTCTGCCCTGATCCCGTTTTTCAGTAAAAACTCTGTTATATCTCTTGTTTTCTTCCGGTTTCGCACATATATAATACCTGAACCGTTGATCCTGCCTGTGATTTTTATCAACTCCTTAAATTTGTCCTCCGTTTTTCTCACCACATATACCAGGTTTTCTCTCCTGAAGCTTTTTTGAAGCATATGCTCGCTTCCAAAAGCGAGTTTTTCCATAATGTCCTTAGCCACTTCTTTCGTGGCCGTGGCAGTCAGTGCAAGGACAGGAACGCCGGGCAGCAATTCCCTCAGCCCGGAGATCTTGAGATAAGATGGCCTGAAATCATACCCCCATTGTGATATGCAGTGGGCTTCATCCACCGCAATAAGGTTCACATTCATTTTCTGAACCCTGACCCGGAAAATCTCGGTGGCAAGTCGTTCCGGCGACACATAGAGAAATTTAAAATCCCCGTAAACGCAGTTATCAAGTGCAACAGCGATTTCCTCCCTCGTCATACCGCTATGCAGTGCCATTGCCTTAATTTTTCTAGCTTTCAGATTCTCAACCTGGTCCCTCATCAGGGCAATAAGGGGAGTTATCACAAGACATATTCCCTCTGATGCCAGTGCGGGTACCTGAAAAGTAAGGGATTTACCCCCGCCTGTTGGCATCAATGCCAGGGTATCCCTGCCCTCTGCAACCGATTTAACAATATCCTCCTGCAGGGGGCGAAAAGAATTGAAACCCCAGTATTGTTTGAGAATATCGTGGTAATTACACATAAATTATTGGATAAGAATATTTTATATAATATTTGTTAACAATTCTTAAAGGAATGATAAGTAGCCGTTCAATTGCTCTTTTTTTTGTATTTTTGCCACATTTAAAAATAACCAAATAAATCGCAATATGTCTTTCATGGAAAATAAAATAAAAGCTGAAGGATTAACATTTGATGATGTCCTTTTGCTTCCCTCCTATTCCCAGGTGCTTCCAAGGGAGGTTTCCTTAAAAACCAGGTTTTCGAGGAATGTAGAACTGAACATACCGGTTGTATCTGCTGCTATGGATACTGTCACAGAAGCAAGGTTAGCCATTACCATCGCCAGGGAGGGCGGTATCGGGGTGATCCATAAAAACATGTCCATTGAAGAGCAGGCGATGGAGGTGAGAAAAGTAAAGCGAGCGGAAAGTGTCATGATCCATGAACCCATAACCATAACCAGGGAGGGAACCGTTCAGGATGCACTGACCCTGATGAAAGAATATAAAATTGGCGGTATCCCGGTAATTAATGACCAAAAGAAACTGATAGGCATAGTCACAAACCGCGACCTCAGGTTCCAGCAAAACATGGAACGCCTTGTAGAAGAGGTAATGACTGCTGACAATATCATTACAACCACCAGGAATACTGATCTTTCAGAAGCAGGTAAAATTCTCCAGCAATACAAAATTGAGAAGCTTCCCGTTGTTGATGAGAACAACAAGCTTATCGGATTGATCACTTACAAAGACATTACAAAATCGAAAGACAGGCCAAATGCCGCCAAAGACACCAAAGGAAGATTAAGGGTGGCTGCTGCCGTCGGAGTGTCGGGTGAAGTGGAAAAGAACGTACGCATGCTTTATGAAGCAGGTGCAGATGCAGTGGTTATCGATACTGCCCATGGACATTCGCGGGGAGTAATTGAAACCTGCCGCAAGATCAAGGGAATTTTCCCGGATATTGACATTGTAGTTGGGAATATTGGCACTATGGATGCTGCAAAAGCATTGATCGATGCAGGTGCTGATGCCCTGAAAGTAGGTATTGGTCCGGGCTCTATCTGTACAACCCGCGTAGTGGCCGGGGTGGGTGTACCACAGCTAACAGCCGTGTATGATGTAGCTACAGAAGCTGCCAAATCAGGAATTCCGGTTATTGCAGACGGAGGCATCAGGTATTCAGGCGATATAGTGAAAGCACTTGCTGCAGGAGCCAGTACCATCATGGCAGGATCTCTTCTTGCAGGCGTTGAAGAATCACCGGGAGAGACCATCATATACAACGGCAGGAAATACAAATCCTACCGCGGTATGGGATCCGTCGAAGCGATGCAGCAGGGATCAAAGGACAGGTATTTCCAGGATGTTGAAGAAGATATAAACAAACTTGTTCCCGAAGGGATTGTCGCACGGGTTCCTTTCAAAGGCTCTCTCACTGAAGTTATCTATCAAATGAGCGGAGGACTTCGTGCAGGCATGGGATATTGCGGGGCAAAGGATATCGCGGCGCTGCAGCAGGCACAATTTGTAAGGATTACAAATGCCGGCGTTACCGAAAGTCACCCCCATGATGTCACTATTACAAGAGAAGCTCCAAATTACAGCAGATAATAAGCATACAACAAAATCGTTTTACTATAGATAAATAAACAGAGCAGATATGAGCAAGAAATTGAGATCAATCCTGGTAGTTATGGTAATTTCTTTGTTTTTCAACGGGATATTCGCCCAGGACATCCTGATGACAATAGGAGATAAGGAAATCAGTGTTGATGAATTTGAAAGGATTTACAACAAGAACAACAACAGCATTACCGACAACCAGCAAACTCCGGAAGAGTACCTGGAATTGTTTATAAATTTCAAACTTAAGGTGCTCGAAGCAGAGAACCTTGGAATGGATACTACAAAAAAATTCCTCAGGGAATTCAACAGTTATAAGGAACAGCTCGCCCAGCCCTACCTGACAGATGAAGAAACAAAAGAATACCTGATGAAGCAAGCCTATGAAAGGATGAAATATGACGTGCATGTCAGCCATATACTGCTTGGAATGGGCAGCCAGCTTTCTCCGGAAGATACGCTGATAAGGTACAACAGGGCCATGGATATAAGGCAACGGATAATTGACGGTGAAGATTTCGCAACCGTTGCAAAAGCAACATCCGACGATCCCGGGGCAAGGATCAACGGCGGGGACCTTGGCTACTTCACGGTTTTCCAGATGCTTTATCCTTTTGAATCTGCGGCATATGAACTTGAAGATGGTGAAGTATCCATGCCTGTAAGAACACTTCACGGTTACCACATTATTAAGAAACATGATACAAGACCGGCGGTGGGCCAGGTAAAAGTGGCACATATCTTCCTGGCCGTTCCTGAGGGCTCATCCCATGAGGAGCAGGTCAAAGCCCGGTCGGACATTATGGCCATCAGGGACAGCATAGACCGGAGAGCCGATTTCGGAGCGCTTGCTAAAAGGCACAGTGATGATAAGAACAGCGCTGCCAACGGGGGAGAACTTCCGTGGTTCGGAACCTCCCGCATGATCAAGGAATTTGAGAATGCTGCATTCAGCCTTGAGAAACCGGGAGATGTCAGCAGGGCCTTTAGATCATATTATGGCTGGCACATTGTCAAACTGATCGACAAGAAAGAAGTCGGCACTTACGAGGAAATGGAATCCGAACTGCAGTCCAAAGCGCTTAAAGGAGACCGTGAACGGGTCAGAAGAAAGATTCAACTGGATAAGCTTAAAGAAAAGTACAATTACGAGCTGAACAGTGAACTTTATAAAAAACTTTACACACTGGTCGATAGTTCAATATTTTTTGGCGAATGGGATCCCTATAAGAACACCAACCAGTTTGAAGATTACCTGTTCACCATGGATGGTGGGTTCAGTGTCACTCTTGGCAGGTTCGTGGCTTACCTTGACAGCATTCAGAAAAGAAGGGGCAAAATACCCGTTGAGAATTTTGTGGACATCATGTTCAACAGGTTCACCGAGGAATACATTATGAATATTGAAATGGCAAGTCTGCCTGAGCGATTCCCTGAATACAGATACATCTTACAGGAATACCACGACGGAATACTTCTTTTCGACCTCATGAATGAGAAGGTATGGAACAAGGCCGTCCAGGATACCGCGGGACTTGAAAAATTCTTCAACAGTCACAGGGACGATTATATGTGGAGCGAACGCACCGAAGCAATCCTGGTGTCATGCGACAGTGCAACGGATGTGGAAGCAATCAGGAAAAAATCCAGGAAAATTGAGGCCGGAAGATGGGATGAGAAGAAGCTTAATAAAAAATTCTGTGATAGCGATACATTGAAATGCATTACACTTGATACAATACTGGCAGAGCCCGGTGAAAATGAGCTCCTGGATGCACTTCAAAATGACGGGGACACGGGGGAAATTTTCAGTGAAGAAGGAAAACTCAAATTCATGATCCGCAAAGGAACGGTCGCCCCGATGCATAAACAACTTGATGAAGTGAGGGGGCAGGCCACTTCCGATTACCAGGATGATATAGAAAAACAGTGGATAAAGAAACTCCGGGAGAAATACAAGGTTGTTGTAAACGAAGAACTCCTGTCTAAAGTAGAACGTAAATCTTGAAACCTCTAAAAATTAAAATATCAATTTACCTTATTCCCCTGCTCTTTTTGATGCATGGGTGTTCCCTGCTGGAGAATCCGAAAAAGGAAGAGGCCGTTGCAAGGGTTTTTGACACGTATCTTTATATGTCGGAAGTTAAAGGTGCAATTCCTGAAGGTACATCTTCCAAAGATTCAACAATAATCGCCCGAAATTACATCGACACCTGGGTACGCAAACAATTAATGCTTAACAGGGCAGAAATTGCACTTTCAGAGGAGCAAAAGGACTTTGAGAAAAAACTTGAAGAATACAGGTCATCGTTACTGATTTACTCATACAGGCAAAAGCTCCTCCAGCAAAAAATTGATACCACAGTGCATGATGAGGAGATCCTGGAGTATTACGAAAACAACATCAATAACTTTATCCTCTCGGATGAAGTGGTAATGGCAATATTTGTAAAATTGCCCCTTGATGCCCCTGATATAAGTAGTGTAAGAAACTGGACAAGGTCAGCTGCAAACTCAGATATTGATAATTTGGAGAAGTACTCTGTGAATTATGCAGAGAAATTTGATATGTTCAACAACTCATGGATATACTTCAGTGACCTGATGAAGCAAGTGCCTTTGTCCATAGAACAACCGTCCAGGTTCCTTAGGTACAACGACTATTTTGAAACCAGCGATTCCCTCTACCATTATTTCATTCATATCATTGATCACAAATCGGAGGGCAACGTTACACCGCTATCACTTATTAAAATGGATATTAAGAGCATATTGCTCAATAAAAGAAAAATAGAATTTTATAAGAACCTTGAACAGCAGGTCTATAATGAAGGTCTGAATAAGAACCAGTTTGAAATCTTCAGGTAAATGAAACGAATGAAAAATATCATATATATAATTATCACCTTCGGGTTAATGATCAATTATCAACAAGCTTCCGGGCAGGACGAGGCATATATCATTGACAGGGTTGTTGCGGTTGTAGGTGATTTTCACGTCCTTCAATCAGACATTGAGCAGCAATACCTGCAGCTGAAAATGAGTCAGCCCTACATTCCGGAAGGCATAAAATGCGATATCCTCAATTACCTTATTGAACAGAAACTTCTTATGACCCAGGCAAAAATTGACAGTATTGAAGTTTCCGCCAGCCAGGTTGAACTCTCAATGGAAGCAAGATTGAACAACTTTGTCAGCCAATTCGGAAGTGAAGAGGAAATGGAAGCGTATTTTAACAAATCCATATATGATATTCGGGATGACCTGAGGAAAACCATGAGGGAAATGATGATCACACAACAGGTACAGCAATCCATTGTTGGTGACCTAAAAATCACGCCCTCCGAAGTAAAGCATTATTATAGCCAAATAGAGAAAGACAGCATCCCTTACATCGACTCAGAGGTGAAAATTGCAGAAATTGTTGCTTATCCCCCTCTTGAAGACGATGCAGTCTTTGATGTTAGGGAAAGGTTGCTTGAACTCAGGAAAAGGATCATTGAAGGAGAAAGTATGTCGACACTTGCCATTCTTTATTCCGATGATCCCTCTGCAACATCAAATTTTGGAGAGATAGGTTTTAGAAACAAGAATGAACTTGATCCCGCTTATGCCGATGCGGCATGGGCCCTCAAGGAGGGACAGCTGTCAAAAATTGTGGAATCATCATTCGGCTTCCATATCATACAATGTGTTGAAAGAAGAGGAGAAAGGGTAAACACACGGCACATCCTTTTAAAACCTAAAATAAGTGCAACTGCAAAAGGTAAGGCATTGGAAAAACTGGATTCAATAAGGACCAGGATACTTGAAGATTCGCTTACATTTCAGATTGCAGCCATTGTTCATTCAGAGGATGAAGATACCAGGGCAAACGGGGGACTTGTTGTCAATCCCATGGATCAGGCGCCGACATTTAAATTCGATGAGCTTGAAACAAAAGATTATTATACCGTCCGCGAAATGAAAGTTGGTGATATTTCTTTGCCATATGAAACTACAGACGATAACGGCCAATTGTGCTATAAGATATTAAAACTTATCTCAAAGACAGAGCCCCACAGGGCCAACCTTAAACAGGATTACCTGCTTCTCCAGAACATGGCATTATCAAAAAAGCAGAACGATGCAATGAACAGCTGGTATGCACAGAAAAAAAAGAGAACCTACATCAGGATAGATAATTCATTCGAAGATTGTGATATGCTGAATAATGAGCTCACTGAAATTCAATGATACGTTACATTATACCGCTCACATGGAAGCACTTCATATTTGTCTTCGTTTCAATTGTAATTCCATATGCTGAATTAACTGCGCAAAATGTAACTGAAATAGAGATCCTGAACGCAGATATCATTAAATCCGATAAAACCCTTGGCAAAGGCGCCCAAAAGCTGCTGGGGAATGTTCAATTCAGGCATGAAGAAGCCACCATGACCTGTGATTCTGCCTATTTCTATTCTGATTCATACTCGATGGATGCTTTCAGCAATGTGAAATTTGAACAGGGAGACACCCTTTTTCTCTACGGGGACAGGGTCCATTACGAAGGAGAAACAAAAATAGTCCAGGTTCGTTCAAATGTTAAACTCATCGACAAAGAGACGGTTCTGCGCACCGAATACCTTGATTACAACCGGGAAACAGAAATAGCATATTACCTGAATGGCGGCGTTATTACCGAGGGTGACAATAAACTTACCAGTGAACAGGGACATTACTACGCTTCCACAGAAATATTTCACTTCAAGGACAGCGTGGTTATAATCAACCCGGATTACACAATATATTCGGATACCATTAAGTACAACACGATAACAAGTGTTGCATATTTTTACGGCCCTACAGAGATCATAGGTGATGAAAACTATATCTATTGTGAAAGCGGGTGGTACGATACTGAGAACAACATCTCCCTTGTGGATAAGAATGCATACTTTAAAAGGGAAGGCCGCACCCTTGTCGGCGACACATTGTATTACGAACGCGAAACAGGGTTTGGTAAGGCAACTTCCAATGTTGAATTGCATGATTCGGCCCAGAATATCGTTCTAAAGGGCAATCATGGGATCTATTATGAAGTAGACCAACGAGCGACGCTTACTGACAGTGCCTTGATGATACAGATCGAGGATACCGATTCGCTGTTCATCCATGCAGACACCCTGCGGTCTGTGTCGGATACCAGTACAATTGATGATACACGCATTTTACTTGCATATCATCACGTGAAGTTCTACAGGTACGACATCCAGGGAATGTGTGATTCCCTTGCCTATATTGAAAAAGACAGTATTTTTCATATGTATGGCAATCCGGTGATCTGGTCTGATGAGAACCAGATCACAGCCTCAAAAATTGAGCTGAAAACCAGGGACCAGCAGCTTTACCGCTTGTATCTGAGGGATATCGCATTGCTCATTTCCCAGGAAGACAGTGTAAAATACAACCAGATCAGGGGGAAAAGCATGACCGGGTATTTCAACAATAACGACCTTGTAAAGCTTGATGTCAACGGAAACGGACAGACGATCTATTATGCAGAAGACCAGGGAGAGATCATTGGTGCGATCCGTGCCGAATGTTCAGACCTGGTGATCTATTTAACGGACAATAAGGTCAGTAAGGTAAATTACCTTGTAAAACCCAGCGGCAAATATTACCCGCTCTCCATGTTTCCAGATAATCAGTATTACCTGGATGGATTTTCATGGAATGACAAATGGAGGCCATTAAATTTCATTGATATTTTCACATGGAAATAAAAAAGAGTCCTGACCGGCCCCTTATCTAATATTCATCTTCATTAAAGAAAAAGTCGTCCTTGCTGGGATAGTCGGGCCAGATATCCTCAATGCTCTCATATATCTCTCCCTCATCCTCTATCTCTTGCAAATTTTCGATAACTTCAAGAGGCGCTCCTGACCTGATAGCAAAATCTATCAGTTCATCCTTACTTGCAGGCCAGGGTGCATCTTCCAGTTTCGAAGCCAGTTCCAATGTCCAATACATATCTCGAGCAATTACTTTACAGGTTGTACTACCTCTTTTATAAGCCGCAAATATAGAATTTTTTTTTGTTAAAGCAATTAAGGTTTCCAGCGTAATTCACCGGATCCCGAAGCATGCGCTAACTTTCTGGCTAACAGGAAGTAATAATCAGATAACCTGTTAAAGTATTTGATAAGAATCTCCTCTACATCCTCCTCTTCCGCAAGTCGGAGTATAATTCTTTCGGCCCGCCTGCAAATTGTACGCGCAATGTGAGCCTGCGAAGCGGCGACTCCGCCACCGGGTATAATAAATGATGTCAATGCCGGTAAACTGTCATCCATCACATCAATAATCTTTTCCAGGTAGGTTACATCGTTTTCCGTAACGACAGGCATATTTTCAGGAAGGTTGTCGCCATCGGCAGCGAGAATCGATGCAGAGGACATCAGTTTATCCAGGATCTCCAGCAACTGTTTGCGAAGGTCATCTTCATCAACCAAGTCCCGGAGCAAGGCGGTATTGGCCATCAACTCATCAACGGTTCCGTAGGTTTCTATCTTAATGTGATTTTTTGGAACCCTTCTGCCTCCAAGAAGTGATGTCTGCCCCTTGTCTCCCCCCCTGGTATAAATATTGGATTGTTTAATTTTCTTCATTTTAAAATCTGTTGATTTCTGAATATTAAAAAATTTCTGCAAATTCAGGAACCCACATAACGCATATTTGTTAGGTTTCAAACCCTTCAGAATACTTTTTGTTTAATAGAATGGGTTGAATTATTAAACAAATAATTCTTGATAAGGGGACGAACCAATTATTCTATTGGTTGTTTGTTAACCTCATCCTTTTCCACCTCACCATCGATCAACCTGATGATCCTGTGGGCTTGGCGTGCAATGCCCTCTTCATGGGTAACAAGAATGATGGTATTTCCGGCAGCATGAATATCATCCAGGAGTTTCATGATGTCAAGGGAGGTTTTTGAATCAAGGTTTCCCGTTGGCTCATCTGCAAGGATTATTGAAGGATTGTTGATAAGCGCCCTGGCAATCGCCACGCGCTGGCGCTGCCCCCCGGAAAGTTCATTCGGCTTGTGGTCCATCCTGTCGGTTAATTGTACATCCTCAATAACCTTCCCGGCCCTGTCGAGCCTGGTTTGTTTCCCTACACCGGCATAGACCATTGGTAACATCACATTTTCCAGCGCTGTATACCGGGGAAGAAGATTAAAGGTCTGAAATACAAAACCGATTTCACTGTTGCGTATCTCTGCCAGCTGGTTGTCCTCCATTTTACTGACATCCGTACCATTGAGCACATAATTGCCTCCGGTAGCAGTATCCAGGCATCCGATCAGATTCATCAATGTAGATTTACCGGATCCCGATGGTCCCATTATGGCAACATATTCATTGGGCCGTATGTTGATCGATACCGATCTTAAAGCATTTACAACTATGGTTCCGACGTAATAGTCCTTAACTATATTCTTTAATTCAATGATGTATTTCATGGTAAAATCAAATTGATCACTAAAGTAGCTATTATAAGGTATATTGCGGTCAAAATTTTTAAATTATTCATATAAAATATTGTATTATGCATTAGATTTAAGAATTTCAGCAAAAAAACAAAATAATTGTTCTTAAAAAATGCAAAGTTTTCTGCATATATGAATGAAAAACCTTGTATTTTATAATTAGTGCATGGCTTCTTTAACTAGTGTTTGTCAATAAAGTCGAGTGGCTGGATCATAAAGTTCGAGAGCAAAGCGCGCAAAAATCTTAAACCGCAGTATCCGCCGACGGATGGATTCGAGGATTTAAGATTTTTGCAGCAATGCAGCTATCGGACTTTATGGACAGACACTAACTAAGCAATGGAAAACTTTCTAAAACAGGACATCCAGTTTTTGACCGGTGTTGGGCCGGTAAGGGGGGAAATACTCAGGAAGGAGATCAGCGTTCACACATTTGAAGATCTTTTATATTACTTCCCGTTCAGGTATATAGATAAAAGCAAATTTTACAAGGTCAGGGAGATCCATCCTGACCTGCCATACATACAAATCAAGGGCAGTATAAAAAAATACAGCAAAATCGGCAGCGGCCGTGGGAAGAGGATTGTAGCTGCCTTTGGCGATGAAACAGGTACGGTGGAACTGGTCTGGTTCAAAGGGGCCAAATGGATCCCTGAAAACTATCCGCCCGGAAAAGAGATCGTCATTTTCGGGAAGCCGTCAGCATACAACCGGAAACTTAATATTGTGCATCCCGAGATAGAGGATCCATCCAAAATAAAGAAGGTCCGTTCTAATCTTCAGGCCGTATATTCCACAACTGAAAAAATGAAGGATAACTATCTTACTTCAAAAGCAATAAGCAAACTTCAGGCAAATTTACTGGAGATGCTGCCGGCCAAATTCAGTGAGACCCTTCCCTACTGGTTGCTGCAGGATCTGAAACTGGTTACACTTGACCTGGCGCTGAAGCAGATCCATTTTCCGGATTCAGTCAGGGATTACAAAAATGCAGAGCTTCGCCTAAAATTTGAAGAGCTCTTTTATATTCAATTAAATATCCTTCAAAAGAAAACAGTCCGCAAAACTGAATTCAGGGGAAATAAATTCAGCTCGGTCGGAGATTACTTAAATTCCTTTTACAAGAAAAAACTTCCCTTTGAACTCACAGACGCACAAAAAAAAGTACTCAGGGAGATCCGGGCAGACCTGGGTTCGGGAATACAAATGAACCGGCTTTTGCAGGGGGACGTTGGGAGCGGAAAGACCCTTGTAGCATTGATGTCAATGTTGATCGCCCTGGACAACAACTACCAGGCATGTCTGATGGCCCCGACTGAAATACTGGCAAACCAGCATTTCATGAGCATCAGCAATATGCTGAAAGGAATGGATGTAAAAGTGGACCTGCTAACCGGTTCAACAAAAAAGAGGCAGCGGGACAGTATCCATGAAGATCTTGAGAATGGATCCATGCAGATACTTATAGGCACACATGCATTGCTGGAAGATGTGGTCCAATTCAGTAACCTGGGACTGGTCATTATTGATGAACAACATCGCTTCGGGGTGGCACAGCGGGCCAGGTTATGGAAAAAAAGTAAAGTTCTGCCTCATGTACTTGTAATGACCGCAACACCCATACCCAGAACCCTTTCAATGACACTTTACGGAGACCTTGATGTATCAGTGATCGACGAGCTGCCACCGGGAAGGAAACCAATCATTACAAAGCGCTTCCATGACAACCAGCGTCTGAAGGTCTTTGGATTTTTAAAAAAGGAGATTTCTGTTGGAAGGCAGGTCTATATAGTATATCCGCTGATCAAAGAATCAGAAAAAATGGATTACAAGGACCTGGAAGACGGATTGGAAAGCATTGCACGGGCTTTTCCCCCTCCTGATTACCAGATAAGTGTTGTCCATGGTAAAATGAAATCAGAGGAAAAAGAGATTTCCATGCGGCATTTTGTGGAGGGCCGGACCAATATTATGGTTTCTACCACTGTAATTGAAGTGGGGGTTGATGTAGCAAATGCGTCGATCATGGTGATTGAAAGTGCCGAAAGATTTGGCCTCTCCCAGCTCCACCAGTTAAGGGGCCGCGTGGGAAGGGGTGCTGAACAATCCTACTGTATCCTCATGTCGGGGTACAAATTATCGGATGACGGGCGCAAGAGGCTGGAAACCATGGTATCAACAAATGATGGTTTTGAAATAGCCGAAGTGGACCTGAAATTGCGCGGTCCGGGAGACCTGGAGGGCACACAGCAAAGTGGGATCCCCTTCAATCTTAAAATTGCCCACCTTGGTAAAGACCAGCAGATCCTGACCCTTGCAAGGGATGTCGCGGATAAGGTTCTTGAAGAGGACCCCAATCTCGGGATGGAAAAGAATTTCATTTTCAGGAAATACCTTAAAAAAGGCTCGCCTAATCAGGTGAAGTGGGAATATATATCATAATACGCCTTTACTTACAACCTGCCTTCCCATTCACCCAGGAATCGATTGACATAATCAACCATATAGATGTGGCGTTCCTCTGCCAGTTTTTTACCTGCTTTGGTATTCATAAGATCCCTGAGCAGAAATAATTTCTCATAAAAATGATTCAGAGTGGGTGAAGCGGAATTCATGTAAGTCTGCGTATCTGTGTATTCCTTCACTGGGACATCCGGATCGTACAATGGCCTGTTCCTAAAGCCACCATAATTGAATGTCCTTGCAATTCCTATGGCCCCCATGGCATCCAGCCGATCGGCATCCTGTACTATCATGAACTCAATAGAATTGATCTCAGATTTTACCGCATGTTTTTTGAAAGAAATATTGTTGATGATCTCCCGGACATGACCAGCCTTGTTGCCAGGAAACCCATTCATGGTTAAAAAATCATATGCGATATTGCCACCGTCTGATTCAGAGCCTTCATGGAATTTTGTATCGGCAATGTCATGCAATATAGCAGCCAATTCAATAACATCGGTATCGCCCGTTGATTCTTCACTTTGGATCCTCCTTGCCAGGTTCAGCACCCTTTCGGTGTGACTCCAGTCGTGCCCAGCGTCAAACGATCTTAATCTTTCTTTTGCAAAAGCGATTGCTGCAGTTTGTATTTTCATCTATCCTATACGATGCCTGTAAAACCCATAAATGCAAGTGCCATTAATCCGGCAACGATGAATGCAATGGGAACGCCTTTCATCGGTTTTGGAACATCCATCAAGTCAAGATGCTCACGGATACCTGAAAATGTTACAAGAGCCAATCCGAATCCGATGGCATTACCGATGGCAAATACCGCACTTTCCAGCAGGTTGAAATCTTTTTGCACGGCCAGCACAGCAACGCCCAGTACAGCACAATTTGTTGTGATCAAAGGAAGAAAGATTCCCAGTGCCTGGTAAAGCGGCGGACTGATTTTTTTCAGCATAATCTCCACCATTTGGACAAGGGAAGCGATCACCAGGATGAATGTAATGGTCCTGAGGTAGGTCAGTTCGAGCGGAACCAGCACAAACTGAAATATAAGGTAGGTAAATATGGTTGCGATCACCATTACAAAAGTAACGGCCCCGGTCATGCCAACTGCTGTATCAACCTTGTTGGAAACCCCGATAAAAGGGCATATCCCCAAAAACTGGTTCAAAACGATATTGCTGACAAAAACAGCTCCGATTATGATCAGTACATATTCCATGATTAAGCAGTTTTTTCTTTTAACTTATTGGCAATAACAATCAGATATCCCAATGCTATAAAGGCACCGGGAGGAAGTATGAAAAGGAGCATGCCATCTCCTCTTATGAATGACAATCCAAAGATCGCCCCACTGCCAAGTATTTCCCTGACGGCGCCAAGAGAGGTAAGGGCCAGCGCAAATCCGATGCCCAATCCAAGACCGTCAACAATGGAAGAAATGATGTTATTTTTTGATGCAAATGCTTCTGCACGTCCCAAAACAAGGCAGTTTACCACGATCAGAGGAATAAAAAGACCCAATGCATCGAAAAGTGCCGGAAGATATGCCTTCATTACCATTTCAACCACGGTGACAAAGGTTGCAATAATTACAATGAAGGCAGGTATCCTTACCTTATCGGGGATCTGGTTTTTGATCAGGGATACCACGAAGTTTGACATTAAAAGAACAAACGTGGTTGCAAGTCCCATACCCAGTCCGTTGACAGCAGAGGTGGTAACCCCGAGGGTCGGACATAATCCCAGGAACATAACAAAAACCGCATTTTCCCTGAGCAGTCCTTTGCTGAAATTTTTCCACTGGTTCATATCTGAGTTTGTTTGGTGGTTATAATTAATTTTTTTTGCTTTCCATGTAAGCATCATAGGCGCGCTGAACAGCCTCACAATATGCTCTTGATGAAATCGTAGAGGCTGTGATGGCATCAACATCCCCCCGGTCCTTTGCTACCCTGAGTCTGAATTCATCAGGATGCTTTCCCATGAACTGAACATGAAAGTCTGATTTGGCTTGTTCCATTTTATCTCCAAGGCCGGGTGTTTCTGCATGACTGACAACTGCTACATCGATGATCGCGCCGGTTGTATCAAAACCCACCATCAGTTTAAATTCCCCGCTGAAGCCATTGTTGGTAAATGTCTCCACAGCGGTAGCAATCTCCTTTCCGTCAACTTTAACTGAGTACAAGGTCACTGAGTCACCATCGATACCAAGCTTTTTAAAATCTTCAGAAGGAGTGTTATTGAATTCCGGAACTACCGCTTCTATGGCTTCATTCTTTTTCCTAAGTTCAGCAAGCCTGATGGGTTCCTTTGTAAGTGCATAAACACTTCCCAGTAACCCTGCAGCCATAAGTGCAACGATTGAAAGGGTCGTAAGCATACTGGTAAAATTTGATTCCTTTTTAGCCATGTTGAACCTCCTTTCCAAATCTCCTGGGTTTGAAATATTTATTCAAAAGCGGAACAAATGCATTCATGATCAATATTGCAAATTGAACACCCTCCGGATAAGCTCCCAAAATCCTAATAATCACGGTAAGGATACCGATCAGAACACCATAGATCAACATCCCTTTTTTTGTCATGGGCGAAGTCACATAGTCTGTGGCCATGTAAATTGCACCCAGCATCAATCCACCGGTAAGCAAGTGAAATAAGGGATCTGCAAATTGTTGGGGATTGATCAGCCAAAGAAAACCGGTAAAAACGGCTACAGTACCGAGGATGCTTACCGGGATATGCCATGTAATGATCCTCCTTACCAGCATGTATCCCAATCCAAGCAACAGGGCAATCGCCGCAACTTCACCGGCCGACCCCATCATCTTACCTATGAACAGGTCCATGTACCCGGGAGCCTGTCCGACCAGTTCAGTGGCAGTATGGTTACCAATCCCTTCTTTAAGAATGCCCAGCGGTGTGGCGCCGGTAACTGCATCCATATAAGTAAGCCATTGACCCGGCTCAGGATAACTGGTCATAGCTGCAGGAAAGGAGACAAAAAGGAAAACCCGGCCAACCAGTGCGGGATTAAAAATATTGTTTCCCAGTCCGCCGAAGGTCATTTTCCCTATTCCAATCGCCACAATGGCCCCGATCATGATCATCCAGAATGGAATATTTGCCGGAAGGCAGAATGCCAGCAGCAGTCCTGTAAGAAAAGCCGACCCGTCCAGGTGTGTTGGCTTTACCTTCAGCATGTATTTCTGAATAAGGTATTCAAAGGCGATGCAGGAAAAAATGGATACTGCCGTAACAATGATCATCCCCATACCGAAAAAGTATATCGATACGGCAAATGCAGGAAGCATTGAGATAATAACCCCGTACATGAGCCGGGGAACGTTTTCCTGTGTATGTGCGTGCGGTGACGGAGATACAATTAGTTTATTCATAAATGATATTATTGTCTGGGTTGCACTAAACTGCCTTTCTGGATCTCATTATTTTTCCAACCTCCGCTTTTCCAAGTCTGATATAATCAAGTAACGGGCGCGATGACGGACAGGTGTAACTGCAACTTCCGCATTCAATGCAATCCATAACCTTATCTTTTTCAAGGTCTTCATACATGCCCTTTTCCGCCTGGGCCATCAGCAGGTAAGGTTCAAGACCCATGGGACATACCGAAACACACTTTGTACACCTGATACATGGTTTGACTGCATCCCTTGCTGACTCCTCCTTTCTGATGATCAAAATGCCCGAACTTCCTTTGACAATGGGGATATCCAGGTTCGAAACCGCTTTCCCCATCATGGGTCCGCCGTTTATCACTTTTGCTGTATCCTCGGGCAAACCTCCTGCTTTTTCAATAATATATGAAGCCGGAGTACCAATACGCACCAGGAAATTTGAAGGATTGGAAACTGATTTACCCGTAACTGTTACCACCCTTTCTATAAGGGGCCTGTTTTTCTGAACAGCATTGTAAGAAGCATAAGCTGTGCCTACATTGAACACCACAACTCCCACATCCACAGGCAGTCCGCCGGAAGGAACTTCCCGGTTCAGGATGGCTTTTATCAATTGTTTTTCCCCTCCCTGCGGATATTTCACCTGTAAGGCCTGTACACTGATCCCCGGGTCTCCGCTTACAGCCTCTTCCATGACCCTGATGGCGTCCGGTTTGTTGTTTTCAATACCAATGATCGCCTTATCAACACCAAGTCCTTTCATCAGTATCTTTGTTCCTATAGCCAGTTCCCTGCTCTTTTCCAGCATCAGGGCATGGTCGGCTGTTAGGTAAGGTTCGCATTCCGCACCGTTGATCAAAAGGTGGTCTGCTTTCTTTCCCTTCGGGGTCGTAAGCTTCACATGGGACGGGAAGGTTGCCCCTCCGAGTCCCACGATCCCTGCTTTCAGAATTTTATCCCGTATCTCTTCCGATGTGTATTCAATTGAAGTGATCAATTCATCACCGGTATCTGCACCTTCAACCCATTCATCGCCTTCCACCTGTATCTGAACGGCCATTTTTCTGTAACCAGAGGTGTCAGGGAAAGCATCCACCTTCAATACCTTGCCGGTCACAGATGAGTGTATGTTTGTTGAAACAAATCCACTGGATTCAGCGATCACCTGCCCGGTCTTCACCTCATCTCCCTTTTTTACAAGGACTTTTGAAGGAGCGCCAAGATGCTGTGAGACAGGAATAATTACCTGTTCAGGCAGGCCTGCAAATTCAATTTTCTTACCTGCTGAGATCTTATTTTCCGCCGGATGTATCCCTCCTCTGGAGAATGTCAATAACCCCATTTTATGAATTTTTATTGGTTTTTTCAGTACCTCCTGAATCTGTTGTTTCTGATGCTGTTTCAACTTTTTCTTTTGATTTATCCCTTGGGGGCGGAAAGTTGATCTCCAGGATTGCATCAGTGGGGCACTCAGGCACACATTTCCTGCAGAGCCTGCATTTGACCGGATCAATGTATGCCAGGTTGTTGTTCATGGTTATTGCATCGAACGGACAAACATTGAAACACTTGCTGCAACCGATGCAGGCAACACTGCAATTCTTCCTGGCCACTCCCCCTTTCTCCTCATTGATGCATGAAACAAAAATCTTCCGGTCTTTTTTATTTTTCTTTCGAAGTTCGATGATATCGCGTGGACAAGCAGTAACACAGGCTCCACATGCAGTGCATTTATCATCGATCACCTCCGGCAACCCGGTAACAGGATTCATGTGAATTGCGTCAAAATCGCAAACAACCACGCAATCTCCCTCACCAAGACAACCGTGAGGACATCCGCCTTCACCAGTGTAAAGACTGTGTGCCACTGCACAGGAACCGGCTCCGTCATAAATGTTTGTCCTGGGTCTGAACTCCGGGGTGCCGTTGCACCTTATGACTGCAACCTGCTCATCCTGCTCAACAGCCTCACGGCCAAGGATGGTGGCAACAGCTCCCATTACTTCATTTCCCCCCACCGGACAAAACAAGTCATCAAAGGATTCTGACTTCACAAGCGCTTCTGCAAAATTCCGGCACCCGGCAAATCCACATCCTCCACAATTGGCAGCGGGCAATGCCTCTTCAACCTGATCGATCCGTGGATCTTCATACACTTTGAACTTCTGTGCCACCAGGTACAGGATAATTGCAGCCACAGCTCCTATGGCCACCAGGGTAATAATTGTGTATAGTATAATCTGACTCATACGTTGTTTAATAATTTCTCCAACCTGAAAGTAAATGCCTGACTTATGCGATTCCTTAATAAGAAAACAGTCAGGTAATATGGTACCAATGAGGCAAGTGACCACATTCCGGCACTCAGTTCACCTGCTCCTGCCGCCGTAAGTATGATCAATACAATCATCAGAAGGAAGAACGGATAGACATATCCGATGGCCACAGCCCTTAAACCAGTTCTTTTTGCAATCAGCACCCTGACCCGCTCTCCGGGCTTAACACTCCGGCCCCCAACAGGTACCGTTATAGATTTTTCCGATTGATCGGCAGCAGTGCATGCGCCCTTTGCATGACAGGAGGCACAGGCCGACTGGCTATTGATCCTTACCCTTGCTTTCCGGTCGTCAACCGAGTCCACAAAACCTATATGATCTATGGTATGCTGATCTGACATAATTTTTTCGTAAATCAGGATACAAAATTATTGATGTTAGATTCTTAAATATCGCTACAGGACATATTTCGATGCCGGGAAGTCTTATTTATTTTGTTTTTAAATAAACAGACCCGGGTGCCGGCTCTGTCTTAACCGGATTTCTGCTATTATCTTCCTGGAAATACTCTTCAGATCTTCCTGTAACTGACTGTTAATATCCTGCATGCTTTACAACCAGTCTATACCGTCAAAATTGTCTGGTTTATAAAACTAATACAGGAAGTTCAGACCGATATACAAGCCTGTATTCCCATCGGCCTTTTTGGCAGCGAATCCAAAATCAACCGTTACAATGAAATTTTCGTTCAGGACAATATGAAGCCCACCTCCATAACCAAGGTGCGGAACTTCTTTTGCATTGAGATCAACGACCGGCACATCCGAATCTGGTAGTGTAAGAGCCGCTGCAGTGGCAGGGTATTCAAACTTCTGGGTTACCATTCCTGCATCAAGGAAAGCAGAAAGTGCAATGTACCAGTTCTGGTTAAGGAAGTTGAATTTCACGACCTTTCCCCTGAGTTCAAGATTACCATAGGCTATTCCTTCTCCAACAAGTCTGTTTCTCAAAATTCCCCTTACCGTTTTGGAGCCGCCCACACCGTCAGATGTCATCTGAGGAGCTGTATTGAACAAGTAAGGCATCATGTAGAACGGCATCTCACCGGTTAATTTTCCCTGGAAAGACAGCCGGTAAGCTACATTCATCCAGTCAGGAATGATGGTAAAATATTGCCTGTGTGTAAGCGCATACCGGGAATAGCCGTATTTTGTCGTACTGAGAAAAGAGGGCACATAATGTAATTGCATTTCTGTCCAGATTCCTTTAAAAGGATTGGGCTCGTTGTCCCTTGTATCATATACCAGACCTGCCTTCAGGAGGGTATGCCCACCGCCGTTCGCCTGGTCTGCAGGAATGATCTTTTCATCTACATACAATCCGTAAATGCTGTTCCTGGATAGCAGATAACTGGTTTTTCCTTCATTCTGAGCATCAATATCAACGGAATCTATCACATTGTCATAATAGCCCACACCCAAAAGCCAGCGAAATTTGTTGCCAATGATCTTACCCTGGAAATCTGCATTTATCCTTAGAAGTTTTCTTGAATGCCTGTAATAGTAGCTATTCCTTAAATCCTCCAAAGTTGTATCGGTTTCAAAATCTGAATTATACAGCGCCTGGGCGCCATTGAATCCATAAAAATCAAGTGCCTGCTCGGTGCGGTAACTCACTTCAAGAAAAGAACGAATTCCAGGTATCAGTTTATCTGTATCCCAGGTAAACTGGTTGATTCCGCTTCCCTTTGTAGTGCGCGACCATTCGAGGTAAATGGAATGATCGTACATTGGATACCTCTTGCCGTCGCCGTAATCGTAAAGATTAACAAGGGCACCGTATTTGAAGCCGATATCAGAATCAAACGCCACGACGGGCACACCCCCGAAGGACCAGCCGGATTTTGAGTCCGGAGCTTTGTCACCGGAAGTTGCTTCCTCAGATTCCTGGGCCGCTAAAGACAAAGATATGATCGCAAAAAGGAATGCAAAAAATGATCTTTTCATGAGAGTCAGGTTTTGGTTACCCGCACAATTTAGAAATTATTTCGAAAAATGCCAGCCGCCAATTACAAACAAAATATTTATTTATCCCCGGAATTTCTTAATTTTATTCAAAATATCCTGAAAATGCACGTTCTGAAACCTGCCTTGAAAAACATTTTTAATAGTTTCCGGAAAATTACTGTGTTCAATCATACTCCCGAATATAAATCATATTTATTGTCAGAAAGAAAACTAATATATTAAACTGTGCTTGATAAGAAAACGACAAGCACCAATTAAAAAAATTGCCTTATGAAAATATTTAGACGCATCCTGCTTGTTGTTATTGTTGTGATCACTGTGGCAGCCATTGCCGGCATGCTTTTCATCAACAATATGAAAAAAAGGGCCATACCTGACTATTCCGTGGATGTGGACCTTGAAAATATGATCGATGAAGTGACGGTTATCCGGGATTCACTTGCCATTCCACATGTTTATGCAAAAAATGAAGAAGATCTTTACAGGGTTGTAGGATACCTATCGGCCCAGGACCGGCTTTGGCAAATGGATCTTTTAAGAAGAATAACACTGGGCAGGCTTTCCGAGATCTTCGGCGCCGATATGCTGGGCGCCGATCAGTTGTTTCGCGCTTTTGATTTTTCAAAAAAATCAGCGGAGGTACTTCAGCAAACAGACCCTGAAATATTGAAATGCCTCATGGCATATACCGATGGCGTGAACCAGTTCATCACCAATAATCAGAAAAAATTGCCATTTGAATTTGGACTGCTGGGATACAAACCTGATGAGTGGACCATCGTACATACGACAAATTTAATCGGCTATATGGCCTGGGACCTCACATCGGGCTGGTCGGCCGATATGGCGATGTTTAAAATTGAAAATGCAGCAGGCGATTCACTGGTGAAAGAGTTGATGCCATGGGACAATGATTTCAAAACCAGGTTTGTTTACCCCGATTATATTGAAAAGCACCCTGAACTTGTGATGAATACAACCATTGAACAGGCCGTGAATGCAATCAGCAAACTCGGGATCCAGGTTTTTGAGGCATCCAACAACTGGGCTGTTTCCGGTGAAAGGAGTGAAACCGGCATGCCATTGCTTGCCAACGACATGCATCTTGGGTTCATGTCTCCCGGGATCTGGTACCAGATGCACCAGGTGGTGGAAGGAAAACTGAATGTCACCGGCGTCGTTTTACCGGGTCAGCCCTATGTGATCTGCGGACACAATGAAAATATTGCATGGGGGATGACCAACCTCACAGTCGATAACCTTGATTTCTATCTGGAAACTGTGAATCCGTCAGATACCAACCAATACAAACTGAACGGACGGTGGGTCGACATGCGCATCACCGAAGAAGCAATTCAGGTGAAAGGCGAAGACGAACCGGTTATTCGCAATAACCGATATACGCACAGGGGGCCTGTGGTAAGCACCTTCAAAGGAGTCAGTGACAAGACCATAACAGCCCGCTGGATCGGAACCGATTACAGCAACGAACTCCGGTCTGTACACCTTTTCAACCGTGCATCCAACTGGGATGAATTCAGGGATGCAGCAAAAACTTTCATCGCTGTAAGTCAAAATGTTGTGTATGCCGACAGGGAGGGAAATATCGGTCTGCAGGCAGCAGGCGGTGTTCCTGTCAGAAAAGGGGACCATGTAATGGTCTATCCGGGCGATACGACATTATACGACTGGGGCGAGAATGATATTGTTCCCTTTGAACAACTGCCCTACTCATACAATCCTGAAAATGGAGTTGTATCAAGTGCCAACAATAAAACCGTAAACGAGGAATACCCATATTATATCGGAACATGGTTCTCGCTTCCCAATAGAATTGACCGCATCAGGGAATTGCTTGATGCAAAGGAAAAACATTCCATCAGCAGTTTCCGGGAAATGCATTCAGACCAGGTTTCGGTATTTGCCAGAAGAATGGTTCCCGTTTACATTGATGTTTTGGATGGAAAGGTCGAAGGCATTGAAAACGAAGCACTCTTAATCCTGAAGCAATGGGATTACCACATGGGTATGAATGAAGCGGCACCTTTGATCTTTGAACAAATGTATGCAGAGCTCATCCGCACGCTTTATAAGGACGAACTGGGTGACGAAGTATTTCCTCAGATCATGGGCAACGATATTATTGCCCGCTATCACATCTATACACTTGCTGAAACCTTGGAATCGGCATGGTGCGATGATGTTAACACACCAGGTCATACCGAAACATTCAGCGATAATATCTTGAGGGCATTTAAAACAACCGTTGATACCCTTGTTTCAATTGCCGGCAATGACCCGGGCGCCTGGAGGTATGGTGACATCCACACCATTACCATCGAACACCCCATGGGTGGTGTTGACCTGGTGGTAAAACTCTTTGATCCCAACCTGGGACCATATGCCGCGGGAGGAAGTTTTCATACCGTTTCACCATTCAGCTATACGGTGGGATCAAGCTATGAAGTCGATCATGGTGCATCACAGCGACATATTTTCTCCCTGGAAAACTGGGATCACTCAAAAACGGTCATCCCCACGGGCACCTCGGGAATACCTGCCTCCCCATACTATGGCAATCAAACAGAATTGTACATGAACTATAAATACCATGATGATCCTTTCAGCCGGCAAGCTGTTGAATTGAAAAAGAAATACAAAGCTGTATACAGGTAATCCCGGCATTCGCATCATCCATATTGATATCAGTACATATCGGGGTGTTTGTTAGAAGAAAAAAAATCAATTGGAAAAATACTTTTGATGGAATGTTTTTCCGTTTGAAAAAATTATAATTTTATCTCCGATCTGATGCACGCTTCCTGCATTGACAGATGACATTAGGTTAGCTTATAAATATCTTATTATCAATTATTTAATTAGTAATTTCACAACCGTACAATGAAATTAAAAAAAATACTCGGCATTGATATTGGAGGCTCAGGTGTAAAAGGAGCCATTGTACATACCAAAAAAGGCAAACTTATCACCAAACGGTTCAGGATCCCGACACCCCAGCCTGCAACTCCGGATGCGGTTGCAGATGTAATCAGGGAAATTGCAGATCATTTTGACTGGAAAGGACCGGTTGGCGTGGGATTCCCGGGTGTTATCCAGCAGGGTTTTGCAAGAACAGCAGCAAATGTTGATGACAGCTGGATTGATGTTAACCTGAATGCGTTGTTCAGTAAAAAGACCGGATGCAAAGTCCATGTTGTAAACGATGCTGATGCTGCCGGTATGGCAGAGATGAAATTCGGATCAGGAAAGAATTTTCGTGGAGTAGCGCTTCTTATCACCGTTGGAACAGGACTGGGAACTGTTGTTTTTACAAATGGTGTATTGATGCCTAACATTGAAATGGGACACATCCTGTTACATGGAGATGATGCTGAAAAGTATGCATCTGATGCTGCAAGGAAGGCAGATGAATTGTCATGGGAAGATTGGGCAGGAAGGTTCGGGGAATACCTGAAAAGAATGGAGGACCTGTTGTGGCCGGACCTGATCATAATCGGGGGTGGTGCCAGTAAAAAAGATGACAAATTCCTGCAACATCTCAATACCAGGGCAAAAGTTGTCCCGGCAACATTATTAAATGAAGCAGGGATCATAGGAGCAGCCCTTACAAGCAAGTACTACAACAAACTTGAAAAGGCTGCAAAGAAGGATTAGAAGAAGAAATAAGCATCACCCTGCTTCATGTTTACAGTTTTATTGCCGGGCGGTCAGCAAACTTTTGCTTGTACCAACCAGCCTGATGAATTCACCCCTGTATCCTTCATCATCACTTCCCCTTGCATTTCGCGCAATCGCGAGCACATCTTCAATGCTTCCCTCATGCAGGTAAGAAGAATTTCTCAGGATCATGCCGAATTCAGCCACAGCAGCAGAGAACCTGAAATTATCGGTTGTTTTTTCAAATTTGGTTGCTTTGCCCTGTATCGGAATTTCCATCTTAATACTGTTATCTTCATCAGGTAATTTATAACGGACCTTGATGGTCAGCAGTTCATTGGAATATTTCTCATGAATCCCATCTACTTCTGAATCATGGGGCTGGTACTTTAACGGATCTATGTCCACAGTTTCCTCACCGGAGCCTGCCGGTATTAACTCATAGAGCACAGTAACGGTGTGACCCGCCCCCATTTCTCCCGCATCCTTTGTATCATCATTGAAATCCTCATCATTCAGCAAGCGGTTTTCATATCCCACAAGACGGTATGCCTTAACCCTGGCAGGGTTGAATTCAATCTGGAATTTAACATCTTTCGCGATCGTGTACAAAGTACCCCCGAATTCACTTACAAGGACCTTGTTGGCCTCCTGGATGTTATCAATGTAAGCATAGTTCCCGTTGCCCTTGTCTGCAATGGTTTCCATTTTACTGTCCTTGTAATTTCCCATTCCAAACCCGAGCACCGTAATGAATACTCCTTCATTTCTTTTTGTTTCTATCAACCGTTCCATTTCGGCATCACTTGACTGGCCAATATTAAAATCTCCATCGGTCGCCAGGATGATCCGGTTGTTGCCTCCTTCAATGAAATTGTCTCCTGCAATTTTATATGCCAGTTTTATCCCCTCTCCCCCTGCTGTGGATCCTCCTGCCTGCAGACTGTCAAGAGACGAGAGTATCCCTGATTTCTCTTTTCCAGGAGTGGATTTCAAAACAACACCAGCGGCTCCGGCATAGACAACTATAGCCACACGATCCTCCGGGCGCAATTCGTTTACCAGCAACCGGAAAGCAGATTTCAACAAAGGAAGCTTGTTTGGTGTCCTCATTGAACCGGAGACGTCCAGAAGAAAGACAAGATTGGATGGGGGCAGGTTCTCCTTGTTGATCTCTTTTCCCTGCAGACCGACATGAAGCAGCTGATGTGTTTTGTTCCATGGACATTCTGAAAGTTCGGTGCTGACGGAAAAAGGATGTTCGTTTCCAGGTTGGGGATAATCATATGAAAAATAATTGATCATTTCTTCGATCCTGACAGCATCAACAGGAGGAATTTTTCCCATATTCACAAACCTGCGTACATTGGAATACGATGCCCTGTCCACATCAATTGAAAAAGTGGAAAGGGGTGCAAAGACAACATTCTTGAAGCCGTTCTCATGTATGGTCGAATAGGATTCTGTGTTCCAGTCCTGTTGCGGCATAAAATGACCCCCTGAAACATAAGCAGCATCATATGCCATCGCTTTCTTTCCCTGGCCCGGCTGATAACCAGGTTTCGTATTGTTTCCCGAAACGATGTTACTGAGCGCTGATTCCCGTGCCGCCCTCTCATCCTCCACAAAATGGATTTCATGTTTGGCAGGTGCCATCTGAACATGAATAATTATTGCTGAATCGACGGTTATTTCCTGGGTTTTCATGCCATTTAATGAAAATACAAGCACTGAAGTATCAGAGGCAATATAAATAGAATACTTACCAAATTGATCAGTATATACACTGTTCATAGTACCCTTCTCAGTAACTGTGACTCCCTGCAATACTTTTCCGTCATTTGCGATAACCGTTCCGGTTATTTTGCGGGCTTGAGTAGCTGACATTAAGAAAACAGACAAAATGCTGATAATAATGATTGATGTTATTGGTTTCATGATCCTGGATTTTGATTCATAATATTTGCTTTTCATTTTAAGGATGCAGGAAAGTGAAAGATTCCATAAAAGGGTCAGTGAGACAGTGGGTCGGTGAGACAGTGAGGCGGTGGACAAAGCCAGCAATCTCCCGGATACCATTTCCTTCTTTCAATTTTTACTAAATTGTAGCCTCTAAAAATTATTGAGCTGAAAGTAACCTGGAAGAAATATAATGAACTGCCGGATGAAGATCTGCTGAATAAATTCAAAAATTCCGGTGACCTCAATATACTTGGTGCTTTGTATGATCGGTACATGCATCTTGTATACGGGGTTTGTCTGAAATACTTCAAAAACAGGGAAGATGCCAAAGATGGCGCTGCTGCAATTTTTGAAAAGCTGATCATTGAAACACAAAAACACGATATTGAGCAGTTTAAAACCTGGTTGTATGTGCTGACAAAGAACTTCTGTCTTATGAAGATCAGGGCCGAAAAGTCAACTAAACAAAAAAAAGTAAAATGGGAAATTGAGCAGGATGCTTTTGTGGAATCTTCGTATGAAATGCATCCTTTAGATGAAGTGAACAGGTCAGTTGACAATATCCTCATGGATTGTATTGATAAGTTAAAGAAGGAGCAACAGGAGTGCATACGGCTGTTCTATTTTAAGAGTAAATCATACAGGGAAATATCAAAACTGACAGGTGCAAAAGAAAAGAAAGTGAAAAGCTGTATTCAAAACGGGAAAAGAAATCTGAAGATCTGTATAGAAAAAACAAATGAAGAAGAAGAAAAACAAACATAACTGGTCGGTACTATCTGATTTCTTCGATTATTCGGAGGGCAATCTCAGGGAGCAGGATCGAAACGCATTTGAAAGGCGGATGCAGAAAGACCCGTTTGAGTCTGAAGCACTCGAAGGTTTTTCCGGGATCTCAAGGGAAGAATCAGACGAGGACCTTTTTATTCTTAAGGAAAAAATTCACAAACGGATCAACCGTAAAAGAAGGATTGTCTGGTACAGCGCCGCCGCAGCAGCCGCTTCCATCCTCATTGTCACAACCCTATTTATCAATATAAGTGATAGCGGATTTAAAAAATATGAAACAATTCCTGAATTCAGTGAGGAAGCGGCAGAAAAGCCCGTTCCCGATTATTCATTAGAAGAAGAGATTGCTGATGAAAGATCTGCTGCAATAGAAAAACAGGAGATCACGGGCGAAAAAGAAACAATGGATGAAGAAAAAAGATCGCAAATTGAACGCGAGAGGGCAAAAAGTAAATCTTCAGATAAAGAGGAAAGCAGCTTTGCCGCCATTGCAGAAATGGAGAAGAAAATAATGGAAACAAAAAGTGCCGCCGGTGGCAGTGAAGGTATGCAGGAAAAAACCGGGGCCGTGGAAGCAGAAACCACATCAGATGTGACTGGAACAACACACCTAATGGCCGAATCGGAAGATGAATTCGCCCCCGAAGAAGTGCAGCCCCCTGCTGAGGCTTTTGAAAGCATTACAGTGATTGATGATGCTGAGGAGATAGTCAGTGATACAGAGGTAGCATTTTCAGGGAATCAGGTTGCGAAAAAAGGGACACAGAAAATAATCACTTTCAAATATGATAAATCAGATGATGTCACAGCTATGACACCTTATGGCAATAACGAAACAATATCAGCCAATGCCATAAGGAGGGTGAGCCTTTCTTCGCTCGAAGAATCTAAATCGTATCCTGCCATGCCCGCTGAAGGAATTGAAGCCTATACTGCCTATATGGATTCTGCCATCGCATTTCCTGCCGGATATGAGGATACAGACAGTGCAATGGTAGAACTACAATTCTACATTTCACAGGAGGGCCGCCCATTTGATGTCACCACCATACAATCACCTGATGATCTGTTTTCTGAGGAAGCCACCAGGATCATCCTCGAAGGACCGGATTGGAAACCTGCATCTGAAAACGGGGCCTATAAGAATGATCCTGTCAGGATGCATGTATGCTTCGTGAGGAAACCAAACAAATAATCAAGGCATCCCCCTGAATTCGCACCTATAGAATCGCAATTATTTGCCTTTAAAGTTATTCCTATATTTATCCTTTAAAACCATCAGCATGAAATTAATTCTGTCCTACTGTTTGGCGATATTCTGTATTGCATTGACCTCCTGCAGTTCAGATTCAAATGTTATTTCCGACTGGGATACATACATGTCTGAGCATGAGGAGTGGGAAAAAAACAGGATCAGTAGGCTCAGATCAGAAAACGGGTGGCTCAATCTTGCCGGATTGTTCTGGTTGCGCCAGGGTGAAAACACTTTCGGATCGGATCCATCCAATTCAATCGTGTTTCCTGAAAAATTTCCTGCATATGGAGGCAGTATCATACTTGAGGATTCAATTGCCAGGCTGAATTCTAATCCTGAGGCAGGCATCACAATAGATGATGATCCTGTTGGTTCGGTCATTTTAAGAAATGATCACCAGGACAGCACTTCAATCATGGAAACCGGCAGCTTTAGGTGGTTTGTTATAAAAAGAGGGAGCCAATACGGGATCAGGCTGCGAAACCTCGAACACCCAAGAATAAAGGAACTGAAAAATATACCTTCCTATCCCTTCAATAAAAAATGGGTCGTTGAAGCGACCTTCACACCTTATGATTCCTTAAAGACCCTGCAGGTCCCAACAGTGATTCCCGGTTTTTATGAATACTATAAGGTACCGGGTGAATTGACATTCAGTATCAAAGACAAAGAGCAAACCCTGCTGCCATTTGCATCGCGATCAGGTTACTTTCTCATTGTGGGAGACGCCACCAATGGCCTGGAGACCTATGGTGCCGGAAGGTTCCTGTATACAGATATGGTCGACGGAGATCATGTGATCCTGGATTTTAACAAGGCATACAATCCTCCCTGCGCCTTCAGTCCGTTTGCCACCTGTCCCCTGCCCCCTCCGGAAAATATATTGGATATTGAGATTGAGGCAGGAGAGAAAGCTGTTCATTTTGAATAGTGTCTGTCTAGAATAGACTTTTGCACTAAGGTTTCAATCCCGGGACTGTGCCGTCAGATACCACTGCTTGAAAGTGATGCTACAAAATAAAAGGGATCAATGCTTTTCTATTCTCTGGATATTCGGGGAATTCTTTCCTGTACCATTTGTGATGGTCCAGCGCCCTGGGAGCCAGGTTGAAAAATGTCCACAATACAAATACCAGTGCTGCAGGACTCCATGTCATGATGGCAAAGCCGGTCCATTGAATTATTTCTCCAAGGAAATTGGGACATGATACATACCTGAACAATCCTCCCCTGGGTATTTTATAGCCATTTGAAGGAGCGCTTCGCAAACGAAGTAGTTTCTGATCGGATATTTGATTGGTTATCAAGCCCGTGATTAATACCACGCTTCCCAATATAAACCGGATATCCCAGAGCCATTCCAGTGGATATTCCCTGGAAAATTCAGAGAAATACATTCCGTTCAGTGAACCATTCATAAGGTTGAATATTATAGCAAAAAGGGCGATGATCATTGGCATTTTCTTTCCTTTGGTCCTTGTTCTGAAAGGAAAAATCAACGACCTGTTGATGTAATGTAATGTCCAAATGGCAAAAAATATCCAGGCAACGGGATAGGGGTCTGAGGAACCAAAAAGAAAGAAATACCCGAAAAGAATTAAGGAAGGAAGTTCCATTACAATCCATCCAAGCTTATTGGGAATGGTCGGCCCCCAACCCTTTCTTGAATGACGGCCATAGGGGGCAGAAACAAATAGCAGCACAATAAAAATAACCAGCCCGAAAAGTGTCCATCCGATAATTATACAGTTGAATGTTTCCTTGCTTATCATAATTGGTTCAATAGATTAGTTGTTAATGGTGCGTCTCCTGGTAATCTCATAACCCGGTTCCCCGTATTTATTCCTGAAACTGAATTTGAGATAAGACTGATCATCGGACATCTGGAGCGATACCAGTAAAAATCCTCCTCCCCAGTCATTGGTCTGCACGTATGGCATGGTTAATTCAGCATCCGGATCCGTTGAGAGAGGATCGCCGGGAAGCCTGCCTGCACGTGAATTCTGATCAATGAATGCACCGCAGGAAAATTCCTCTAGGCCATTGGGTGCTATGGAATGGTATTGCCAGTGACGGTCACCGCATATAATGTAAAATCCATTACCGATCAGCCCGTTTTCTTTCAAAAAACAGAAAAACTCATCTCTTTCAGTCCTGAATCCACCGGGATTGGTATGGTTGTCTTTTTTATAAGCATCATCAGGTCCGACCATTGGAGTCGGGGAAATCATTATCTTGTAGGTTGCATCGCTTTCCAGGAGGCCTTGCATCAGCCAGTTCTTCTGCTCTTCTCCCCAAATGGTTTTCCCGATAGTGTCTTTGATGCTGTTTGGACTCCTGTAATCGCGCCCTTCCATGAACCATACCTGCAGATGCTTTCCCATTCTTATGGTCCGGTATGTTTTTGCATTCTCATCCAGCGGATCTGTGACAGGAACCTGCTGTTTAAAAACCTCAATACCAAGTTTGCTGGAAGGTTCACTTCCACGTTCGTCGGTTGTGTCACAATCGTTGTAACGGTGATCGTGGTCATCTTTCAGAAAATAAACTGGCACTTCAAGGCACATTTCCCTGTTCCTGGGCATGGAAAAATAGCGATGCCATTTTGCCTGCATTTCTTCCATCGACCTTGCCCACATTTCAGGATCTGAAGATGGCTTGTCATAATAAACCACATCGCCGTTGGCTATGAAAAAATCGGGGCTGATCTTCATAACCGTTTCAAAAGCTTCAAATCCGAAAATACTATCTTCGCCAACAGCTCCAAGCATGCGTGGCTCGTGCCTGAATTGCCTGTTCCTGGAGGTATCCAAACCATAATAATGTTCATAGTTGAATCCCGTGGCTATTGCAAACCTTATTTCTTTCTCCGCATCAAAAAGTGGTAAAGTCCTGAATAACCCGGTCCTTGAATATTCAATAGTTCCATCTGGTATTACAGCCTTTGCTCTGTAAAAATATCTTCTGTCCGGGTCCAGACCCAGTACTCTTTTCCTAATAATAAAATCATTTGATTCTGTAACTTGGAAAGGTCCGAAAACAGACCGGTTCCGAAACAAAGAATCCGGGGAAATCTCAAAATAGCCTTTGCAATCAACTCCTGGCATATCATATCCGATCAATGTATCGGAAGCTGCAAATCTGCATTGCAAAATTGCCCCTTCAGATGTCAGTTCCCCTGCCAGAAGAACAAACGCAGGTTCAATTTCTTCATTGCTGCTGCAGGAGAAACTTGCCAGCAGATAAAAAGCCCAAATTACATACTTTCTCATTTTGCAGATTGTTGTAAAATTTAAAATCTCTTCTTTTTTTCAGCCCCGGCAAATAAAAACCCAGGTCACCAGCCTCAAAAGAATTAACCCTTTAATTCCATTCGCATTAAAATATCCCTTTGAGGTTGTTTTCCCATCATAAAAACATGGTCGCTGAATTCCTCAAAACCATATTTCCTGTAAAATTTCAATGCCCTGTGATTTTCCTCGTGCACACCCAGCCAGATATATTTTTTCCCCAATTTCTTTGCATACTTTTTGGCATGCTCCATAAGTTCCGATCCAACCCCTGTGCCATGATATTTTTTCAACACGTAGATCCTTTCCACTTCTAAACCATCTGTTTCCTTTAATTCTGTTTGTGCTTCCGCGGTATTTACCTTAAGATACCCTGCAAGTTCCTGCCCATAATTAATAAACCAAAAACGTGAGTCGGGAACTTTCATCTCATTTTCCAGCCTTTCCAGGTTAAAACTACGGGCAAAATAATGTTCCATATTTTCCTTGCTGTTGGTGGATGAAAAAGTTTCATCGAATGTTCGAATGGCAATTTCCCGGAGTTGCTCCAGCTGTTCATGGTCAATTTCGTATATCAGGAAAGGTAAATCCGCCATGCCCCTAAAATAATAAAATAGTTATCAAATGTATTCCATGGGCACTCACTTTGAACTATTCAGTAAAAACTTGTTGCTGAACCTTGACTTCTGCTTTGCTGTTAGTGGCCATGGTCAAATATCCTGTTCCGTTCTTCTTATGATCTCATTTTGCAACGGCAGACCCAGATCGTTGAAATAATCGCTGTAACCTGCCACACGCACAATGAGGTCCCGGTGCTTTTCCGGGTGCTTTTGCGCATCGCGCAGGGTATCAGCCGAAACAACGTTGAATTGAATGTGATGGCCCGACATCCTGAAATAGCCCCTGATCAGTTGTGTGATCTTTCTAATTGAATCATCATTTCTGAAAAAATCCGGGGTAAATTTCTGATTCAGCAATGTCCCTCCGGTTTTCAGATGATCAATCTTTGCCGCTGAGCGCAATACGGCTGTGGGCCCTTTTGTATCCATTCCCTGGAAGGGAGAGATCCCTTCAGAAAGCGGTTCACCGGCGTGCCTTCCATCCGGTGTGGCACCAATTACACTTCCAAAATAAACATGTGAAGTTGTGGGAAGCATATTGATCCTGTGCACGCCACCCCTGTAATTCGGCTTTCCGTTCACTGCTTTGTAGAATTCCCCGAACACCCATGTGGCATGCTGATCGGCCCCGTCATTGTCATTCCCGTACTTAGGGGAATGATAGATCAGATCTGCACGTATCTCTTCTTGCCCGCCAAAATCCTCCGCCATGACCTTCAGTAAAGCCGGCAGTAGGATCTTTTTCTCATCATACACGTTGTATTTTAAAGATGCAAGCATATCTGTCACTGATCCCAGTCCAACCCCCTGTACATAACTGGTGTTATACCGAGCGCCCCCTGCATTGTAATCCTTTGCATTTTTTATGCAGTCATCAATGAAAAGTGAGAGAAAAGGTACGGGCAGGTGCCTGGCAAATAATTCCTCGATCTTCACGTTTCCTTTGATCTTGATATCGATCAGGTAATTCAGCTGGCTGGAAAAAGCCTCCTGCAGCAATCCGAAGTCAGTGAACATTTCAGGATCCCCTGTTTCCATGCCCACCTGCTTGCCGGTCCGGGGATCCTTTCCATTGTTCAATGTGAGTTCCAGAACCTTCAGCAGGTTGAAATACCCGGTCAGGAAATATGCTTCCGTTCCGAATGCCCCTGTTTCAACACATCCTGAGGCCCCTCCGTTCCTGGCATCAATAATATTCTTCCCCTGGTTAAGCAGCTCCCGGACGATGGCATCGGTGTTAAAAACAGATGGCTGTCCGAACCCGGTTTTAATGATCTTTACAGCACGATCGAAAAATTCATCCGGGTTTTCCCTGCTCACCTGTATCATGGAGGATGGTTGCAGCAAACGCATCTCTTCAATGATATCAAGCAAAAGATAAGACACTTCATTGACTGCATCGCTGCCGTCTTCCTTCAGTCCTCCCAGGTTGATCAGGCAAAAATCCGTATAGGTACTGCTCTCCTCTGCTGTAACACCAATTTTTGGCGGTGAAGGATGGTTGTTGAATTTTATCCAGAAAGACTGCAGCAATTCCCTTGCCGCATCTTCCGTTAACCTGCCCTGCACAATATCGTTCTCGTAGAAGGGATAAAGATGCTGGTCAAGCCTGCCTGGATTGAACGAATCCCAGGGATTCAGTTCACTGATAACCCCGATGTGTACGAACCAGTAATACTGGAGCGCTTCGTGCATGGTTTCAGGAGCATTTGCCGGAACCTTCCTGCAGATCGTTGCCATCTCCATCAATTCTTTCCGCCTATGTGCATCTGACTCTTCTGCTGCAATCTCCTCCAGGTAATCGGCATTTCTGCCTGCATACATGATCATTGCCCGTGCAGCGATCTCCATGGCTTCCAATTCTGCAAGCCTTTCGCCTCCATCCCCTTCATGCCCATAATTCTTTTTGATGTTTTGAATACCATCTATGGCATCCAGCAATCCCTGCTTGTATATCTTTTTACCGAGTACCGTATGCCCCGGAGCTCGTTGCTCCTGGAATTCAGTAAAAACACCTGCATCATAAGCGTTGTGCCATTCCTCAGTCATCAAACCGAACAGGCGGTCGCGGTTGGTCCTGCCTTTCCAGAATGGAATGATCTTTTTCTCATAGAGATCCCGGGTTTCCTGATCTACACTGAAGGAAACCTTTTCACGGTTGTGAAGCAGATCAAGGTCTTCGAGGGAATGCAGACATATTTCAGGATACGTTGGAGTTGCTTTAGGCTGCGGACCGCGCTCACCCACGATCAGCTCTCCGGGATTGATACACAGTTGCTTATTCCGTAACAAATATTCAAATGCCCCGGCACGGTAAACAGGAGCCGGATCGTTGCCTGCAGGATGGTCCCTGTAGAAATCCGTTATGATCAATGCCCGCTCGGCACTTAAACGGTTTACGGCATTGAGGCTCATATTCCTCAATTGTTGTATGCGCTTCGTCATCATTGCGTTAACCTCCAATTTTAACATTGCAACCGCATGCTTCAAGCCGGGTCTTTATTTCATTCATCTTTTTTTCATCAGGGGCATTGACGGAATGCATTTCATATTCCACATCAAGCTTTTTGTATTTATTTGAGCCTGTTTTGTGGTATGGCAGCAAATGCAATTCCAATATGCGATCGCTTCTCTTTTGAAAAAAATTCAAAAATTCACCAGTGTCTGCTTCAGAATCATTGATCCCGGGGATCACAGGAATTCGAAAAACTACATTGTGTCCTCCTTCCAGCAACAGGTCTGCGTTGTTTATGATCAATTCATTATCAGCTCCTGTTAATTCTTTATGTTTATTGGGGTTTATTATTTTAAGATCATACAGGAAAAGATCGGTATGCGCTGCGATTTCAAGGATTTTTTCTGCCGGTGCATATCCAGATGTGTCCACTGCCCTGTGAATTCCCTTGTTGCCAAGCTCCTGCAGCAATTCCAGCAGGGCGTCGAACTGCATCAATGGCTCACCACCAGAGATGGTTGCGCCTCCGCCGGACTCTTCATAAAATACACGGTCCAGCAACATTTCTTCAACAAGTTCATTCAGATCGACTCTTTTGCCGTAAATTTTAGCCATGATTATCTCTTTTCCGTCAATGATCATCGTCTCATTGTATGCTTCAATATGTGTATCATGACTTTCCGGATTGTGGCACCATGGGCAGCGCAGCGGACAACCTTTGAAAAATACTGTGGTCCTGATGCCCGGTCCGTCATGCAATGCAAATCTTTTTATATCAAAAATTACTGGCATAGATTGTGATCCTGGTAAGAATGAAGTGATGAAAAGCTTTTTGGTAATTTCCTGTATTACAAAACTTACAGGATGTGATCGAGAGAAAGAATCTATGAGATTAATTGATCAGGCATTGAAACAATCCCTGCCCGTTCCAGGTATGGAGAACAATATATAAAACAGCTCTCATAACAAAATGCAATTTAATGTTTTTCATTCAAATGCAATGCCCTTTTAAATATCCTGTATCGTTTATAAACCCTTCCTCCCATGTACTCCATCTCAGCCCGCACCTTTGTATTCGATTCCATCTCCAGGTGACTGTCCATATGGGTCTTGCCAGCTTTGCGGGCGGATTCAAGCATTGAAGTTCCCAGGATGGTATCCAGTCCTTTGTTCTGGTAGTCGGGCCTGATGGCTCCCAGCATAAGATTCAGCTGACGGCTCCTTCGACCGGAAAGCAATATTGGAATGAAACCTATGGGGAACAGATAACCACATGATTTCTTGATTCCCCGGCTGATATCAGGCATGCCGACGATAAAGGCGATAATCTCCTTGTTTTTATTCTCAATGGCTTTGATGAATCGCGGGTCAAGCACAAAAATATACCTGTTTGCAAAATCATCCATCTCCTCAGGTGTAAAGGGAGTGAACCCGTATATTTCTGTAAATGTATCATTTACAAGTGAAAGAATGGGACGGATATATTTTCTGAGCTGCCTCCTTGTATTGAACTCAACCAGTGAAAGGTCCTTGTTGTTGTTGCGTGTGCGTTCGGCAATTTTCAGGTACAGATCGGGTGTTTTTTCAGGAACCGGGACGTGATAAACCACCAAGTCAAGCTCCTTTTCGAAATTCAGTGCCTGAAGATGGTCCGTGATGTACTTAAAATTACAGTGAGAAGCGATAACCATCGGTTCATCAAACCCTTCCACCAAATATCCCTGGGGATCCTTATCAGAGAATGCAAGCGGACCAACAAGTTTTTCCATGCCCCTATCCCGGGCCCATTCATCAACTGCATTGATCAATGCCTCAATCACTTCCCGGTCGTCCCATGCCTCAAGAAAATTGAACCGCGCATTTTTTTCGTTTTTCTTCCTGTTGTAATCATGATGGATGATGCCCATGATCCGGCCAACAAGTTCCCTGTCTCTGTAGGCAAGAAGTAAGATGGTATCACAATGGGAAAAAGACTTGTTTTTCTTTTCGTTGAAAAAACCCCATTCATCTCCATATAAAGGAGGGATCCAGTTTTCATGGTCCTTGTGGATCTTCGCGGGCAGATGGATAAACCGCTTCATATCCTTCCGGGAATTGACGGTTTTAATAAATAAGGCCATTTGGAAATTTAACAGTTCACCGGTGTAATGTATAAATTTTTTATAAACTGATCAAAACATCTCTGCGAGCCGCTCAATGCCTTCCCCGTCAATCCGTGTAATGATCCACTCTTTCATCTGTTTTGCGCCCAGAGAGTTATAAAAATCAATGGCAGGCTTGTTCCAGTCGAGTACCACCCATTCGAACCTTCCGCAATCTCGTTCACCGGCAATCCTTGCAAGGTAGAGCAAAAGGGCCTTCCCATAGCCTTTCCCCCTGTATTCTTCAAAGACAAACAGGTCTTCAAGATACAATCCGGGCCGTCCTGTAAAAGTGGAGAAGTTATGGAAGAATAGGGCAAAACCAACGGGTGTCTCTTTTTCATATCCGATCACGACTTCGGCATACCTGTTTTGTCCGAAAAGATTCTTTTTTAACAACTCCTCTGTTGCAACCACTTCGTGGGAAAGCTTTTCATAGGCCGCAATGCCCTTTATAAGATCGAGGATTATTAGCACATCCTTCTCTTCAGCGTGTTTTAAATAAAAACCGGGTATTGATGTTGAAATCATGGTGTTGTATTTTACAGTTCTAAGATAGTGTTTGTCAATAAAGTCGAGTGGCTGAACCATAACGGTCGGGATCATGAGCTCTTTGCCGCGGCGAATCGGTTCGACATTCGACATTCGACATTCCTCCGCGATCCTCCGCGTAACTTATCCCTCGTAGTATTTTGCAACTCCTTTGTACCCTGGCCCTCCCAGTCTCCCTTTCTCCCCCTCTCCCAGTCTCCCAGTCCTGCCCCCTGGCTCCGCCACGTCTATGTATTGTCGTAAATGGAAATATATGCCGGTCTGCTGCACACCTCCTGCTTTTCTTCCTCCGGAAATGAAAAGAATTTCGCGTAAATATCCGCGTTGAATGATCCCAGGAAAAAATTGACGGGGCCCAGTTTTTTCATTTTCCTGAAGGCATTGTATTCGGGAGAGCGCACATCCAGTATCATTAAAGCGAGGTATTGATCCATGAGTCCCAGTACACCCTCAAGTAAGTGATAAAGAGATTTTTCATCTCCTTCCCTGAAGTAGATCCCTTCAACACCAAGGAAACGCATCTCCTCATACCTGAAGCGCTTGCCAATAAACGGAATGCGCGTCAGAACTCTTATGATGCGGTCGAGGAATTTGTTTCCAACGGTCCTGACCTCCCAGCTTTCGGGGTTGGCCTGCAGCCCTGCAACAATTTCCCCGTCTTTACGGATCACAAAGTATTGATCATTTAAAAACAAATTCTCAGTAAAATAAAAAGCATGCCCATGGTAAAATGTATCGAGCAGTTGCTTCATCTTTGGAATTTCCCGCGCTTTCAGCCTTTCAACCTTATGATGATCTCTCTTCCTCAGGCAACTGAAAATAAAGGATTCAAGTTGTCCGATTTTTGAAAACCCTCCAATTTCAGCAAAATTGCGGGACCTTTCATTCTCCTTTTCAACAATAGCATAGATGATGGCCTTCGGGATATGAGAGATATCAAAATCCACCAGCCGCTCAGGATTGTTATGGAATATGTGTGTGACATCCTTGAGCATGGATGCGGACCGCTCCGCGATGGATCTCTTTTTTATTTTCTTTTTTGAGGTACGGTCTGTACGCAGCGGTGCTTTTGCCGACATGTATCGTATCAGCCAACTCCTGTATGTGTTATCCCCGGCCCGGGTATCACGAAGCACATATCCGATCGAACCCAGCATTTTTCCCGATCTTCTTAAAAGAACGAAATAACAGTTCTTTATGTTCCTCAACTTCTCAATACCTGAAGTATGATGGTATTGCAAACCTCCCGGTGTCCCCAGGTATGTATTTTCGATATGCCCGATCAGCTCCGGGGGTGGTTCTCTTTCCAGGGTCATTGAAATGGAGCCTTGCTGCATTACTGTTCTCACACCAGACATGTTCTATAGTATGTTTTTAAAAAATCACAGATATTTCATTCAAAGATCGTTGCAAATTTGTATTTTCAAAAATAAATCTTTCCCGAATGCACCAGAAAAAATTTATTCTTGCCCTCGATCAGGGCACAACAAGTTCAAGGGCCATTTTATTCAACCATCAAGGTGAAATAATCGCCCAGGCCCAAAAGGAGTTCAAACAATATTTCCCCCAGCCAGGGTGGGTTGAACATGACCCTGAAGAGATATGGTCCAGCCAGTCATCCGTAACGGCAGAGGTAATTGCCCGATCAGGGATTGTAACTGAAAGCATTGCCTCCATTGGGATCACCAACCAGCGTGAGACCGCGGTTGTGTGGGACAGGAACACCGGAAAACCGGTCCACAATGCCATTGTCTGGCAGGACAGGCGGACTGCGGACATGTGCAGTAAGCTCATTGCCAATGGGAAATCAGGCATGGTACGGGATAAAACGGGTTTGATCATAGACGCCTATTTTTCTGCAACAAAAGTGGCCTGGATACTGGACAATGTAACAGGAGCCCGCGACAAGGCAGAGAAAGGAGAATTGTGTTTCGGTACCATCGACAGCTGGTTGATTTGGAAATTCACCAGGGGCAAAGTGCATGTCACCGATGTAACAAATGCCAGCAGAACAATGCTCTACAATATCTATTCTGATCAATGGGATGAGGAGCTCCTGGAATTATTCAATATCCCTGCATCCATGCTTCCTGAAGTAAAGGGATCATCGGAATTGTTTGCCGAAACCTCCGGCGACACAACAGGGTTCAACCTCCCTATCATGGGGGTTGCGGGCGACCAGCAGGCGGCCCTGTTCGGACAATTGTGCCTCGAACCCGGAATGGTAAAGAATACCTATGGTACCGGATGTTTTATGATCATGAACCTGGGCTCCGAACCGGTAAGCTCAGGTTCAAAATTACTGACTACCATTGCATGGAAGCTGGACGGCAAGATCACCTATGCCCTTGAAGGCAGTATTTTCATTGCCGGAGCGATCATACAATGGATCAGGGATGAACTTGGACTTATTAAATCAGCGACTGAAACCGAAACCCTTGCAGCCTCTGTAAGTGACAACGGAGGTGTGTACCTCGTGCCTGCATTTACCGGCCTCGGCGCCCCTCACTGGGATCAGTTTGCACGCGGAACGATCATCGGTATCACCAGGGGTACCGGCAAGAAACATATTGTCAGGGCCGCACTGGAGGGAATTGCCTTCCAGGTGGCAGATGTGCTGGATGCCATGCAAAAAGATTATGGTAAAAAAATAAAGGAATTGAGGGTGGACGGCGGAGCCTCGGCAAACAATTTCCTGATGCAGTTCCAGGCCGATATCCTGAATACCCGGGTAACAAGACCTGAAATAATGGAGACTACCGCCCTCGGCGCTGCATACCTTGCCGGACTGGCTTCGGGGTTCTGGAAAAACACCGGTGAGCTAAGGGAGCAATGGAAAATAGGCAGGAGCTATGTTCCGGAGATGGATGAACAAATCCGCACGGCAGAGATGAAGAGCTGGCACCGTGCCCTGGAGAGGTCGCTTTCATGGATAGAAAATGGGTCCGGACGATGAAAAACAGGGATGAAATAATTCAGGAAGCCACCAGCGCCGGTGGATTCGATGTGGTTGTTGTAGGTGGAGGCGCTTCAGGCATAGGAGCAGCACTGGAGGCTTCTTTGAGAGGATTCAAAACGCTTCTTTTGGAGAAGCATGACTTTACCAAAGGAACTTCAAGTAAAAGTACGAAACTGATACATGGCGGAGTCAGGTACCTGGCACAGGGTGATATAAAGATGGTCAGGGAAGCGCTGAAGGAGAGAGGATACCTTGTCAAAAATGCACCCCACTTGGTCCATGATCAACCATTCATCATACCGGCCTATAAATGGTGGGAAGGAATTTTCTACACCACGGGACTTACTTTATATGATATCCTTGCAGGAAAATACAGCCTGGGAAGATCAAAATTCCTTGGCAGGGAAAAGGTGATCCGCAAATTGCCCGGTCTGTCAGGTAAGGGACTGAGGGGAGGAATATTGTACCACGACGGACAGTTTGACGATTCCCGGCTGGCCATGGATATGCTGCATGAATTTTTCAGAAACGGTGGTCTTGCCCTGAATTATTTTGAAGTATATGATATCCTGAAAAATGATGGTGACAGAATAACGGGTGTCAGGGCAAAAAATGTCACGAACGATCAATCCTTTGAATTCAAAGCAAAAACTGTGATCAATGCAACCGGTGTGTGGGCAGATGATGTTATGCAAATGGATGACCCGGGACATAAAAAAATGATCCGGCCCAGCCAGGGCATACATATAGTGATCAGTAAAAATTTTATGAAAGGGGACCATGCCCTTATGATCCCGAAAACAAGTGACGGCAGGGTGCTGTTCGCCGTTCCATGGCACGATCACCTGGTGGTTGGCACAACGGATACGCCCGTGGACAGTATCGATGATGAACCTGTGCCCCTGGAAGATGAGGTCCGTTTCATACTTGATACAGCCTCCGGCTACCTGATCAAAAAAGTGGAACGGTCCGATGTACTATCGGTATTTACAGGACTCAGACCCCTTGCAGCGCCCACGGGTGACCGGACTGAAACCAGGGAGATAAGCCGCAACCACAAAGTACTGGTATCAAAAAGCAAACTCATTACAGTCGTTGGAGGAAAGTGGACCACCTACAGAAAAATGGGACAGGATATGATCGATGCTGCCATCAAACAAAAACTTCTACCGCAACGTGCGAGCCGGACAAAAAATTACAAATTATCAGAATCAACAGGCATTGATGTAAAGGACCAGTTTGCAATCTACGGAAGGAATGCAATGGAAATCAGAAAAATGATTGCGAACAACCGCGAGTTAAATGCATCCATTTGCGAAGAGCTGCCCTATTCGAGGGCTGAAATAGAATGGTTGTGCAGGAATGAGATGGTTGTGCATCTCGAGGACCTCATGGCAAGAAGGACGAGGGCATTGCTGTTGAATGCAAAGGCCGCTTACAATGCAGCGGAGAAAGTTGCCCGGGATATAGCTCCTTTGCTCAACTGGGATAAGAAGAAGGTTGAAGAAGAAGTACTTTCTTTCAGGGAGATGGCAAAAAAATACATCCTGAATTAAAACCGGTATAAAATCATCACTCCAAGGAATAACTATGAATCTGTATTTCTTTTGTAAAATACCATGGGTATTTGTCTATTAATCACAATCCATTAATTTTGTTGGGGCATCAGTTCAGAATATTCAACAAATAAATAAATCAAAAAAATGAGCAAGAGAAACACATTTTCAAGGAGAACTTTCCTGGGCACATCATTGTTGGGTGTGGCAGGTTTGACCCTGATCCCGGGCTGTAAAACTGCAGCTCCATCCGATACTTTGAGAATCGGATTTATCGGTCTGGGGCGCCAGGCCATGTACCTGATGAGCAGCTTCATCAAAGTAGATGGTGTGAAGGTCGTTGCCGGATCCGATGTTTACGGCCGGAAGAACGAGCGTTTTGAACAGCGCGTAAAAGCCTTTTACGAGGAAGCAGGAGAAAAGACTGATGTAAAAACGTATGGGGATTACAGAAAGCTCCTGGACAGAAAAGATATTGATGCTGTGGTCATTGCCTCGCCCGACCACTGGCACTATCACATTGCCACGGAGGCAATAAGTTCAGGTAAAGATGTCTACCTTGAAAAGCCCCTGACATTTACCATTGCAGAGGGTCAGAAACTTGTTAAAGCGGTCCGCGGCAATGATGCCATACTTGCAGTTGGCAGCCAGCAGCGATCGGATTCCAATTTTCAGCATGCAGTTAAGATGGCCGGTGGCGGGAATCTCGGTACGCTGGAAAAGGTCGACGTCTTTATCGGCGCCAATCCGCACCCGACTCCTTACGACAAACCAGAACAGGATCTGCCGGCTGACCTGAACTGGGAAATGTGGCTGGGCCCCAATCCCTATGTTCACTTCAATGATGTCCTGAATCCTCCCATTACTTTGGATCCTCCTTCAGATGAAAAATTCTGGGGTGCATGGAGATGGTACAAAGAGACAGGTGGCGGACTCATGACCGACTGGGGTGCGCATATGTTTGACATTGCACAATGGGGATTGGGCATGGACGGTTCAGGCCCCGTTAAAGCCATCCCTGCAGGATTCGAGGAAAATGAATACCTGAAATACATATACGAAAACGGACTTGAAATGGAAGTTAAACCTTTCAACGGCGAAACCAGGGGTGTCAAATTCTGGGGAAGTGACGGTTGGATAGAGATCTCCAGGGATGCTTTCAATGCCTCCGACGAATCACTGAAACCACAGCTGGAAGAGACCGATGTGCCCTATGAAGCACGTTCCGGACACCACCAAAACTTCATCCAGTCGGTGAAGGACCACACGGATCCCGTTGTTCCCGTTGAAGTCGGGCACAGAACCAATACCGTTTGTGTCATTGGCAATGTTGCACATGAACTGGGCCGGCCCGTTGAGTGGGATGCTAAAGGTGAAACTTTCAAGTCCGACCAGGAAGCGAATGCATTTCTGACCAGGGATTACAACAACGGGTATACACTGTAGAACCTTATAATACCAGACCAAATCGAACAAAGGCTGTTTCCCATAACAACGGGGGAGCAGTCTTTGGTGCTGGGTGCTGGTTACTGGTTGCTGGTTACTGGTTGCTGGCTTCGTCCGCCGAAGCCTTTGGCGAAGGCGGGTTGCTGGTTGCTGGTTACTGGTTACTTCGACATTCGACATTCGACATTCTATATTCGATATTCGCTCTGGCTCCCGGCCTTTGGCCCCTGGCCTTAATTGTGTTGCGGTGTTGTGGTGTTGCGGTGTTGCAGTGTTGCGGTATATCAGATACTATTTAGCTGATTCCGTTGATCATTTACTGTCACAGTCTCACCGTCTCACTGACTCACCGTCTCACCGTCTCACTGACTCACCGTCTCACCGTCTCACCGTCCCCCCGTCTCCCCCTCTCCATATGGAAAGAGGTGCAGGGGTGAGGTAACTTGCAATATATATATTTAATTCACTATATAAATATATATTTCTTTATTCCGAAAAAACAGTGCCCTGTCAAAAGTTGAATTAAACCGAGATTAATCACCAAAGAAGGATGGCTACAGGTAAAATAATGCATATTAATTGACAGATTATAAATATCCCTCAAAATGTTATTTACAATTAAAACATATTTTTTAAATTGCTGTTTTAATAGTATAAACCAAGACCATTCCATATGAAACGATCATTACTTTACCTAATCGCACTTTTGATAAGCGCTCCCCTTCTTTCGCAAGCTCCACAGGGATTTAATTACCAGGCCGTTGCAAGAGACAGCGAAGGCAATGCTCTCATTTCAACCCCTCTTAACGTCAGGATTGCCATTCAGAACAACAGCGAAGTTGTCTGGCAGGAGGACCATGAAGTTGAAACTTCCGGGATCGGGCTTTTCTCATTGATCATCGGAGATGAGAATGCAACAAAAACCGGAGGATCTGCTGCTTCTTTCAGCGACATTGCATGGGGAGAAGGAGATTTTTCAATGGAAGTCAGCGTATACGACGGAAGTGGCTATTCATCCATGGGTGTATCGCCATTAATGTCTGTACCCTACGCACTTTATGCAGACAATGCATCTGTAAATTCAAGTCAGGTATGGCTGACCTCTGCTGATACGATCTATACCAATTCATCCGTGGGTATCGGAACTTCCATGCCCAACCAAAGCCTGCTTTCCATCCAATCAAGCGATCCGCAGGTTGAGAAACCATTGTTTGAGGTGAAGAACGATGCAGGAATACCTGTTTTCGCAGTTTACAATGACGGTGTAATAGTTTACGTGGATGAAAACAAGAAAGGTGCAAAAGGCGGATTTGCAGTCGGCGGATACAGCTCTTTATCAAAAGGACCCTCCCAGGAATACCTGAGGATCACCCCGGACAGCGTGAGGATCTGGGTCCCCGAAGGTACTGCCGGAAAAGCCGTTAAAGGAGGATTTGCTGTGGGAGGCTACAATACAGCAGGAACGAAAGCCACCACGCGAAACTTTCTGGAGGTTACCAGTGCAAAGACCAACATCTTCTTCGATACCACAACCCAGGCGAAAGGATTCAAAGGCGGTTTTGCGGTGGGCGGATACAATGCCGGGAAGACAACCGGGGAACCCAACCAACTGATGTCGCTCACCAACGCAAATTACCTGATCGGGCAGGATGCCGGTGTAAACATCACAACAGGAAGAAACAACACATTCTTCGGATGGGAGGCCGGATACAACAATACCGGGGGAAGTGAAAACATCTTTATGGGAAAACAGGCAGGTTTCTCAAACCTCACCGCCCAGGAAAACATCTTCATAGGAAACAAAAGCGGGTACTATACCGAAGACGGATACGGTAACATTTACCTGGGAAACGAGTCCGGGTACTATAATTACTCGGGATATTTCAATTCCGTCATAGGCTACCAGGCCGGCTTTTACTCAGAGGGCAGTTACAATACCTTCCTCGGGTACCAGGCGGGCGGAAACAATACCTGGGGAGAAAACAACATTGCCATCGGGTTCCGCGCCGGGATAGGTGAGCCAACCAGCGGAGAGGGCATCAGCGGAAACAGCAACATATTCATAGGCAACAACTCAGGTGCCTACACAACTTCAGGAAGCAATAACGTAATGATCGGCGACAGTACCGGTTTTTCCAACACGCTCGGTGAAAACAACGTGATCATGGGAGACCATGCAGGCTTCAGCAACAATCAAGGGTTACAAAACGTTATCATCGGAACCAAAGCAGGTTATTACAATTACGGACTTGGCGGTACCTGGGATGCCAACTACAATGTGTTCGTCGGCTACAGGTCCGGGGAATGGAACACATCAGGATCCGGGAATGTATTCCTGGGATACTGGTCAGGCAACTATAGCGAAACAGGTGATTACCAGACCATGATCGGTCATGGCGCAGGAGCATATGCAGAAGGGGAATGGAACACCTTTATCGGTGCCGAGGCAGGAATGGAAGCAGATACAGGCAGATTCAACACCTACATGGGAATCTATTCGGGTGAAACTGCACCGGGCTCTTATAATACATACATGGGCTACGGATCCGGGAGGTTTGGCTGCGGACAGGAAAATGTCATTTTGGGTGCATACGCAGGCTGGGGTTCTGTTGACCAGATTTTCGAATACAATACATATGTTGGCACGTTCAGTGGAGCTTTTACCACAACCGGATCAAGAAATGTCTATCTCGGTTATGCTGCAGGATACTTAAATGAAACAGGTGACAAAAACGTCTTCATAGGAAACTGGGCCGGGGCCAATGAAGAAGGCAGTGATAAGCTTTACATTGACAACTCCGATACAGATCTTCCCCTTATTTATGGAGATTTTTACTGGGATGAACTGGAATTTAATGCTTATGTATATGCAAATGCTTATTATGAGCTGTCTGATGGTACTTATAAGAAAAACATTGTCCCTGTTACCGGTGCGATAGATAAGCTTCAGCAGATCAATGGGGTGTACTTCGACTATGACCTGGAAAAATACACGGAATCGAAAGGTTCAGATGTCTCAAGCATCGGCGTGATCGCCCAGGATGTTGAGAAGGTATTTCCCGATATCGTAAAAGAGAACAGCAAGGGGGTAAAAGCGGTCAATTACACTGCATTGATCCCTGTTCTGATCGAAGCCATCAAGGATCAGCAAACTCAAATTGAACAGCAACAGGCCGAAATCGATGCGCTTAAATTGCTGATCGGGAGGTAAATAATTGCAAGCAGATTGTAAAGTTACACAGAGGGAGAGCGCAGCCGAAGGACTGGTTGAGGTTCCTGAGCGCAGCCGAAGGACTGGTTGGGGTTCCTGAGCGCAGCCGAAGGACTGGTTACTTCATCATTCTATCCCGACACGCCTCCTGTCATCGGCTTTCGGGACCAGACTCGCAAGGCTCGTCTGGCATTATTCACCCGACTATCGTCGGGCTCATGAGCTCGTCGTCGTTCCTCCTCCTCGGTTCGACATTCGATATTCGATATTCACTCTGGCCCTTGTGATTTAATTAATCCTCTGCGGTCCTCAAAATTCTCTGCGAACCTCAGTGTAACCCTTATATTTTTCCCATATGGATCGCATCTCTGCCATCGATTAATTACCTTTGTTATCCTGTAAAACTTTAAATTAAAAACAGACTATGAAATACAGAAAACTCGGAAAAACAGAATTTGAAGTATCGGAAATTTCACTTGGTACATGGCAGGTAGGCGGAAAATGGGGCTCGGATTTCGATAATGAAAGCGCCGATAAGATCATCAATACCGCCATTGACAATGGTGTCAACTTCATTGATACCGCGGATGTTTATGAAACCGGTCAAAGTGAAACGGCGGTCGGACGGGTCGTAAGATCACGCTCCGAAAGGGTGTATGTGGCCACCAAATGTGGACGGCAGATCAATCCGCATGTGAATGAAAATTATACTCCGGATGTGCTCCAGAAGTATGTGGAAGACTCCCTCAAAAGAACCGGTCTTGAGGCCCTAGACCTGATCCAGTTGCATTGTCCGCCCACGGAAGTCTATTACCGTCCGGAAATATTTGAAAGGTTCGAAAGGCTGAAAGAACAGGGAAAGATCCTCAACCTGGGCGTGAGCGTTGAAAAAGTTGAAGAAGCTTTAAAAGCCATAGAGTTCGATAACGTCACCACGGTACAGATCATCTTCAATGTATTCCGGCAGCGTCCGGCTGAGCTGTTCTTCAAAGAAGCAGAAAGAAGAAGCGTCGGAATCATCGTCAGGGTTCCCCTTGCCAGCGGGTTGCTTACCGGTAAATTTTCTACTGACAGCACATTTGAAGCAGGCGACCACAGAAACTTCAACCGCAACGGCGAAGCATTCGATAAGGGAGAGACCTTCTCCGGCATCGATTATGAACTTGGACTGAAAGCAGTTGAAGAACTGAAGAATCTTTTTCCCGGAACCGAAAACCTTGCCCCGGTTGCGCTGCAATGGATCCTCCGGTTCAAAGAGATCAGCTGCATCATCCCGGGCGCTTCAAAAGCGGAACACATGGCCTCCAATTTATCGGTGTACGACCAGGAACCTCTTAATGACGAAAAGTTCAAAGCGATGAATGCTATTTATGAGAAGTACATCAAGGAAAACGTGCATCACCTCTGGTAGAAGGGTTGGGAAAGACCTCTGCTCAATATGGTTTGGAATCCTTTTTCAATCATTGAGAATTTTTAACGACGATCTTGCAGGAACCGTTTTCCCATTATATGAATGGTCGGAATTGCCAAAGTTAACTACCACTTTCTTCCCGGAAGAAAATACACTTTCCTGCACTTTATGATCTTCCGTAACAAAGCGGTGTGAGACCAGTTCATCGTACTGGATTTGTTCCAGCCAGGGACCGATGTTCCGGTAACTTTCGACAAAAGTCTGCCTGTATTTCTCCCAGCGCGGCCGGTCAAGACACCAGAGCGGGGCGGTTCCGTAAAGTATATCAAACAGGTCCTTTTTCCACCAGATGGCGGGCATGTTGTGACTGTTGTCATCCCATCGCCAGGTAGTTACAATGGCCCCATGATACACCAGCTGGTAGAGGGGAACGCGAATTTTTTCATTGATTGACCATTTAAGGTAGTGTTCATCAGCCACATACTCCCCGACCATAATTGAAGGCCGGGCCGGATTATCCCAGGCTCCCATATAATAGATTGAATTTTTCTTGTACCTGTCGGGTGAAGAATACAACATGTGGTGAAGGGTTGTCATTCCATGTGCATAGGCGACCGTTGGCACCCCAAAATCAGCTCCCCACTCCACTCCCACGATCGAATTGTACCTGTCTGCAAAGAATTCATTCATCTCAATTACAGCTTCCTTGTATTCCGTTCTGGTCAGTGGGTTTTCATCACCGTAATCTTCAAAAATACCGCTGGCCAGGTAGCCGTCGAGGAAAAAAGATTCATGTGGATATACCTCCATTTCACGGTCGGTTCTCAATTCAGGGATCAGCGAAAGCACGGTTTTCGGATTGGTATCGTATCCGAATCCTGAGTAGTGGTATCCTCCGTCTTTTTCCACCAGTGCAACTTTATGGAACAAACCCGGGAAACGAAAGCGGTTCAGCCAGGTCCCCTGCCGGTTGTCAGGATCAATTTCTCCAATGGTATCTCTCAGGTGAACATCCCGGAACAATTCGTACACTCCCGACAGGTAGCCGAGTTCTTTTAGCCGGTTGTCGTAGCCGGCTTCAGGATATGGCGGGTGGTTGGGATTCCAGAGTATAAAAGCTTTATTTACACCGGATTCTTTCATTTCACGCGCAAAGCTCACATCGCGCGCATCGGCCCACAGGTAGATATGCGGTGCGCCGATCATTTTTTCAATGGCCGGGAATCGTTTTTGTTTTTCAATCAGTGTGGGGGGCACTTCAAGCTTCGACCATATATAATCACGGTAGTTTTTGCATTGGGCCACATACCCCCCTTCACTGAAAAACCTGTAACTGATCTTTCTTGTATAGCCGAATTTACCTTTTTGAGAGATCCAGAGCGGTTCAAATGAAATAAGCCCATTGTATCTCCTCACCCAGATTTCACAGTCATCCGGTGTCTCCACGATCGCCATGTAGCCGGTTTTGAAATCGCTGTCGGTTACGCCCATCCAGGGCATGGACAATCCACGCATTGAATGCATTATCTGCCTGCCGATCCCGTACTCTGTGTCATCTGCCCGCAGCAAAAATCCCTCTCCATCGGTAAAGAGCAGGAAGTGATTTTTATCAGGCGTCTGAAATGCAGGCGGATACACCAACTTGTCAAAAGCCATATTGTCATTTGCAGAAAGTTGCACTTCAAGCACAGATTGACCGGTTAATTTGAAAACCACTTCCAGCGGATATTTCCCGGAAAATTTAACCTTCAGTAAATTTCCATGCTGAATGACATTTTCAACTGCAATATCTTCCGCTGAAGCTGTTTGTTGCCAGGTCTTATTACAGCGCCTGTCAGTCACAGACAAAAGGCCGGTTGCATCATTAAAAGTGATCTCAAGGTTTGAATCGGAAAGCACCCAATTTTTCGCCTCACAAGTATAATTGAATGCGGAAATGATTAAGATCAGGATTGCCAGTAATTTGGTTTTATTGGTTTTCATAGATACGGGTGTTTGAAATACATTGCAAAATACAGTAAAAATTTTCTTTAAAAGAGGCATTATTTTTAGGGAAGAGAAAGTTATGGTTCCCGGTTACCTGGTGTTTCGCAGGTAAAAACAAGAGATACAAAGTGTTACATATTGTATCTCCTTTCTATTCTGAGCTGTATTATTCATTCCTTAATCAACCAAGTTGCCAAGCACCGGCCAAAGTGATGCAGATGCCTTTCCGTTTTAAGCTTCAAAACTTTTTTAATAAATGGCAACAAAAGTCTATATTTAGCAGGTGCAATCTCTTTAATCGATACAAATTAAATCAAATACAATGCAACATCTGTCAAAACTATTCACAGTAATTATAAGCCTGCTTTTTGTTAATTCCCTGTTGGCACAACCCTCCGGGGGACCTTACGGACCGGTACAAAAAAATTATACGTTACCAGACGTTCCCGGTACCATCTACTATGTCTCCCCCGGAGGCAATGAAGATGCGAAGGGCACTGCATTAAAAGATCCGACCACCTTAAACGCATCAATATCAAGGGTTGTAACCGGTGATGCCATTGTTTTGCGGGGAGGTGTTTATCGTACCGGTAACCTGCAGCTAAATCAGGGCATCGTTATGCAGCCCTACAAAAATGAAAAACCGGTAATCAAGGGAACCTATGAAGCCAAAGAGTGGGTAAATGTAATACCTCCATATGGAACCATGCCGGGCCTCTGGAAGATAAAATGGGAACACCTGTTCCCTTCCCGTCCTGCCGGCTGGTGGAGGCATGAACGTGAAGGCAGGGTTACCCCGCTGCATAAATTCAACAACGATATGATATTTGTCGATGGTCGCTATTTGCAGTCTGCAGGCTGGCTGGGTGAGTTGAATGAGGACAATTACTATATCGATTATGAAAAAGAAACGGTTTACATAGCAACCGATCCGGCAGACAAACTGGTTGAAATAACTGCATTCGACCAGGGATTGGTCATAACGCCCGACGAGGTCAATGGCAAAAAGGCAGATGGTAAGGGTCCGACCATCAGGGGCATCACATTTACCCAGTATGCATTCCATGTGATCGATGTTGAAGGGTATTTCCCAGACGGCATATCAAAGGAATCGGAGCACGGGAAAGATGTTGTGGGAACCACACTGGAAAACTGTGACATTTCCTTTGGGGGTCGCGTAGGGGCTTTCCTGCTGGGCGATCAGCTGACCATGCGAAACTGCAAGGTGAGCGATACAAGTACAGAAGGGGTATATATTGTCTCATCAAACGATGTATTGCTTGAAAAGAACATCTTCACCAGGAACAACATTGAAAATATCACGGGTTATTACCCTGCCGCTGTAAAGATATTCAACCAGTCACACCGGGTGACATGCAACGACAACCTCGTGATCGATCACCCCAACTCCAACGGTATCTGGTACGACGTGGGAAACGTGGATGGCGTGTTTACCAACAACTGGCTTGAAAATGTCGGGAACCCCGAAAGGGCATTTTCGGGAAGGTCCATCTGGCCGAGCCGCAATGCATTCTTTTTTGAAATATCAAAAGGGGCAGTAGTGGCAGACAATGTATTTGTAAACAACGACCAGGGTATTTTGATCTTAAACTCGTCAGATGTCAAAGTGTATAACAACACCTTTGTCAACAGTATGGCAACGATTGCACGGGACAGGCGGGGTGAGGATGCGGACCACTTTGGATGGCACATTACAACGGGACCCGAAGTTGATCAGCGGGTGAACCATGAATTTGCAAACAACCTGATGGTAGGAGGTGAAACTTTCAACCGTCCGTTGTTGCTTGTCTGGCAATTGCCCGATATGTGTGAGCAATTTACAGAACCTGCGCTGTCAAAACTTGACAACAACGCCTATGTGAAACTGAACAACAATGGCTACCCGGTGATCTGGATGGCACACAAGCTGGGCGATAAGTGTGTGTCTGAATTTGCAACAGCTTCCGAACTGAACCGGGTAAAAAAAGATTATGCAACGGGAAGCACAAGTCTTTTTGACTACAGCGGACCGCTGTTTAAGAGTAACTACCTTCGGAATTTTGAATTGATTGAAGGATTCGAAGGTTCAAAATCAGCGATAAAGCTGCCCGGGGATATTATTGAAGTGCTGGGTAAAGGCAAATCAGACAAATACATCGGGGCCTACCCTGCCAGGTAATTATACAGCCACCAGTCGCCATTCACCGCACTCACAAGATAGAGGAATGAAGGAGAATCTCCCTCCTGCATTCCAGGCTTGTCGGGTTGATAACCGCTTCGCGGGTAAACCGCACCCAGGGGGGGGGATCCGACATGGTAACGACCCGTGGTTGCGCACTTGCTAAGTATCCTGCTCATACGCATCAATGGCATCGTAGATCAGATCAATAAAATCATCACGGGTCTCATCCAGGCTCCAGCCGGTTGAAAAAACCAGTCCTTCTATTTCGAAGAGATCGGCGTGTACCAAAAGCCTTACCAGTGATTCGCTGTCGTCGGTTTCCCAGGTGGATACATCGGTAAGTACAATGATGCGGGGTTTCAATTGTTCGTTGGGAGAATCACTATTTTGTGCAGATTGAATGCATCCTGTATTTAAGATAACGATTAGCATCAACAGGTACAATAAAGGCTCTTTTTTCATGATAATTATATTTTAAATGAATATTTCAGTAACCCGGTACAGTCATGCCAGAAAAAGTGGAGATGCTATCTGTAAGTTGCTAATTTAAAAAAACGTGTATAATATAACGACTTAGGACCAACATCCTGATTTTTATTTGGACCAAATTTCCCATTGTATTAAATTTATACAAAATCGATTGAAAATTATTCATTTCTCACTAAATGAATTTAGATAAGACAAATGAACACCCCGCAAAAAAACGACAGAAACAATAGAAAGCCATACCATATCTTAATGATACTTCTTAGCGTGTGTCTGGCATTCAGTTCTCAATATATACATGCCCAGGATACCCTCCGTTCATTGGTCATCACAGAAGCCCGCCTTTCGGATCCAAGATTTGCATATATTGAACTTACAAATACGGGGGAAGAAGTTCTTGATCTTCACAATTGGGAGTTTGGACGATTAAGGGGTACCTGGTATGAATATCACATTGAACCCCATTGGATCATACTGGGCGACTACATCGACTCATATGGCACAAATACTGATACAATCCTTGAGCCCGGAAGATCCATCTGGATGACGTTACTATATGAATCCCCGCCGGAATATTATACAGAAAACAGGTCCTATTATTTTGAAGACCTGGTATCCTACACGGAGCAGCAGGAAGCGGACATTGTATTTCATGCCCGGGAGACTCCTTCAATTTCAGATGACAGCATCAGTGCAAAATGGGAGGTAATGGATATGAACCCGTATGAAAGCTGGTACATCAGATATCACTTGCCCAACGGAGATTCGGTGGTTACCGACCAGGTAGGAAATGAGTGGTCGCTGTTTTCTTCACATACTCCCAGTATAGATGTTGCAGGTATTCGTGACGCCATGTACAGGGCTGTCCTGGTCCGCAAATTTGGAATCAGTGAAGGAGTCTCCACATTTAATGACGGTCGTGGTTCCACTCTGGACGAGTCGGACTGGATCCCGTTGTTATTGCCTCAAAGCGGAACCATAAATACCCATGCAAAGCATATGTTCTGGACCGCGGGCAACCATGGCAATTATTCCCTTGATGCAACGACGCTCAGATCCTCAACGATTGAAATTGATTGGGACAACCACATCCTGAATGTTCCCTGGGGTACCTTCAATGGAGATTCTGTGATGATGCGGTTTGACTATCATCCCGGCCTGGCCTGGAATTACAAACTAAATACAGATACTACCGGCGGTGAAAACTGGGAGCAGGCACACCATGACTCGGCATTTGTATCTGCACGTACCGGGGATACGCTCATCGTTTGGGCAGCCGGAAACGAGTTGGATGAAATTCGATTTCATATAAATGTTCTGCCACCGGAACCCGGAGATAACCGGATCATCCCGAAAGTGAAACCCGGTTATGAAAAAGGGGGATGGTATGGTACCCGCCATAAAGCTTTCCTGGAAGTTACAAATGGAGCACCCGGGATGGATACCATACTGGATATCCCTTATGCCACAAGGAAGGATACCATGCTGAAGTATTTTGAAAAAGCGCCGGATGCAACATGGGAATTTGCGGATGGGATGGGCAACAGGCCCGATGTGGTAAATGGTGATATGCTGCGCGTCACCGCTGAAAATGGATCAGTAAAAGAATATTTCGTGGATGTAGAAGACTATTTGCCTGGACACAATGCAGCACTTTCTTCGATTACCTGGCCGGATATTCCTTCTACCCATAAAAACATGTATGGATTCAAAGGAGATACGATCGGGGACTTTTCACCAGATAAATATAATTACAAAGTTACTGTTCCGTTGGACGCACAGGGCATCCCGGCTTTGACAGCAAAAACTGAAGATATCAATGCCAGGGTGGAGGTTGAGCGTGCAACACACCTTTACAGCACCCTTGCCAACCGTACCATAACATTTTCTTCTTTTGCAGAAGATGACACGACCGTGCTTGTTTACAAGGTGCATCTTGAAAAAGAAAAAGATTCGGTCAACATTCAACCCTGGAAACCAGATCCTTTCCTCTCACAATATGTATTCCAGGATCAGTGGGGTAATAATTTCATGGAAATATGCAATCCGGGACCAGCCCCATTGGATTTGAGCAAGTATATTATTGTTAACGCATTCGGAAAGGACCCTTTTGAAATGATTACCAGGTTTTCATCTAAGTTGGATTGGGCGGATCGTTACTCCAAATACATTCCGGGACACAAATGGAGATCGGAGTCTGACTGGCAGGATCACCCGGGAATATGCGAACCGGATCCCACTGTAAACCCGATCATTGATCCGGGTGATGTGTTCGTAATGGGAACCATCAGAACCACCGGCCAGTCGGGTTGGACCTATAATGAAGATTGGTGGGTACTTGATGAACTGGATGTGAACTTTGCTGACCTGGAAGATCCGGTTCCCAACCATTGGGGAGAGCGGATCGCTGGACAAAAGATCGGGACATTATGGTCAAACAGCAGCTGGTTCATGTTCAAAATATTGAATGACTCGGTAAGACAGGGATTAAAACCGGCAAATGATCCGGATGATTTTGAATTGATTGAAACCTGGGCAGGTCCGAATGAAGGTGACTGGATAATAGGCGGAAGATCTGCAAATGCGGATAACCAGACAGTTACCTGGATCAGGAAACCACAGTTTTATCAGGGCAGGACAGGACTGGGAGAATCGTTCGGAACCCAGGTGGACAACGGCACAAGACTGCAGGATGGCACCAGTGAGTGGCTATGTTACGACCAGGAATATGGCGCCAACCAGGGATACTACTGGCCTGAAGATATTCTCTATATTACAAGGGACCTGGGGCAGCATGAAATGGATGAAGTAACGATGTATTTGTCAACCATTGCCTCGAGGATATATAAAGTAAGCCTGGGATATTCTATGGATGAATCCATACGGGGAGTTATTACCGGGACCACTGTGAAGGAATTTTACGGAAACATCATTAAAAAAGATGAAAATCAAACATTGAAAGTGGTCAGTGAAGGTGACTCGCTATCATCAGAAGCGGTTTTATCTGACAGAGATTCACTTTATGTTTGTTCGGCCGACGGGATCAACACTACCCGCTACCGGATCGAAGTAACAGATGATGGAATGAGCAATGATGCTTTACTGACCTCTTCAGTGTATACTATAAAAGTGGATGGAAATGCCGGAACAGTAGAAGGATTCGATCATGGCACACCTGTTTCGGAAGTGTTTGACAATGTAGCACTTCCCTCCGGAGCTCAAATAGACATCATAGATGAGAAGGGTGCTTATGTTCCCCTGCAGCAGCTCAATTTTCAGAACATCTATGTCCCGACCCAGGTAAGTGACCAGGTATTTTTCCTGGTAACCGCTGAAGATGGAATTACTCAGATCGCCTACCAGTTAAAGCCAAACTCAACCTCATCAGATGCTTTTGTATATTCTGACGTATACGAGGTGAACCAGGAGGTCAGGATCATCACGGGGGTTGCTGACAATACAAGTGTCAGGACACTTTATTCAAACATGTTCACCTCGGCGGGGGCAGTAATGCAGGTAAAAGACAAAGCAGGATATAACCGGTTCCGGGGAACGCTTTACAAAGATGACATGTTGACTGTAACTGCCGAAGATGGGATCACAAAGGCAACCTATTATTTCACATTTCTTACCGGACCGGGTGGATGTGAGTCGTGGGCATATGTGCTGTCTGATGTTTACACGATAGATCAGCTCACAGGAACAATAACGCACGGTTCAGAAGCAATAGATCCGCAGCAATTACATGTAAATGAATTTTTGGCGAACCTGTTTTATCCCAATGAAGCGGTGGTTGAAATGTACGATGGTGAAGGTAATATCAAGGGAGGAAATGAACTTCTTGAAAAAACAGATACCTTGAGAGTATCAGTCTGTGATGGCAAAGTATTTAAGGACTATCATTTTGATAGCGGCATATGGGAATCGGTAAATGAAAAAGGAACAGGGATGCTGGCCTATCCGAATCCGGGAAGTGGAATTTTCACGGTCGACGGACTCGAACCCGGAAGCACGATCCAGGTTTTCAGTTTTACAGGCAGAAAGCTTATTGACCGAAAAGTACAAAGCAAGAGAGAGATGCTGTCACTTGAGCATCATGGCAGTGGATTGTATTTTCTTGTCATCCGAAATGATAAGGGTCCGGTCGGGCACTTCAAACTGATCATTGAATAAATGTCCTGATAAAAATGAATTATTTTAAATTAATGCCCTTTCAGAAATCTATTACAGCATCATAATCCCAATGTTTTTACAGATTGTTCATAGATTTTTCGTATTCTATTATTAGAATTTATTACAACTGCCCTTGCCTCTTCGTAGTTATTATACACTTCCATTAATCTATCTGCAATAAGTTTGCCTTCGGTATCCATGATTTCAAAAACCCAGTCATCGTACCCTAAATCATAATACATTTGCCCCTTGATTGAGTCTTCCGGTTGCCTCAGGTAAAATGCAGGGGTAACATTATGTAAGGCCAGTATTGGTGAATGGCATTCAAAACTTAACACTGAATGTGCCTTTGCATAAACTGATGCCGCCTCACCGGTCAGCCAATACCCACGCTTAACCACAAATGGTTTTATATCATCAGGAAGCGGATCGATCAGAAGCTCGTCCATAATATCCACGGCATAGGTCATTTCGGGACACACCAAGATCTTGTTGCCTGTCTCCCTGACCCATCTGATCATGGCTTCTCTCAATTTTGCATGATCTGTTTCCTTGTATTTTTCATTTATTTCTTCTACCGTTCTTATTTTTTCATCACTCCAATCATTGCTTAAATAAATCAGGTGATAAGGCGTGTAGCGCAAACGTGGAATTACACAGATGAATTTTTTATCCTCCAAATGATTTGCTTCCAGGAAAGCTTCTGCCTTACTGTCGTCCTTAATGTTACAAAAAAATGTGGCATCCGGTACAAACTGTATACGCGGACCTTCTATTCCAGCCTTTTTAAGGTGCTGTATTGAAAGTGTTTCACGGGTGTAAATAAATGATGCTTTTTTTAGAATTTCCTGGTGGTACATAGACGGATTTTGCAGTGTCACACCAAAAACACCAAAAGGCTTTCCGGTGTGATGGATCCATGCAGCCAAATGGTCTGCAGCAACAAGTAACGGCCCCGAGCCGTGTATTAATATGTCACTTTTATCAAATGCTTTATATATTTCAGGATTGTCGATCTCTTTTTGCTTGTTAACGTCTCCATAAAGCACTTTCACTTTTGGAAAATAATTGCTGTAAATTTTTGCCACTTCCACATTGTAACCACTCTTCTTCCATAAAACTATATTTGCTTCCGGAAGGAATGTTTCCAACACATGCAACAATCCTGGTGTATGTGCAATATCTCCTATATTCACATCCTGCCATCCTGATACCAGGAGTATCGTTGGCCTGCTTTTCGTTGTTGCTCCAAACACCGTCCTGTTCAACAATGTTCCTAAAGCAACTGCTCCCGTTGTTTTTATCCAATCCCGACGATTGATATGTTTGTATTGAATTGTCATATTGTATAATTAGTCTTTGCAAGAAAACGCCAACTACTGCGTTATTCTCGTTTTTGAAGCAGTAATTTACGAATAGTAAACTCCTTTGCTTCAAAAACTTCGAAAGCCTTGTATTTGACGCTTTCTTATCAAAGACTGAAAATAACTTAGTTTTCTTTCAGGCACTAATTAGTATTTAAATATCAGCGGGGCAAATTCATTCAGTGCCCTTCGCCAGGTAAGCCATTCATGGGCAGTTCCCTGTGATTCGTGAAATACAATGTTTGTAAGACCATGTTCCTTCAACGCTTCAACCTGCTCTTTGGGATTACGCTCTTCCGTACCTGTGCTTATGAACAGGAGGTTCATCTTTTCATTAAAGTTCTCCGTGTCTTTGAAGACGCCGTTAAAAGCCTCCTCAACAGGGGTTTCACCCCTTACGAAGAAACCGCTGAACGTTCCCATCCATGCAAACATTTCCATGTTGTTGAAAACCGTCATGCATGTCTGAAATCCTCCCCTTGACAATCCTGCCATAGCCCTGTTCTCACGATCAGTTTTCGTTCTGAAAGTACTATCGATATAGGGAATCAGGTCATTGATGTAAATATCTGTAATGTTACCTGAAGCTTCCCGTACATCTGAATTGGTCTTGATATCTCCACTTGGCATCACTACGATCATAGGAACTGCTTTCCCTGAAGCAATCAAACCATCCATGACATTTGCCATATGTCCCTGTACAGACCATCCTTTCTCATCTTCACCCCAACCGTGTACCAGGTACAGTACCGGGTATCTCTTATTTGCATTCTTTTCATATTTCGCTGGAACATACACATTGATGTGCCGCTCCATCCCGTTGATCTCCGACCAGTAATCTATCGAACGGACCTGTCCGTGGGGAATGTTCTTATTGAAACGATAGTAATCGCCTTCCGGACCTTCCGGTATTTCAATTCCAGAGTTTTCCCAGTTACTTCCGAAGAATGCTTCCGTATTCCTGTCCATCACGCGCACTCCATCTACTACAATAGCATAATAATGGAAGCCGACGACCTGGGGATCGGAAGTGCCGGTCCATACTCCCTTGTCATTTTTCGTCATGTCGTACACCTTACCTGCAAGATCTACCTGGACTTTCTGCGCTGTTGGTGCAAGCACCTTGAACATGGCCACCCGTGTTTCAGGATTCACTGCAGGATACTCGGAAATAAACGTATTGGTAGATGCCGGTTTAAAACCTTCAGGCAGGGGATCAAATTGTGGTCCGCGCCCGAACTGGGCACTTGTAATATTGTTAAGCACTAAGGCAGCTGTAATTAAAATAGTTGTTTTCATGAGTTGATTGAGTTATTTAATTATGGATGACTATTTTGTGAAAATATCGTTTAGCGCCATTTTTAAATTACAAATATCCGGTTCAACGAATTTTCAGTTTAAACCAATCTTATTACAATAATAGATAATTATTGGCAGACACACGCTTATTAATCAGTATAGCGTCAGAAGATCTGTTTAATCCCAAATAATCCCTTGAAAAATAATTACTCCATTAAATTTAGCTATTTTTATGTACTAAATAGGGCTTGCTGAAAAAGTCTGAAGTGCATCAGCTACAAGGCGGCAAGGTGAAGCTGTATACTAATACTGCGAGCCGCAGCCAACGCAGTAGATGATGTGCTGCAGACTAAAGAAATATTGTTCAAAAAATGCAAGGTTTTTTTCAAATATTGACTGAAAACCTTGCATTTCATAAATAAACAACCTGC
>JAIPBT010000019.1 GCA_021738565.1 Bacteroidales bacterium
ATTTCAATACGTCAAAGAACATTTTGGCAAGATACACTGAAAATTGAATCCACAATATATAAGGTAACCCCGGTTTCGTTCAACACAAAGCACATATTTGGCTATCGCCAAAAACGATGCTTAATTGTTGGTGAGCTCAATGTAGGTGTACCTTGCCTCTGCAGGCTTGGCCTCTGAGATCACCACAGACTTGATGGTGTCCTGTGCATACAGGAAACCACCAATCATTAGCAAGCTAACGAGAAGTAATTTTAGTCTCATAGTAGTTTCGTTTAAATTTATAAATTGGTTATTAAAGAATTTTAAGTGTGCCCAATATAGTAAAAATTCAAATAATCCGAAACAGGTAAGCCAAATCAATTGTTTTTTAACAAAATTATTTTTTGATCAAACAATGAGATTCTGACATTACTAAATCCTCCATTTGAGCAAATATGCAGAGAAAATTTTTTGCAGGATTTAATTATTTAATTGATTAATAATATTTTACAAGGTAAAATCAACTGACTTTTTTAGGCAGAAACAAGCACAGAATTGGCAACTCATATAAACATTGGTTTGATATTTTAATTATTTAGAATTTTTATAAATAATTTACAGGAAACAGCAAATTTCCAGTGTTTATCTAAGACAGGCTAAGGGTTAAACAAAAGAAGCCGGCTCATAAGAACACTATTTCACAGCCGTAGTGGTGATGAAATATTTCACAAGCATTTGTTCAATTTCCCATTCAGGCAGCTCTCCCGATTCCAGGTATTTTAGGAACCTGTTCATAACCTGTGAAAAGTGGGCCTCATGCCCCGACCGGTATTTGTTGGGAATATTAAGGCGCCATACGCCCTCACCCAATGTTTCCATTGCGATCCCGGGGTATTTCTCATTAAGAACCTCTTTATAATATACCTGCAAATTCACGCTGAAAATCTCTTCCAGTGAAGGATCCTTCAAATGTATGTATAGCTCAGGCTTATAATTTTGCTCCGGGCCCTGTTGTATGACCAGGTCGGATATGGTTCCCTGCATGATCGAATAGTGGGTATCTCCCGCACCATCAGGCGCCCTGAATTTCCATTCGACACTGACCTTTGCATGGATCCCGTCAATTACCAAATTTAGTGCATTGTTGGAAGGGACCTTCAATGTATCCCCGGAAATACAGGGAGCCATGTAACCGGGATATGTTTCCATTCCAGTAACCTGCCTGAACTGAGTCGGCAAGAGGTCGGTGGTCCATCGCCTGGAGGATATGAATTCTACGGAGTCCGTAACCGGCAGCTTTTCATCCGGGAATGCCTCCCATAGAATAAGATCCACCAGGTGTGTCCCCACATCGGCTATTGCCTCCCCTTGCTGGGTAATATCGAAGAACCAGGCAGGTCGCTGCAGGGGCGTTCCCGATACATACTTAAAGAAATGGTGAACCGACTCCTTGGTAATGGCAGGTTCTTCAAATGAGCCTTGCTGCAATTCCCCAAAGATACTGGCTTGTTCGCTTAATGCTTTCTGAAGCATGGTGGTGATCTCGAAACGCTCGGTCATGATATCGTACAGCAACACATGGTTCCTTTTCGCAATGTCAAACGCCTGCCTGAGCAGTTCATAATCTGCTGTATCAATGGCCATGGGCTTATCTGAAAGCACATGCATACCTGCTTTTATGCATGATAATATGTACTCCGTTTTGTTCATGTTGTTCCCTGCCAGCACCACAAGGTCACCGTGTTCCTCTGCAAGCATCTTCTCAAAAAAATCTTCCCCTGTATACACCCGGATATTCCAGTGGGTCGGGTTCTCTACTCTTGAATTATATGCATCGATCCGTTTCAGATAGTCATTCAGTTCCATCCCCGCGGGGGCATAAACATACACTGTGCTGTCGATCATGGGGTACATCTGCTTTTGTACAAGCGCAGCATGGAAATGTCCCGGGTTCAGCACCACCATCGTTAATTTGTCCCTGCTTGCCATTTCTTTATCGGACTTGTTGCTGCAACTCAATAACAAAGGTCCAATAAATAAAAAAGTGAGCAGACGGAGAAGTGATTTTTGCATAGTTTTAAATGATAATACTTTAAATACAGGTTCAATATTTATTCCTCTTGTATGTCGTTTTTTGGTTACACAGAGGACCTTAGAGAAATTAGAGGTTCACAGAGATTACTGTTTCACGGGCTCAAAGGTTTGGAAGGTTCATATGTTCCAGTCCGTAGGGGGCCCTGTCGGGTCTGTCGAGCATGGCATTGGCCGCTTCGCTGTTTGTAAAAACCTCTTTTACAGGATCGTATTTCAGTTTTCCCGGCAATTTCATGGCAATATGACTGATCAGGCAGGTGGAACATGCCCGGTGCCCCTGTTCAACAGGAGATACTGGTTCTTTCCTGTTTTTTATACAATCCAGCCAGTTTCCGTGCTGCTCCCCGCTCCTGTAAAGGTGGATCTCATTTTCACCAATCTCTGAGCTTAACAGTTCCGGAGCACTGGCATCCAGCGCCTTGCTGTTTTCAGCCTGTGCCACGGGATCGCTTGCGGTGGCCTGGTAATTCCCCCTTGAAACGAAGATCCATCCTTCGGTACCTTCGTATCTGATGCCATTGGTATAACCTCCGCTGATCAGCATTTCAATGCCGTTCCCATACATTGCCTTTACCATGAAATCCCCGTGTACGTCCCACATCCCCGATCGCGGGAATTGTGCAACCGCCTCAACTTCAACAGGTGTGGTGTGTTCCGTATCCATGCCCCAGTTGGCAGAATCAATGTGGTGCTGTCCCCATCCCGTGATCATCCCGGCACCGAACTGTTCACACCGCAGCCATCCCGGACGGCTGTAATCTTGCTGTGGGTGTACCCTTGTTTCCGTGTAATACACCTCCGGTGTGGAACCAAGCCACATGTCGTAATCCAGGTTAGGGGGTACGGGTATCTCACTGGTTTCAGGTCCGGGAGGATCGCCCGGCAGGCCGATCTTAACCGTATGCAGTTTACCGATGCGTCCGTTCCGGACCAGCTCGGCAGCGATCCTGAACTGCGGTGAAGAGCGCTGCTGCGTACCCATTTGCAGGATAACACCCTTTTTCCGTACGATATCACTCAATATCCTGCCTTCCCTGATGGTCAGCGAAGTAGGTTTCTGCAGGTAGATGTCCTTGCCTGCAAGGGCAGCTTCCACCGCGGGTTGTGCATGCCAGTGATCGGGTGTGCTGATGATCACCGCGTCGATTCGGCTGCTGTTGATCAAATCACTGAAAGTTTCGTAGATGCGGGTATCCGCATACCTCTGCTTGCCGGTCTTTTTGGCATAAAAAGCATCGATGAATTTTTTTCCGTCAGCGGCCCTTTTGGAGTCCACATCACAAACCCCGACTACCTGCGCACTTTCATATTTCATTGTCTCAGGCAGGTCGTGCGAGCGTGCGATCCGCCCGAAACCAATCTGACCGATCTGGATCCTGTTGCTGGGAGCTGATTTCCCAAAAACTGTTGAAGGCACCACTGCAGGCATGGCAAACACGCCTGCACCCACTGCTGCCGATCTGATGAATTTACGTCGTTTCATAGTTATTTGGTGTTCTGTTTCTTATATCTATAGCAATATAGTAATTTTTTTTAGGTGCTAAATTATTCCTCATGCAATTAAATAGTGGCTGTAAGAAAACTTCAAAAAATCTGTAGTTTTCGTGCAAGCACTAAATAAATTCAGGTACTATCATAGATAAACTGCGAAATAGATAGTTACACGGAGAACCACAGAGATGGAGAATCACGGAGCTGAATTTCTCAGAGAAACTCAGCGTTTTCTCCATGAAACTCCGTGCAACAATTTCTGTCGAACCGACAAACGGAATGCCGCGTTTCTGCTTCAGCGGTATCTGCGAGAACCCAAACATCACTGCGTTTGCGCTTGCGCAATCTGCGAGAACCGTCTAACTGTCGAACCGTCACACCGCCGAACTGTCGAACTGTCGAACTGTCGAACTGTCGAACCGCCGAACTGTCGAACTGTCGAACTGTCGAACCGTCGAACTGTCGAACTGTCGAACTGTCGAACCGTCGAACTGTCGAACCGTCGAACTGTCGAACCGTCACACCGCCGAACTGTCTCACTGACAAACTATTCCTCCAGCATCCACCTGATCCCTCCTTCCAGGTGTTTCCTGAAATTTGCATCATTGTAGTATTCAATCTTGTGGCCCAGCGCCGTAAAAAACACTTTGCTGCCTTCAAAAGTATGGTACCACGCCAGTGGAAACTGCTCTCCGAATACGTAGCCCGGGTATTCCGATTTCTGATCATCCTCAACTGTGGCGAGGTCTGCCACCAGCAATACATGAATGGCTGGGTTCAGGTAATCGGAGTAATAACATTCGTCTTCCCATTTCCATATTGCCGGCAGGTGTTTCGTGGAAAGGTGCCCGGGATCGATCACATTGATATCAAATTCCTGCAGCTCCGGATGCCTCACAAACCTGCCCCCGATCATCTGCCTGAACCAAGGCCAGTCGCGTTCCGAAGCATTGGCGGAGTGCACTCCCATAAAGGCTTTTCCCGACCTGATGTATGCCTGGAAATTGTCCCTCTGCTCCTGGGTCAGGAACGCCTTATTGTTGGAATTCGAGAATATGATCCCGTCAAATTCCATAAGCCTCCTCCTGTTCTCAAAAACGGAGGGGTCGTCGGAGTGCTCCGTCGCAACCCCCATTTCTTCACAGATCTCGTTGAGTGCTTTCACACTTGCTTCAATATTGTCATGAACATACCCCTCCCCGTTGCGAGTGTAGATCAGTATTGATTTTCCATCCGGGTTTTGCGCGTTTGTATTGACAGCTGTCATCGTCATGATTGTAATGATCAGTACTACTAATTTTTTCATTCTTTAAGGTTTAAATTTTTCATATCTTTTTCTCCGTTCTTCATCATTCTATATTCAGTGAGACGGTGAGACAGTGAGGCGGTGAGACAGTGAGGCGGTTCGATATTCGCTCTGGCTCCCGGCTTCCGGCTGATAGGCAAAACTGTTCCAGTACAATTCAGCCTCCTCCCGTGTCATGGAACCGTCAAAAACGACCATCCTGTATTTCAAAATATTATCTACCCCCGGAATGATAAGCCAGTCGTTGTGCCTGATGGGGCAGAACTCAAAAAACAGCTGTCCGCCGTTGCTGTCGGGCGGCCATACACGCATCGGCTCCGGATGTTCCCTGTTGTCGGGATGACTCAGGAACAAAATTCCTGAACGGCCCTCATCAACAGAAGAGACACCTTCGACAATACACCAGCGTGCCCGCGTTCCGTCTGCATCCGCCCTGTCATTTCCTTCCGAGGTTAATACGGTACATGTTTCATTGTTCCACTTTTCTGTGGCCCTGAAACCGATCCCTCCCCCGTAGCGGTAGGCGTCAAAAAGTATTGTATCCCGGATTACATTCCGGAATGTTGAGGTAAGGTCAAGGAGATACCTGCCGTTCTTTTTCTCCCAGTACCTGACATCCCAGAATTCATCCATGGTGACCAGGGAATCAAACCCGCCAATATCGAAGGCAATGTGCTCCTGCAACGCGGTAAAAGCACCATAAACCGGTCCTGAAGAGCTCGTCAGGACATCCATGGTCCTTACTGTCCCCTGGCCCTTCCCCAGGTTCCAGTAATCGATCTCCTTTCCGTTGATATGGGTCTTGGTCCACGGATTCCATATCCCGTAATGGTGGTAATGATCCGGCGGCTGTATCCTTGTGAGCACCTCTCCCCCCGGGGAAAAAAGCGGGTGGATGTATGCAGAACGCCTGAATATGCGGTCCACTCCTTCCGGCGGCATTTTTTCACTCTTCCTGTAGCGAAGTATCTCTTCGCTGCCCTGGATGACTACCAACTCATCACTGTCCTGCCCGATCTTTATATCATACACGGATCCTGACCTGTTTTTCCTGGTTCCCCTGATCATGAATTGTCTCGTTTCCCCTGGATTTAATTCTCCTTCCATGACAAACCAGATGGCAGGTTCCGGGGAATCCATGTCGTACTGAAATAAGATCTCCCGGGTTCCGGATTCGCTCACTTCCGAAAGCCGGATCCCTTCAGGAATTTCATCAAATAGGGCCGCCAGATTGATCCTGACCGGGCAGTCATAAAAACCATGGTCAGCTGCATGGACTTGAAAACGGATGGTTTCCTTTTCATTGCAGGAAACCAGGATTGACAATAAAAGAAGTACTGCTGCAATTGACCTCATGCTGTTTTCTTTATGGTTTCGATAAAAGCAGTGATGTTTTCAGTTGGCACATCGGGGGGCATTCCTCCCCCGCACGACCATACGATGCGGCTTTTATCGCTGGCTTCTTCCACCATTTTTTTTGTTTTTTCTGCTATTTCTTCCGGTTTTCCTGCTGCCAGGACATCCCTGGGAGGAAGGTTGCCCAGCAATGCAATCTCTTCACCTGCAAGTTCCCTGATCTCATTAATGCTGTGCTCAAAGCTGAAATTATAGAGGTTCACTCCCATTTTATTGATAAAAGGTGTGCTCACCAATCCGTTGGCATCGTTGTGAAAAAACCTGATCTCCGCGTCAAAGGAATTGAATATTTCTTTTATATAGGGTACCGCATAGGCCTTTACCTCGGGCTCGGCTATGAACCCAACAATGTCATCAAGAAGAAGAATCCCCTCAATAGACGGAAAGACCTCTTTCTGGTACCGCAACCAGTCAACCGAGAAATCCGTAATGATCCGCATGAACCTGTGGATCTCTTCTGGCTGCAGCATAATGGCCAGCATCAGTTCAGTGGTTCCCATCAGGAATGATGCAATATTCAGGGGGCCGCGCGCAACCGCGAATTTGATCTCATGCCCCATTGCATTGATCTCAGGCTGCATGGCGGCCAGTCGCTGTATGATCAGGGGCAGCAGTCCGTCACTTTTAACATTGGGAACCCTGAGTTCCCTGATCTGCTCAACATCTGTGATGATCCTGTGTGCATCAGGCATCTGGTTGCTGTGCCAGACCGTTTTGGCGCCAAATGCCGACGGTTCCGTGCACATTCCGAATTCCGACCAGAACCCCGGAAGGAATATGGTATCCGGGAACGTCTCTATCACTTTCCTGTTGGCCTCCATCCATTTGCCTTCAGATCCGTAATAATCGAGGTGTGAGATATTGTACCAGCCGGGGATCCACGGACTGTCAATGATAAATCCTGTAACCGGTTTTCCTGTTTTCTTTCCATTGACCATATCTGTCAACAGCTTCCATTGTTCATTTGTCATTGTGGTCTGTTCGTGATTTGTGGAATTTGAAAAATAATAAAATATGTCATTACAAGCAAAATTATCAGGGTGCGCAGAAAACAATCCTGGATTTTGTATGTGTTAAATTTTGCTTTCATATGCTTTCAGGCATGAGGGGCAGAGGCAATCGGTATATTCTTCCATGATCATTACCAGCTCTTTTTTATGGATCTGCACCTGTTCACACCAGCAATCTTTATTGCCTTCACAGGCAAAAGGGGTTCCGCATTTCTGACATATTTTCTGCGCCATGGTCACCTCGTCATTCTGACACTTACATTTTTAATAGGACCTCCCATGGGGGGATTCATCTTTCGTATGGTAACAGTAACGGATTCAATACCATTTAATTCATTGTATATGGCATCCAGGATCCTCTTCCCGATGTTCTCAAGCAGGTTGGATGTATGCCGTTTCATTTCGTCTTTGACGACCCTGTAGGCAACCTGGTAATTCACGGCATCCTCCAGGGAATCCGATGCTGCCGGAACTTCCATGTCTGTCTCTATCTCAAGATCCACAAGGAACCGGTTGCCCACGATCTGCTCCTCCTTATAATGCCCGTGAAAAGCATAGAATTCCATTCCCTCTATCTTTATTTGTCCCATCTATTTAATTTTTATGATCTACAATGTAATGATACCTGTAATGATCGCAAAAGAAAAAATCTCCCAAAAAGTGGGCAATGAGTAATTTGATTAAAATATCAATATGGTCCATACTGCTTCATAAAATGTATTATCGGACAATTTGTGAAATCTTGTTTTCAAAATAGGACAAAAGATAGTGGATTTCATCAATATGGCCAATTTTTAACCTGTTTTGAACAGAGGATTGTGCTATTCCCAGGAAGTCTGCAGTCTCGCGTTGTGTCTCTCCCACAAGCAGGTTTCTGTATATCGCCTGGGAGGAGTTTTCGCTCCAATCGTTAATAATCACATTCAAGAGACGGCATACCATTTCAAAATGAGTATTCAGCTGCTCATCGGGAGTTGCAATATTTAGCCGCAACCCCTCTTCGGTGATAGTTTCGAGCATTTTTCCCGACAAGGTAAACGCCTCTCCATATGATTCGGAGATAGGGTCGGATAATTCTCCAATACCACCTATACCAATGCTCAGGCGCACATCAATACAATCTTCCAGCATATCCTCAACAACAAGCGGGGAAACAAAACGGTACACCCCGCCCCGAAACCCGGAACGTACTGTCAACGCGGCCTTTAATGCCTGTAGCGGCTCCGTAACCAGTTGAAAACTATCACCCCTGAATATCTCCCACTTCTTATCGGGTACAAATCCATATTCCACCATTCGCTCCATGATCAATTTGACAGACCTAATCATTTTTCCATGGTCACTGATATGTGTCGAATTAACAATATCTCCTGTTATTACTGCCTTCATCTTTCTAAATTCCTGTTTAAATGATTGAAAAATAATTAGTTACTCCATTCTTTAAAATGTTGGCCACTTGTTGCCTCATCTTGGGGCAGTTCGCTATCGGCATATTTTTAATATGTTCTTTTATCTGTGCACCGCTGAAATATCTGTGTTAAATGATGAGGGTATCATAATTAATATTTCTAATCATCAATTTATCGTGATATGATCAATCAAAATTCAAATATCGTCTTTTTAATCGATATTTTATAATTATCGCTATTTTATTCTTTATTTTATAATTATCGATTATTTAATCTATATTTTATTTTTTTGTTTGTAACTCCCCGCATTGCAGAAAAAGCCACAACAATATCTTTCCGGAGCCTTTATCCCCTTTCCTCACCAAATTATTGTTATTTTTGTAGCTTAATTCATGCGCCACATGTCCGACAAACCCAAGGAAAATAAAAACGTTACAAACGAACGAAAGTCACTGAACTTCATTCATACCATTGTTGAACAGGACCTGCGGGAAGGCAAAAACAGCAGCCGGATCCATACCCGCTTTCCTCCAGAACCCAACGGATACCTGCACATCGGGCACGCAAAGGCCATTCAGATCGACTTCGGTACTGCCGAAAAATACGGGGGCAAATGCAACCTCCGGTTCGATGACACAAATCCGGTGAAAGAAGAGGTCGAATACATCGATTCCATCAAAGCGGATATTCACTGGTTGGGATACGACTGGGAAGAGAGGGAATTTTATGCCTCGGATTATTTCGGCAGGTTATACGATTTTGCACTGGACCTGATAAAAAACGGACTTGCCTATGTGGATGATCAACCCTCGGAAATTATTGCGGTTCAAAAAGGTACGCCATCCGTTCCTGGCACTGTAAGTCCTTACAGGAACAGGTCCGCCGGGGAAAATCTTGACCTTTTCCAGCGTATGAATGCCGGGGAGTTCCCGGAAGGATCACGGGTATTGCGCGCAAAAATCGATATGGCATCTCCCAATATGCATATGCGCGATCCGGTCATCTACAGAATCATCAACCACCCCCACCACAGGACCGGCAATACGTGGAAAGTCTACCCGATGTATGATTTTGCACATGGGCAGTGCGACTATTTTGAAGGGATCACCCATTCTTTGTGTACCCTGGAATTTGAGGTGCACCGCCCGCTGTATGACTGGTTCATAGACCAGCTCATGACCGATGAATACAGGCCAAGGCAGATCGAGTTCAACAGGCTGAACCTGACCTACACGGTTATGAGCAAGCGAAAACTTCTTCAAATGGTCAGGAATGGGGTGGTAAAAGGATGGGATGACCCCAGGATGCCGACACTTTGCGGACTGAAAAGGAGGGGATATACCCCTGATTCGATAAAGAAATTCATTAACAGCATCGGTTATACGAAATTTGAGGCACTCAATGATTTTTCATTGCTTGAATTCGCCGTGCGTGAGGACCTCAATAAAAAGGCCCCGCGGGTGATGGCGGTGCTTGATCCTCTGAAGGTTGTCATTACCAATTACCCGGAAGGAAGGACCGAGCAGCTTGAAACAATCAACAATCCGGAGGACCCATCCATGGGCAGCAGAAATATTCCCTTTTCAAGGGAGGTATATATCGAACGGTCGGATTTCATGGAGGACCCGCCAAAAAAATTCTTCAGGCTGGGTCCCGGGACGGAGGTAAGGCTCAAATCTGCATACATCATAAAATGCGAGGATTACCTGAAGGATAAAAACGGGAACATCATCGAACTGCATTGCACCTATGACGAAAACTCCAGGAGCGGCGCGGATACTTCTGGAAAAAAGGTAAAAGGAACACTGCACTGGGTAAGCGTACTCCACGCGGTCCGGTCCGAAATCAGGCTATATGACCGGCTGTTCATGGACCCGGAACTTGACGGTCACAAGGAAAGGGATTTTATGGAATTCATTAATCCTGATTCACTGAAAGTTATAGAAGGATTCGTGGAACCGGGCCTTGCAGAAGCAAAACCATTTGATCATTACCAGTTCCAGAGAACAGGATATTTCAACCTGGACCCCGACAGCAGCCGGGAAAAACTTGTTTTTAACAGGACAGTGCCGCTGAGGGATACGTGGAGCAAGAAGAAATAGTTATTCGGCCCACCTTCTTCCGCCTATCGGCGGATACGGTGGACACAGTGCGTCGGTGCGGCAGTGCGACAGCCCACCTTCTCCCGCCTATCGGAGGGCGGATACGGCGAACAAAGTACGGTGGTGCGGCAGTTCTTTCGTCTTCTGATTAAATAACCGCTAAAAATCCTATAATCCATTAATCTGTGTAATCCGGGTTCAGACTATTACATTAAGGCTACTAAGAATTTAGTTACACAGATTCACGGAGAATATCTGAGGTTCACCGAGTAATCCTGTTTTAGGACGAGACACCTGGTTTCCCCTTCTCCAAGACTCCTTGTCACCCCCTCTCTCCGTCACTCTATCTCCCCTTCGTGCAGTCGTGTCTTCGTATTGTCCTAAACTGGTTGTGAAATTTGTTGTAAAATACCCCTGTTTCGCGTTTCTGGTGACTTTTATCAGACCGTCGGTTCCCAACCTTTTTCATACTCCCTGCCCCAATACCTATCCATATATTTCTTATTCAGCATGTGACCGTTGGATGGATCCAGTTCGAGGGTCTCACCGGTTTTCCATGCCACATTTGAAAGGAGCAGCATCTGCACACCTATGTATGCATCATCGATCGGGGCTTTCAGTGTTTCGCCATTTCGGATGCCGTTGATCAGGTTGCCAAAATGCAGGTCTGTCATTTCACCACCACCGACCAGTCCCATGGAAACATTCTCCTGTCCTGATTTGTATTCTTCAATTACCTTTCCGTCTTTCCCATAGTGTACAAAGCCACCCCGGTCGACAATAACTGAACCCTCTGTTCCAATGATCTGGGCGCCTCTTCCACGGTTGAAAAATCTTGCCGGACTGCAACTTTTGCCTTCCCAGCTGATCATTTTGTCCCCGTAATCGAAATTCGTGATCAGGGTATCATAAAACTCCCAGTCGTCTTTATAGTGGTACCTGCCACCCGTGGCCGATATCTTCTCCGGAAAGTCGACCTGCAGTGCCCAGCGGCACACATCCACCTCGTGGGTGCCGTTATTCAGCGTCTCACCGGTACCCCAGTTCCAGAACCAGTGCCAGTTATAAGGGTGAACATTGTCTTTATAGGCCCTTCTCGGTGCAGGACCCTGCCAGAGTTCCCAGTCGAGGTAATCCGGAACTGCCACCTCTTTCCCAACTCCGATAGATCCGCGCTGGTTGCTGTACCAGGCTTTGCCATAGTATGCCTTTCCGATCAATCCTTCATGGATCTTTTTGACGATGTAGATGGTATGATCAGATGAACGCTGCTGGTTTCCCATCTGGACCAGCTTCCCGTATTTCTTTTGTGCTGCAACCAGCATTTCTCCCTCTGCAGGATTATGAGCGCAGGGCTTTTCAACAAATACATGTTTGCCTGCCTGCAGAGCTGCAATGGCCATTGGAGCGTGCCAGTGCTCCGGTGTGGCAATGGTAATGACATCGATGTCCTTGTCTTCAAGAACCTTCCTGAAATCTTTTTCCCAGGTTGGTTTTTTTCCAAACTTTTCTTCAACTTTTGCCGAGTAGTCGGGAAAGTACCTGTCATCAACATCGCAGATCGTTTTCAGCATAACATTTTCATTGGCAGCGATGGAGTCCCTGTGTGCCTGTCCGCGGCTCCTGATGCCAAGCACCGCAAAATTAATCCTGTCGTTCGCTCCAAGTATGGAATTCCTTCCGTAAGAGATCAATGGCACTGCAGCCATTGCCCCGGCTGCCATGGATGTCTTCCTGATAAAATTTCGTCTGGTTTCCTGCATTGTTTTTGGTTGATTGATTTGATTGTAAAATTAAAAGAAAGTTGCAAAGAGCCAAAACCCATATTCTTTGATCACAATTCAATTTCTGCCAGCACAGGTAGGTGGTCTGAGAAAAAACTCCGGTTCCTGGAATCCGTCAGCCCTGCATACCGTATCACCTTGATCCCCTCAGAAACAAAGATATAGTCAATCCTTTCACCGGGAGGATCGTCATAGGTAAACCCTGCCCATGTGCTCACAGAAGCATGGGGTGGCAGCTCAGTGACCCTGTAACTGTCATGCAAATATGTTGATATCTTCCTGATCGGATCAGTGTCAGGCGGGAGGTTAAAATCTCCGCAAAGCACCGCCGGTTCATCCTTTGCAATTTCCTTTATCTTATCAATGATCAGCGTGGCTGATTTTTTCCTGGCCTCAACTCCAATGTGATCAAAGTGGGTGTTGAATACAAAAAATCTACGGTCTGATGACTTTTCCTGCAGGTTTACCCAGGTACAGATCCTGATACAGGCCGCGTCCCAGCCGGCTCCCGGAATACCTGGTTTTTCAGACAACCAGAAGTGTCCCGCGTTAATTTTCTTAAACCGTACCGAATCAAAGAATACCGGGGCAAATTCACCCTTTGACATGCCATCGTCCCTGCCAACTCCCGCATAGCTGAAATCCACAAATGCCAAGTCAATTTGACCTACCTGTCCTGCAAGCGCCTCCTGCAGACAAAAAATACCTGCCCTGTGAAATTTCAGCAGGTTGATGACATCATCCTGCCGGTTGGGCCAGGCATGCACCCCGTCGTTTGGTGTGTTGTACCTGATGTTATAAGAGATCACGTTGACCTGTCCGTTCAACTGTAACTGAAAAAACACCAGGATGATCAATAGTTTAATATGGTTCATCTATATAAATTTTAATTTAAATAATTGAAAAATAATTAGTTTATCCATCTTTCAAACTGCATGTGACTTGTTGCCTCACACAGTTATTAATCCAAATGTATGACAATTTATATATTTATGCCGGGTCGGATGAAGGTTTTGGTTGCTGGTTGCTGGTTGCTGGCTCCGTCCGCCGAATACGCCGCAGGCGTAGAAGGCGGGTTACTGGTTGCTGGTTAGCCTGGCCTTTGGCCCCTGGCCATTGGCTTTAATTGTGATGCGGTATATCAGATACTATTTAGCTGATTCCGTTGATCATTTACCGCCGAACTGTCGAACCGCCGAACTGATTTTGTTACTGGTTACTGGTTGCTTGTTTGCTTGTTAGCCTGGCTTTTGGCCATTGGCCCCTGGCTTCTGGCCCCTGGCCACTGGCTTCAATTGTGTTGCAGTGCAGCCTCCGCCGAGGCTACGGCTGCCAGAGGATGCAGTGATGCGGTATATCAGGTAATAATAAGCCAGTTTAGTTGATCAAATACCGTCGCACCGTCTCACTTTGTTCGCCGTAGCCTCGGTGTAGGTGGAACGACGAACTGTCGAACCGGCATACCGATAAACTGCCGAACCGTAATTACCCCGGTATGAAACCGGACATTATGGACACACCCTAATTAATAATGAAGTATATTGCAGCATGTACACCTACGAAAAGTTCAATGTCAGGCTGTTTCCATGGTTTCTGCTCGTATTGGGGATGGCGTTCACTTTTTCCGGTATGTACCTTGAAGCCGGCATTTTAGGCACCCTGGGTGCCCTTTTGGCGATTTCTTTCACCGGCTTCAGTATTGATGCTGAAAGAATGATGGTACGGCGCTTTGATCGTTTTCTCTGGGTATACATAGGCAATTGGAAACCAATTGAAAAACCCCTGTATGTAACGGTAGTAAGGATAAAACTGAGCGGACGCAGGAACACTCCCCTGCCCATTCCCACTGCCGGTATGGGAAAAGATGCCAGGGCATACAAACTCAATCTCGTTATTGAAGGCAAGGCGAGGTACATCCCCCTTGCCATCGGGAACAGGATTGAAATGCTTGAAGCAGGACTGGAGATTGCCAGGTTACTGAATATTAAGTTACTGGATCACACTTCTCACGAAAAGAAGTGGCTCGTATGAACTTTGAAATGCTCAGAACCACCATCCCACTGCAAAAATCCACTGCCTGGGTCTCGCATCAAAATTGTAATCCGTATTGTCGATGGTAAATGCGTCCCCGTATTTCGACAGCGACCCTTCATACCGCGCGTCTATGGTTAGCTTCTTAAATAGATCCAGTCCGATCCCCGCCTGAAAACCCCAGGTCAAACCTTCATGAAGTGTTTCCAGGCTCTGAGATATCTCGGTAAGCTCATTGGTTGAACTGATGACGACACTTCCCACCGGACCAATGTTTATCCGTGCGGGACCAAATTTAACGCCAGCAAGCAAAGGAATATCGATCCTGTTGAACCTAATATCCATATATTCTTCGCCCCCGCTTTCAAGTACCTTTTTTACAGATCCGCCTGAAAAGTTGAAATAAAGCTCGGGCTGGACAAATACCATGGCGATCTTAATGCGTGTCATCAATCCGGCCTGGTAACCGGTTGCGGATTCTCCCGTAACGAGATCATACGTTTCGGTTGGAGTAGTAACTGTAATATCATCCATGGGCAATGATGAAAAATTGACACCTGCCTTGATCCCGTACTGGAATATCTGGGCATTTGAAGTGATGAAAATAAAGGTGCCGGCTACAATAAGGATCAATATTTTTTTCATTTCGATCAGTTTTTAATGGTAAAAAATTGAACAGCAATATACAAAGTTAATAAGTAAAAAAGATCAATACAGGCTATTTTTCAATAAGTGCTTCAACCACTATTTAGTGTCTGTCCACCCGACTTTATTGACAAGCACTATTTAGACAAGCGTGTTTCAATATTACCGATGCCCCGCTCAATCCTGCTGATCACCTCCTTCTTGCCGATGATCTCAGCCATCTCAGAAAGGGAAGGCCCTTTCAATGTGCCCACCATCAATAATCTCCAGGGGTTCATTACAGCTCCCATTCCCCATTCACGGGCTTCAGCCTCTGATTTCACGGTCATTTCAATATTGGTGGATGTAAACGGATCCACCGAAGCAAGAATTGCCACAAGTTCTTTCATTATTCCAGGGGTCTGCTCTTTCCAACGTTTCCTTACCACCTTTTCATCATAGTCCTCCGGGGCCATGAAAAAGAAAGCGGAGTGTTCCCAGAGTTCCGAAACAAAATCTGCACGTTCACGAACCAGTTCCACGATTTTCCGGACAAGCCCAATATCAGCCTCTATTCCCCTTTTTTCCAGATCATTTTGGAACAATCCGGCTATTTCAGCGGCAGGTTTCCTCTGCAAATACTGATGATTGAACCATTTTGCTTTTTCAGGGTCAAACTTTGCACCTGCCTTGCCGATCCGGGAAATATCAAAATGATCAACAAGTTCCCGGAGTGTGAAAAGCTCCTTTTCCGTTCCGGGGTTCCACCCTAGAAATGCAAGTATATTCAGGCATGTTTCAGGAAAATAACCTGCTTCCCTGTAGCCGCTTGAAACCTGTCCTGACCCGGGATCTGTCCATGCAAGCGGGAAAACAGGGAATCCTCCCTTATCGCCATCCCGTTTGCTCAGTTTGCCTTTGCCATCAGGTTTGAGTATCAAAGGCAAATGGGCAAATTCCGGCATAGATTTTTTCCATCCAAAAGCCTTGTAAAGAGATACATGCAGAGGAAGTGACGGCAACCATTCCTCTCCCCTGATCACATGCGTGATGCCCATCAGGTGGTCATCCACCACGTTGGCAAGGTGATAGGTAGGCATCCCGTCAGACTTGAACAATATTTTATCGTCGAGTGTATTGCTGTCTACTTTTACCTCACCGCGTACCAGGTCCTTCATTGTAATTGTCTCTTCCCTTTCAAATTTAAAGCGTATTACATATGGGGTCCCGTCTTCAAGTAAATCCCCTGTTTCTGTTTCAGAAAGGTTCAGTGAATTCCTGAGGTCCTTCCTGGTGACTGCGTCGTAGGTGAACGTCTCCTTTTTTTCTTCAAAGGACCTGCGGATCTCCTCAAGTTCCCCGGGAGTGTCAAATGCATAATACGCCTTTCCTGTCTCAATTAAATTTTCAGCATACCCGGCATATATCGCCTGGCGTTCCGACTGCCGGTACGGTCCGTGTTCCCCTCCAATTCCAACGCCTTCATCCGGCAGTATCCCGCACCACTCAAGCGCTTCGTTAATGTAATCTTCAGCACCGCTGACAAAACGGGCCTGATCCGTATCCTCAATCCTCAGGATGAATTTTCCATCGTGTTTCCTGGCAAAAAGGTAATTGAACAATGCTGTTCTTAATCCACCGATGTGCAGGGGACCTGTAGGACTGGGGGCAAATCTGACTCTAACCTGATTCATAAAAATGTATTTTACTGTAAATATAAAGAATAGTAACCGGGCGATCCTTAAAACCCGTATTTTCTTCTGAATGCAGGGTAAACTTCATCCCTGATCCAGGCAAATTCCGGCTCAGCTTCCAGGATTTTCAGATATACCCTGTTGGCATCTGCAAAAAGTTCTGATTCAATGTAAGCATCTGCAAGATCGGATAAAGTATTAAGGTGCATCCGGGGATTGTCCCAGACAACCGAAACACCGGTCAGAATATACACCAGGTGGCCCAGCCATAAGATCATTATCGTCAGTGCGATCAGAATTCCCATAAAACCTTAATATTCATCAAGACACTCAATAGTATAAAAAATACCAGCTGTACAAAAAACAGCGGGACCGCAATTTTGTTTTTCCGGTTCACGAACCCGGTGAAATCGGCAAACCAGATCAAAAGGAATGAGATCACCAGCCATGCAAGATAATTCTGCATGGGGACAGGTCCACCCCAGTCCCACATATCCATATCAATGGCTGCCGGTTCAAGGGCAAAATCGTAAATTACCATGGCAATGGCCGCGAACAATACCCTGTAATACCTTTTATCAAAGTACCTGGATGTGATCACAAGGCTAGAATAGACAAGCATTAACCAGTTCACCCCGATCATAACGGGTGTATGGAATATTTCAGGCCCGAGTGTTGCTCCATATTCATAACTTCCAAAAATAAGTCCTGTATTCACTCCCACCATTTCAACAATTATCCCCGCGAAGAAAATAACCAGGGCCTTCCATGCAAACCCATAATCCAGTCTGCCATGGTAAATGAAAAGAAGAGTGATGTTCAGAAGGAGGTTGAGTGGAACAAGTTTGATGAACAGGTCCCTTGTAGCCGGGATGATCAATCCTGCCACACCAACAGCATAAAAAATTGCCAGGTATGGAACTGCATTGAATGCTCTTATTTTTTGAATCAGCTTCTTCATTGAATCAATGGTAATGTTTTACAATCTGCTGATCAACAATCTTTGCAGATGCCAGGCAAAGCGGTATCCCACCCCCGGGATGCACACTGCCACCTACAAAATAGAGTCCGCGAAAATCCTTCCATTTCAACTGTCCCATTTTCCCGCCGGGATGGGCAGACTGTTCAAAAACAGTTACCTCGTGTCCCCTCATTCTAAGACGTATGGCACTCGCCAGTCCACCAATTCCTGATCCTATTACAGAAATATATAATTTCATTACAGCAAGATAAACAATTTATAAAATTTATTGTTTAACTTTTGCTTTTCATAACTGAACAAAAAAGCAACGAAAATACCCTTGAATGAAAAAGAAAGCATTGATTGTCGGAACGGGATTGGGGGGTCTTACAACAGCCATGAGACTGGCACATGAAGGGTACGCGGTCAAAATGGTGGAAAAGTATCACCAGGCCGGAGGAAGGTTGAACCAATTGAAAAAAGATGGTTTTACCTGGGATCTTGGACCCTCATTTTTCAGCATGAGCTATGAGTTTGACGAATTCTTCAGAGACATCGGGATCAATGCACCGTTTGAATTTGTAGAGCTGGATCCGCTCTATACCGTCAACATCAGGAATGACAATAGACAGTATACCATTTACAAGGACCTTGACAAGCTGGCCCTTCAATTCAAGGAAATTGAGCCTGATTTCAGGAAAAACATGGACAGGCTGCTCAAATCCGCGGGCAAATTTTTTCATGATACAGAAGATCTTGTGATCAAGAAGAATTACAATTCCATGATGCAGTACCTGTTAACCCTGGCGAGGGTTCCCTGGCACCACGGTCCGAAAATGATCCGCACGGTATGGAAAGAACTTGACCGGCATTTTACATCAGAGCAGGTCAAGCAGATCTTCAGTCTTGTGGCATTTTTTCTCGGCGCCACACCGTATGACACCCCTGCAATATATACCCTTCTCACTTACACTGAATTGGTGCATGATGGCTATCACAATGTACGTGGGGGCATGTACAAAATTGTAGAAGGACTGCTGTCTGAAATGGATAAAATGGATATTGAGATAACTTACAATACAGAAATTACGGGATATGAACAGAAAAATGGACAAATATCAGCACTTATTGATGCTGAAGATAAGAAATGGGAAGCCGATACGTACATTATCAACAGCGATGCAGCAGGGTTTCGGCATCACGTTTTCAACCGGTCCAAATTTACTGAAGAAAAACTTGACAAGATGAAATGGACACTGGCCCCGTTTACCATGTACCTTGGGGTCAGGGGCAAAATAGATTCGCTGGATCATCACAATTATTTCCTGGGCGATAATTTTGAAGATTATGCAAACAAGATTTTTAAGAACAGCATCAATCTTGACAGACCCTATTATTATGTCAACGTGAATTCAAAGTTCAATGAAGAAATAGCCCCGGAAGGAGATGAGAACCTTTTTATCCTTTGTCCGGTCCCGGATCTTCGTTACAAACCTGATTGGAGCGACAGTGAAAAACTGGGGGACGATATCATGACCGACCTTTCGGAGCGTTCAGGTTTTGATATCAAGGGAAATTTGGTGTCAAAGACGCTATACGATCCCACTGACTGGAGGGATGCATTCAATTTGTACAAGGGAAGCGGACTGGGCCTGGCCCATGACCTGAATCAAATCGGCTATTTCAGGCCCGGGAACAACGACGAAGAATTCAAAAATGTGTATTATGTAGGCGCCTCTACCATACCTGGAACAGGATTGCCCATGACAGTTATAAGTTCAAAGCTGGTAACAGAAAGAATAATCAATGAGCACAGACCTGTACACGCATAATGCGCTGCACCTCAGCAAGCTGACAACAAAAAATTACAGCACCTCCTTTTCACTTGGCGTAAGCCTTTTAAAAAAGGAATTCAGGCTCCCTGTTTACGGGATCTATGGATTTGTGCGCGTAGCCGATGAAATTGTGGATACGTTTCACGACCAGGATAAGAAAAGAAAACTTTCAGAATTCAGGAAAGACATTTTTCAGTCGATCAGGGACGGCATGAGCACCAACCCCATTTTACACAGTTTCCAGTGGGTGGTTAATGAATTCCGAATCGACCATCACCTGATCGGGGATTTCCTGGACAGCATGGAGATGGACCTGACAAAAAAAGAGTATTCTCCCGAAGAGTTTCAGAAATACGTTTACGGGTCAGCAGAAGTAGTAGGACTGATGTGTCTTCGTGTATTCTACAAAGACCAGGACGAGGCCTACAACAGTCTTATCCCGCAGGCAAGGAAACTGGGAGAGGCTTTTCAGAAGATCAATTTTCTTCGTGATATCCATTCCGACTACAAAGAGAGAGGACGGTTTTATTTTCCCGGCGTGGATATGAAACGCTTCAACAATGAAAACAAAAAACTCATTGAGGAAGATATCAAAAAAGACTTTGATGAAGCATATGTTGGTGTAAAACAGTTGAACGATGTGGCAAAGCTGGGGGTCCTGGTATCCTATACATACTACCTGAAGCTATTTGAAAAAATAAAACATACAGACGCATCCAATATCTTCAGAAAAAGATACCGGATCTCCAATGCAAGAAAGATCTGGATCCTTGTCTGGAGTTTCATCGCTGTTAAACTTGGAATTAAATAGTGCTTGCAAGAAAACGCCAATAGCTGCGTTATCCTTGACTTCAAAACAGTCATCGATCCCGATAGCTATCGGGATGTTCTTGTCGCTTTCTTATCAAGCACAGCTAAACAATATGAGTTTTCTTTCTGACATTAAATAATGGACAGTACCTGGACATATTTCCTGATTCTCGGACTTTCAGTGTTGTACCCGCTAGCACAGAGTTTTGAAAAAAGGGTATTCATGTTTCGCAAAATGAAATTCATTTTTCCGGGCATCTTTTTCTCAGCATCTCTTTTTATTGTTTGGGATCTATTTTTTACAAAATCAGGCATATGGGGATTCAACCATTCCTATACAAGGGATATATATATATTTGGACTGCCACTGGAGGAATGGTTCTTCTTCCTGATCATTCCATACTGTATTTTCTTCCTTCATGAAGTGCTTCGCCATTTTGTAAAAAAATTCTATTTCCCGGTTTTCTCAAAATATGTTATCTGGATATTGCTTGTTTCAGGAACTGTTGCCCTTCCTTTTGTTTGGGGAAAGACCTATACATTCACAACGATCGCGTTTTTATTGCCTTTCCTGGTTTTGCAATTGGTTTTGAAAACATGGAAAACCTGGTTTTCTGGATTTCTCCTTACCTATTCAATATCATTTGTACCGTTTATCATTGTAAACGGTTACCTCACACGGATACCGATTGTATGGTACAACAATTTTGAAAACCTCTCTTTCAGAGTGACAACCATTCCGGTTGAAGATTTTATCTATTTGCTGGGCATGCTTGTTCCGGCTTTTACCATTTACCAGCTGCTTCTCCAGAAATACGGCTCCGAAAGATTGAAAGAGCGGATGAACCTGGGAGATGTTTCGGGATTCTGAAGGTGCCCATCACCTGACATCTTTTTTCCCGGGCAACAGCCAGGTGGGACAACCTTGCAGGATCTATAAAGTGTCTGTCCACTCCAACTTTATTGACAAGCACTATAAAGTTTTAAACGGACCCTGCAGAACCATTCGCGGGATTTCCATAAAAAGAGGGTCAGATGGATGTATCGGCCCTCTTATGTTCCACATCATTTTTTTACCCCTTACTTTATGCTATTTTCGCCATAGAATCAAATCAAATTCCTGAATGGAAAAAATAATGGTGATCGGAGCAGCCGGTCAGATCGGTTCTGAACTGGTTTCAGAGCTCAGAAAGATCTATGGGAACGGGAATGTCTGGGCTACGGATATCAAAACACCTTCAGCCGATATTGCTGAAAGCGGACCCTTTCAGGTTCTTGATGTAATGGATGACAAGCAGCTGATCCATTTCGTGATCAGGCACAAGATCACGCAGATCTATCACCTTGCCGCTGTTCTGTCGGGGAATGCGGAAAAACTGCCATTGCAGGCATGGCGCATCAATATGGACAGCCTGATGAATATCCTCGAAGTTGCAAGGATGGTGGAAGATGTCAAAAAGGTTTTCTGGCCCAGTTCCATCGCGGTCTTTGGTCCGACCACACCCCGCACCAACACGCCCCAGCTCACTGTGATGGAACCCATTACAGTGTATGGCATATCAAAACTGGCCGGAGAAAGGTGGTGTGATTATTACTACAACAAATACGGTGTGGATGTAAGGAGTGTGCGTTATCCCGGCCTGATCAGCTATAAAACCGAGGCCGGGGGTGGAACCACTGACTATGCCGTTGAGATCTATTATGAAGCCATACAAAAAGGAAGGTATGAATCATTTCTGAAGGCAGGGACAACACTGCCCATGCTCTTTATGCCCGATGCCATTAAAGCCGCCATTGATCTGATGGAAGCCGACCGGTCGAAACTGACCATCCACAGCAGTTACAACCTTGGCGGTTTCAGTACAAAACCGGAAGATATCGCCGGTGAGATCAAAAAGCATATTCCCAACTTCAATATCTCTTACGATCCGGATTTCAGACAGCAGATTGCTGAATCCTGGCCACAGAGCGTAGATGATACCATCGCACGCATGGATTGGGGATACGAATGTACCTATGATCTTACTAAAATGACCGAGATCATGCTTTCGGAAATTCGAAAGAAATAAATCAATAATACCAAATAACATGTACGGAAAATTCAAAGAACATCTGCAAAATGAGCTCCTGGAAATTAAAAATGCAGGATTATTCAAGGAAGAAAGGATCATAACATCCCCCCAGGATGCTGTAATTAAGGTCAGTAGCGGGGAGGAAGTTTTGAATTTCTGTGCCAACAATTACCTGGGACTGTCCAACCATCCTGAACTCATCGGAGCAGCAAAGGAAACCATGGATAACAGGGGGTTCGGCATGTCTTCGGTACGTTTTATCTGCGGCACACAGGATATCCATAAAACACTGGAGAAGAAAATAGCAGAATTTTTCGGGACAGATGACACCATCTTATATGCTGCTGCATTTGATGCCAACGGTGGGGTGTTTGAACCGTTGCTCACCTCGGAAGATGCCATTATTTCAGATTCTCTCAACCATGCATCGATCATCGATGGTGTAAGATTGTGCAAGGCACAGCGCTACAGGTATAATAATGCCGACATGGAAGATCTTGAACAACAGTTGAAAGCCGCACAGTCCCAGCGGTTCCGAATTATTGTCAGTGATGGTGTTTTTTCTATGGATGGAAATGTAGCGCCGGTTGATAAAATGCTTGAACTGGCGAATAAATATGACGCCATGGTCATGATCGATGAATGTCATTCTGCAGGAGTGGTTGGGAAAACCGGTAGGGGCGTTACAGAATTGTTCAATGTCAGGGGAGAACTGGATATAATCACCGGCACCCTTGGAAAGGCCTTTGGAGGAGCTGTAGGAGGTTTCACCACCGGGAGGAAAGAGATCATTGAAATGCTTCGCCAACGCTCACGTCCATACCTTTTTTCAAATTCACTTCCACCGTCAGTGATCGGGGCGGGCATCAGGATGTTTGATATGATGTCTGAAACAACCGAACTCCAGGACCGGCTGCATAGGAATACCGACCATTTCATCAAGGAGATGAAGTCTGCAGGATTTGACATCAAGCCTACGAGTTCTGCCATTTGTGCTGTTATGCTGTATGATGCAAAACTATCCCAGGAATTTGCTGCAAAGTTATTAAGCGAAGGGATTTACGTAATCGGATTTTATTACCCCGTGGTTCCAAAGGGTGAGGCCAGGATCCGGGTTCAACTTTCAGCAGCGCACGAGGCAAGACATCTTGATAAAGCGATCAAGGCATTTAAAAAAGTCGGAAAGGAACTGGGGGTTATCTGATCCTGCCCGGTAAAAAGCCTTCTCTCTTCAATTAGGGAGGTTGAACTTTGATGCCCCGGGAGCATGTATAAGCATGGAAAAAGTATGCAGCATTAACAGAAAAGCCGGCTTAATACCGGCTTTTCATCTTCTGGGTGGAGTGTAAAAATTTCCTAACCACATTTAGAAGAACCGCAATCGGTGCAGATCAGGCATCCTTCCTGGTAGACAACGTAACTCGATCCACAGTCTTCACAAGATTTCCCTTTTACTTCTGTTCCGTCGGGAATATATTTCTTTAAAGCCCGGGTTACACCGGCAGACCAGTTATTGATGGTCTCATTATTCAGTCGAAGCGATGAAACCAGTTCTACCGTGTCAACAATATGCATACCGTGCCTCAGGACACCGGAGATCAATTTCGCATAATTCCAGAATTCACTATGGAACTGGTGGGACAATCCCCCCATGGTTACCTGGTAACCGTATTTATCAACATATTGGAAATCATACCTGGATTCCCCGGATTCATCCTTGTTCTTGATGATTTTTCCCTTTTTTATTGATTTTGGAATCGGGAAATTATCATCTTCCTTCTTACCGGTAAATATTTCGTAGGGTCTTTCGTCGATCAATCCAATAAATGCTATCCATTCTTCATCCTTGTTTTTGAACCTGAGTATATCAGCCTCGAGCACTTTGGGCCTTTTTTTCGGGAAAGTAGCATCCTGTTTGTTCTCCTTTTCAGTGGATGATACAAGAACTCCGGACCTGGATCCATCTCTGTAGACTGTCACTCCTTTACACCCGTTTTTCCATGCTTCAACATAGAGGTTCCCGACAAGTTGTTCAGACACATCCGAAGGCAGGTTAATGGTAACACTTATGGAATGGTCCACCCATTTCTGAACCCGGCCCTGCATGGTAACTTTGGAGATCCAGTCAACATCAGTGGAGGTGGCTTTATAGTAGGGAGATTGCTGTACAAGCTTTTCCACTTCCTCGTCCCCGTAACTCTTGACATCATCAGGATCATAACCATTCACTTTCAGCCATGTGAGAAATTTATGATGGAAAACATTGTATTCCTCCCAGCTGTCACCCACTTCGTCAACAAAAGTTACATTTGCATCCTTGTCATTGGGATTCACTTTTCTCCTTCTCTTGTATACAGGAAGGAATACAGGTTCGATTCCGGAAGTGGTCTGGGTCATCAGACTGGTTGTCCCTGTTGGTGCAATGGTTAATAATGAAACATTCCTTCTCCCGTTAATTTTCATCTCTTCAATCAGCTCCGGGTCCTCATTGGCCAGCCTTTCAATGAACGGATTGCTTACCTCCTTCTTTGCATCGAATACTTCAAAAGCCCCCCGTTCCTTTGCCATATTGACACTGGACCGGTATGCCTCAACTGCAATGGTTTTATGCACTTCCTCTGAAAAATCAGTGGCATCTTCACTGCCGTATCTCAGTCCCAGGGCTGCAAGCATATCTCCTTCAGCGGTAATTCCCACGCCTGTTCTCCTTCCCTCCAGTGCTTTGCTCCTTATGTTTTCCCAAAGACCGATCTCAACACGCTTGATCTCTTCATCTTCAGGATCCGTTTTTATCTTGTGTAGTATGGTATCGATTTTTTCCAATTCAAGATCAATGATATCGTCCATCATTCGCTGGGCAAGTCCTATGTGCTTTTTGAATTTATTCCAGTTAAATACTGCTTTTTCTGTGAAAGGTTCTTCCACATAGCTGAACAAATTGATCGCCAGCAGCCGGCAGCTGTCGTATGGACAAAGGGGAATTTCACCGCACGGATTTGTAGATACTGTTCTGAATCCTTTGTCAGCATAGCAATCCGCTACAGACTCGGTTTCGATCGTATCCCAGAACAACACACCGGGTTCTGCTGATTTCCATGCATTGTGTACAATCTTGGTCCAAAGACCCTGCGCATCAATTTCCTTTGTATAGATCGGATCATCAGATCCTATGGGGTATTGCTGTATGTATTTTTCACCATTTACGACAGCATTCATGAAGTCGTTATCAATTCTTACAGATACATTCGCTCCTGTAACCTTCCCGGTTTCCATTTTTGCATCGATGAATTGCTCAGCATCGGGATGCTTGATGGATATGCTCAGCATCAGGGCCCCCCTTCTTCCATCCTGGGCAACCTCACGTGTGGAATTTGAATACCTCTCCATAAAAGGAACAACCCCCGTGGAGGTCAGGGCGCTGTTAAGAACCGGGCTGCCCTTGGGCCTGATATGTGAAAGATCATGACCTACACCCCCGCGCCGCTTCATCAGCTGCACCTGTTCCTGGTCAATCTTAAGTATCCCACCGTAAGAATCTGAAGGCCCGTCATGTCCGATAACGAAACAATTGGACAAACTGGCGATCTGGAAATTGTTGCCGATCCCGGTCATCGGAGATCCCTGGGGTACTATATACCTGAACCCCTGCATAAGCGCAAAAAGCTCATCATGGGAAAGTGGATTCGGATATTTCTTTTCGATCCTGGCAATTTCACCCGCAAGGCGATGATGCATATCATCCGGGTTCTTTTCATATAATTTTCCGAACGAATCCTTTAACGCATATTTGTTGACCCAGACCCGCGCAGCTAATTCATCTCCTTTGAAATATTCCAGGGATGCCTTGAATGCTTCTTCATTTGTATATGTACTTAAATTCTTGCGCTCCTTTTTTTCCCTGATCGCTTTTGACTCCCTTTCTGCGATTGCTTGTCCCTTTTCTAATGCTCCCTGGTCTGACATTTAATTCTTTATTTTAATAATGATTATCTATACTCGGGTTTGGTCACCACAATGTAACATCCAAATTAGTAAACCTGTTCCTTCGCCTTGGTTAATAGTTATTAACAAGAGCCCTACTTTTTCAACATCTTTCACGTCACTGTTAAACAGTGTTATTTTCGTTTACTTTGTGCTTGTCAATAAAGTCGGGTGGCTGGATCATAATGTTCGTTTGCAAGGCCTGCGAAGTCGGGAAATGCGGAGTCCCGATATATTATCGGGATGAGCAATTTCCCGACGAGCGTAACGCAGCAAACGGACATTATGGACAAACACTACTTAATCCAACTACGGTAAAAAGGCTCTTTTATCCGCTTATCCCCTCAACTGACCTGTCAAAAAAAGTTGGATTTGCCGAACCCACAGTGATACCAAAACCGGAGAATGAAAGTAGGAAGAATTAGGTTACTGATCTGCAAATTCCAAATCGTTTTTATTAACAAAAAATTAACTCCAGGGCTAACTGCATAACAGTCAATCATATGCTGTTTTTCAACATATGATAATATTTACATTTTATATAATTATCTGATTTTCAGAATTGTATAAAAACGCGCTTTGACAAACGTCAAAAAGTCAGATACAAAATGACCTAATAAAAAGATGAATATCGCCTGTTCATCTCAGCCACAGATTCCACATGTTACTGAACCGCATTAACGATGGTACAGAAATAGCCGGGAAAGGAAATTTTAGTTAAAAATATGATCAAGGATAATATTTGTGGCGCCACCGTGTTGCTCTGTATAATTCCTTGCTATTTTTGATTTGTTTCGCAATTCATCTGCATTTTCCAGGAATTTTCTGACCAGGGTGAGTGCATCACCGGCATTCTGAACCGGGAATGCAGCACCAAGTTCCACGAGTTCATTGGCTTCCCGGAAATTTATGTAATTCGGACCGAAAATCACGGGCATGGATGCAGCTGCAGCCTCCAGTATGTTATGGATACCTTTGCTGAACCCTCCTCCAATATAAGCGATATCTGCATACTGGTATAATGAAGACAGGTGCCCGATGGTATTAACAATAATAACGGTTCTTTCTGAAACCGGGTTTCCGTTAATTTCAGACAGCAGCAGGTGATTCGGGAAGAACCGTTTCAATCTTTCTATGGTCTTAAACGTTGGTTCGTGGGGTGCTATAATAAAATTCAAATTCACTGGCACATTATCACAGACCTGTTTTAACAATCTCTCATCTTTCATCCAGGTACTACCTGCAATGAGTACAGGCCGTCCGCCTGCATATTTTTCCAGAGCGGGATATTTCTCCACGTTTGAAGATATCTTCAGTACCCTGTCGAACCTTGAATCCCCTGAAACGGTAACATTTTTTAATCCAAGCATTCCAAGTGCATTTAAGGAATCCTCATCCTGGACAAAAAAATGCGTAAAGAAGTACAGCAATTTACGGTACCAAACGGCATACCATTTAAAAAAGAGCTGGGAACGCCTGAATATTCCTGAAACGAGGTAAAGGGGAATTTTTTGCTTATGCAATGCAAACAGAAAATGAAACCAGAACTCATACTTAATGAAAATGGCCTTTTCAACGGGTACCAATTCCAGGAAATTCTCCGCGTTCCTCCGCGTATCAAGAGGTAGGTAGGCCACATGATCCGCAAAGGCATAATTCTTTCTCTTTTCATATCCCGATGGCGAAAAAAATGTGATCAGGACTTTACTGCCGGAAGACCTCTCTTTTAGTTTTTCGATAATGGGTCTTCCCTGTTCAAATTCCCCAAGTGACGAACAATGCACCCAGATCACCCTGTCATCTTCTTTGAAAATCCCCTGCAGTTCTTCCTTCCACGACTGCCTGCCGTGTATCCATTTTCTTGCCTTTGAATTCCAATGCGCAAACAGCCATATAATAAAATAATAGCTCCTGACAACAATATTATAAATTACGATCATTGAATTTATTTCTTAAACCTTGTCTTTCCGTGTAGCCAGGCTGGTCAGCCAAACTGCCAGGAAAGCCAAAACAAATGATACAAACCTTACACTCAGATGTTCATCCAGTACCGTGACCTCTGACCAGATCACAGTGGTAATAAATCCGGTCAGAAGACCTGCAATTGCACCCTGCCAGGTAACTTTTTTCCATTTCAGCTGCAACAGCAAAAGCGGACCGAAAGAAGATCCCAGTCCGGCCCAGGCATAGGATACCATTGAAAATATCAATTTATCAGAAGTGACTGCAATGATTAATCCAATCCCCCCGATAACAACCGTTATGATCCTGCTTGCCATCAACATGAACCTGTCTGTAACTTCCCTGCCCAGGGTCCGGTGATAGAAGTCCTCAATTACCGATGAACTGATCACAAGAAGCTGGCTGTCAGCTGTTGACATCATGGCTGCAATGGCTCCGCTGATGAGGATACCGGCCAGCCATGCAGGCAGCAATGTGGTTGCCAGGTGCGGCATGATCTGTTCTATATCTTCGAAATATCCCTGTCCGTACATTGCTGCACCAACCACTCCGATCAACATTGCACCCGTAAAAGCTGGTATGGCCCATGCAATAGCGATTCTCCTTGAAACAAAGATCTTCTTTGATGATTTGATCGACATAAATCTTGTTAGCAGGTGGGGTTGTCCCATGTAACCAAAGGCCCAGCTCAAACCACTGATGATGAGAGCCGCCGCAGCCCACCCTGTTTTTCCCCCGGTAGGCGAAAAAAGCGATATTCCGCCTGAAGTTGTCATCCCCTGCAATTCCCTGGCAATGCCTGTTCCGCTCTCTGCCAGTTCAATAAAACCTGCCAGCGGCAAAATGACCAGTGTTCCGACCATAATAATACCCTGTATCATGTCGGTCCACGCCACTGCAAAAAAGCCTCCCATCATTGTATAAAAAATAATAACAGCCGCCCCGATAAGCATGCCGTGAACATTTTTTATTCCAAAGGTGGCATTGAGTATTTTTCCGGCACCGTTGATCTGGGCCGACAAATAAAAGATAAAGAAGAAAATAATGATCAGTGTGGAAATGATCCGAATCGTCCCGCGTCCTTTAAGAAAATAGGAGGCCATGAAAGTGGGAAGCGTTATGGCATTTGCCCTTTCCGATTCATTCCTGAGATCCTTTGCCACAACGAACCAGTAAAAAATAATTCCCAACACACATCCCAACGCTGTCCATACCTCCAGGAACCCCAATGCATATGCTGCACCCGGAAGTCCAAGCAAAAGCCAGGCACTTTCCCCGCTTGCTCTTTCAGAAAAAGCCACCACCCATGGATTCAGTCTCCTGCCTGCAACAAAGAAATCGTTGTGGTTCTTATTGCTCTTGTAAGTCAAAAATCCAATGATAAGGATCATTACAAGATATAAAATGAAACCTGCAAGAATAAAATTCATGGTTGCCGGAAGTTATTTTAATTGTGCTGACACCAAGATAATAATTTCATTAATACATGCGAACTTGTATCTGTCAATACAGTCCAGTGGCTGGATCCTGGACAGACACTAAACTATAACGGAAAATCAGCTGTGCCATTGTCCTGGTAATAATAATCAAGGAGCACATCAAGATAGGGACCCGCCATATCATCTGTCATTTGAATGCTCCTGATGTGCAACTTAACATACGTATCATTTGAAGTCCTTAATAAAAAGACCTGGTACAATTTCACGGTGTCAGAAGAGGTGCTGAATTGTATGGTTGTATCGGCCGAAGTAAAGTCATTATTGAAAAAATCGAGGGAAGCTTGCATGTTATTGAACTCTTGTATTAAGGCAAAACCATGTTGATTGCCCGGTGATGTAAATCCTGGTTTCAATGATCCGTCGAGCAATCTGAACTGATCAAGAATGATATCCGGCTGTTCTCCCCCACCGGGATAGGGGAGGTATTCCCCGGAGGAAAAATCATAACCTGAAACCGATGCATGTATGAAATCAAATTTGGAGCTGATCAGCAGCTGTCCTGTTTTGCTATCCTCCTCTTCTGCACAGGACAGTGTCAATAGCAACAAGACCCCGGTCAGTAAAATAAAGACATTGATATTCTTCATTCGAAAATAATATAGCTAAACATGTGTATTATAAATCATTGCAATAACAAAAAAGGTAAGATGCTGTAATGAGCTGTGCTGCATGAACTGAATTTTCATTTTACAGAGGCGAACGGCAACATCGGTTTCCCGGGATCAGAATGCTGCCATGAGCAACTCAATATCCTTTGAAGGCAGGTCAAAGCGATTCCCGAGTGTCTCATTGGTAAGGATCCCGTTATAAATATACACTCCATGCCTCAAGCCATCGTCCTTTTTGAGCTGCTTTGTCTGGCCCCCCAGCACTCCCATATTTTTCAGCAATGGACCTATTATATTGCTTATTGCTATTGATGCTGTACGGGCAACCCTTGAGGGAATGTTCGGAACGCAATAATGGATGACCCCATGTTTGGTAAAAACCGGATCCATCTGGGTTCGCAATTCAGATGTGGCGATACATCCCCCACTGTCTATACTGATATCAACGATCACCGCACCCTTTTTCATCACTGTTACCATTTCCTCGGTAATAAAAAAAGTAGGGTTCTCATCATCATTTCGAACCGCCCCGATTACTACATCAGCCGACTTCAAGGCTTTTTCAATAACCCGCGGATGAAAAATTGAAGTCGGAATATTCAAACCTACTGATGATTGCAACCTTCTTAACCGATGAATTGATTCATCAAATACTTTAACAAATGCTCCCAGCCCCATGGCAGCACGTACTGCAAATTCAGCAACCGTTCCGGCACCAAGTATAACTACTTCCGTGGGTGTGATTCCGGTGATGCCTCCAAGCATAACGCCTTTGCCTCCCCTGACATTGCTCAGGTATTCACCCGCGATCAGCACAGCAGTACTTCCCGCGATGCTGCTCATACTTCTGACAAGCGGATAACAATTATTCTCATCCCTGATCCTTTCCATGGAGATGGCAGTGACTTTCTTTTTTAACAATTTCTCTATATATGATTTATCCTTATAAATTTTTACCTGAAAAGAAGAGATCAGTGTTATTCTCTCTTTCATCATTTCTATCTCACCGGGTGAAGGAGGTTCAATTTTAACCACAATATCAGAACGATATACATCCTCCCTGGAATCGGTGATCATGGCACCGTTCTCTGCATATTGATTATCAGGGTAATTTGCTGCTTTCCCTGCTCCAGATTCAATGATCACCTGGTGACCATGTCCGGTAAGTATCTCCACCGCTTCAGGTGTAAGGGGGACCCTGCTCTCATTGTCATGGTTCTCCTTTGGTATGCCGATAACCATTTCCTGTTGCTTTGTACCCACTTCCAGCATCTCCTCCCTGGGCAACAGTCCTTCCTTCCGCAGGTTGATTGGATTGTTTCCTTTTTTATTCATCTGGTTCCTTATCAATAAATGCCGACTAAAAAATACCCGGAAAATTGTTCTTTACTGGAATGCAGAAAATGATCCGGAGGTGCCTGTATCTTAGGCGAACCTAAAATAGTATAATTTAAGGGGATTGTCAAGTGGGTATTTTCAGGCATTTTCCCTGATGAGCCTGCTGCCGTCTTCTTTCACATCTATATGCAGGAAAAGAAATTCATCTGGGATCAGTTCAGAGGCTTTTTCGGGCCATTCGACAAAGCAATATGCATCCGAGAAAAAGTAATCCTCGTACCCAAGGTCATACATTTCGCTGATCTCTTCAATCCTGTAAAGATCAAAATGAAAAATTGATTCTCCCCGGTCGGTAAAATATTCATTGATCAGTGCAAAAGTCGGACTGTTAACCATTTCCCTCACACCCAATACGCGACAAACGGCCTTGATCAGTGTGGTTTTACCAGCACCCATTTCACCAGAAAATGCCACCTTTTTGCATGTGCCCATTTTTGTGACCAGCTGTTTTGCCGCGTGATCAACTGAATGTATGTCAGTCACCTGTATCTGTATCATGATATTGGGTCCATTACAACAAAAGGGACCATCATTTCTTCCATTGAAATACCCCCATGCTGGAAAGTATTGCGGTAATGATTTACAAAATGATTGTAATTATTGGGGTACACCATGAAATCGTTGTTCCCTGCGAAAATAAAAGAACTGCTCACATTGGTTCTTGGAAGATAGATCCCTTCCGGATCAGATATTTCAAAAACCTGCTTCTTGTCATAACTGAGGCTTCGTCCATGCTTGTAACGCAAGTTGGCGGTTGTTTTCCTGTCGCCAACCACCTTGATCGGATTCTTCACCCTGACAGCCCCATGATCGGTTGTAATGACCAGTTTTATGCCATGCTCAGAAAGCTGGCGAATAAGGTCCAATAAATATGAGTTATTGAACCAGGTCAGGGTAAGTGCACGGTATGCCCTGTCGTCGTAGGACAGTTCCCTGATGACATTCATTTCGGTCCTTGCATGTGAAAGCATATCAACAAAATTGTATACCAGGACATTCAGTTCATAGTTTAATAGATCACTGAAATTTTCAACAATCTTTTTGCCATGCCTGTGGTTGCTTACTTTTTCATAATTCAGTGAAGTTTTTATGCCCATCCGCTGCATCTGTTTCCGGAGCAGATCCTCTTCGTAAAGATTCTTGCCGGTTTCTTCGTCCTCTTCCACCCAGCATTCAGGAAATATCCGCTTTATCTCTGAAGGCATTAATCCTGAAAATATGGAGTTTCTTGCATATTGAGTGGCTGTGGGCAGGATGCTGCAATACATCTTTTCACTTTCTGTCTTAAATAGGTGATTGATCTGCTGTTCTATTAACTTCCACTGATCGTACCGCAGGTTGTCTATTACCAGCACTGCAACCTTGTTTTTATTGAGCAGGGGAAAGACTCCTTCCTTGAAAAAGCCCGGGGATAATACCGGTTCTCCTGTATAGCCGGATGAAAGCCAGTTTCTGTACTCTTTCTTAACGAATTTGTAGAAACCATTGTTGGCTTCTGTCCATTGCATCAAAAGGATCTCGTTCATTCCCGATTCATCCGACTGCTCCAGTTCCTGGTCCCAGTAAACCAATTTTCTGTAAACATCTGCCCAATCATTAAAGGTATTTGCCGCATTGATATACATACTGATCTGACCGAACTCCTCCCTGTATGCTGATGTTGTTTTTTGCGTGATCAGCCTTCGGGTATCAATGTGCTTCTTGATAGTAAGAAGGATTTGTTTGGGATTAACCGGTTTGATCAGGTAATCAGCTATTTTACTGCCAATGGCCTCGTCCATGATGTCCTCCTCCTCCGATTTCGTGATCATAATAACCGGTATGGAAGGAGCCTTGTTCTTAATGCGCTCCAGGGTTTCAAGACCGCTTAAACCGGGCATGTTTTCGTCCAGGAAGATCAGGTTGAATGTCTCTTTGCCTACAAGTTCAATTGCCTCCTCCCCATTTATGGCCGTTGAAACGGAATATCCCTTTTCCTTGAGGAACAGTATGTAGGGCTTGAGGAGGTCAATCTCATCATCGGTCCATAATATGCGGATTTCCTTTGACATTAATTCCCGTAATTTTCTTTATGAAACAGCAAATAAGGTACAAATTCCCTTTGTTCAAGCAGCGTATTGTAATTTTCCTCTGATATTAGAAGCACTTCATAATTCTCGGGGGGTATTTCACCCATGATCTGGAGTATATCATTTTTTACACGGTTTGCATATCTTGCAACTCCTTCATTATCTGAGAATTCCCGAACAATCAAAATATTGTAATTCTTTCCGAGTACTTTCAATGTGATCTGCAGATCGTAGGTGTTAAAATAATCCAGGTTATAATTGAGCAGATTGAAATTAACGAGGTTCAGATCCTCATTGGTTTTCACAGCCATTAAGAATATATGTTTGGCCTCCGGATCATATGTATACAATTCCTTTGCTTCTCTTATCTGGTCGGCCTCTTTTATTACGGGGAAGGCCACATACATGTAATCAACTATTTCCCTGGCCTCAAGTGCAACCTCAGAACCAGGGTATCTTGAAATAATTGAATCCAGTTCGGTCTTTAGTGCTTCTTTTCCTTTTAAGGCGCCGGTTGACATTGCCTTCAAATAGGCCAGCCTTGGCATCATATCTTCCTGATCGGCATATTTTGCCATTCCCTCATCAGCCAGTCTTATCACTTCTGAAAAGTTGTCATTTAAATATTGGCTGTACACCTTCTCATAGAAATCTTCTATTTTTCTTTGTTCCGCTTCAAGTTCCTTGATGTAATCAGGATTTGTGAGCAGCTTGGACATGTGACTGTCCGGGTAATTTTTACTCAGCAGTTCTTTATAAGAATTGGCCTTTGCTGGTTGATTCACAGTATTGTACAATTCGAACAGGTAGTAATATGCCGCCATGGTGAAGTCGCCATCGGGATACCTTTTTATCAGCTCCTCAAAAGCCTTGATGGATTCCTCGTAATCCAGCAGGTCGTCCTTGTAAATCAATCCAACATTGTACAAGGCTTCTTCAAGCTTCAGGTTTGAGGCTTCCATGGCAGAATCGGTAAGCGGTATATCCCGCAAATAATACTCCCTGGATTTGTTATCAAAGATCTCCACATCTTCTCCTGCAATGGTATCTGATGCATCGCCTCCGGTAACTTCCATTATTTCCGTTACAGTCTGCTTGTTTTTTCTCCGCCAGTTATCTTCCAGTTTCCGTTCTCCCCATTTCATCCGGAATTCAGGTTGACCGAAGCTTTTCAGGTTCAGGTTATAGAAATACCACCGGCCACTCCCTTGTTGGTTGTTGTTCATAGCTGCGACCTCACTTGACAACATTCCGGACCTGTTGTATTGCAGATCCTGCAAGGCTTGTTGCTGGCGCTGCCTGGCCTCCTCTTCTTCCTCTCTTACCTGTGCAATCAATTCATCTATGACCTTGTTCCTTTCGCTTTCGGTCATTGTTGCAAGGTCCTGCACACTGTCCTGCAAATGATATGTATCCAGGTTATATACCAGGTTGTTCAGGCTGAGCGACCTCCTCAGAAGATTGCGGTAATCGGGATATTCCGAATCCAGTAGATTTACTGCGGTGTCATAATAAGCTGCTGAAAGTGTGTACTTAGGCTCATTGTAATATATCTCAGCAAGTGTAAGACAGGATTTCCCTTTCTGAAAATTGTTCCTGACGCTTGAGCTTACAGACATATGATAATATTCAATGGCTTTCTCCCTTTCTCCCTCCTCCATGGCTATGTTCCCCAGTGCAAAATAGATCTGGTCCTTGAATTCTTCGTTTTTTGAATCCTTCAGCATCTTGTTGAGCAGCTTCTTTATTTCCTCACTTCCCGAAGCTCCTGCCTGGAAAGCCTCAGCCATACTTACTTTTGCATTAAACGCCATTTCATAGGGAGGATTCATCCTGATCACTTTCCTGAAGTTTCGAATGGATGCATCACCCTTCCCTGCCTCCTGGTACAATTGGGCAAGGATGAAGGTGTACCTTACTCTTCTGTGTTTGACAGGACGCGTATCCAGAACCTTCTGAAGGTACCGGGCAGCTTTGTCATATTCCTCTTTACGGATGTAATAATCTGTAAAAGATGTATATATGTCTTCCAGGTAAGTATCGGGAAATTCTTCAGTATCCTGCAGTCCGGCTATGATATCTTCAGAACGGTCCAGGTCGCCTATCACATTGTATGCCTTTATAAGCCATGCCAACGCGGCATAATAAATATCTTCTTCCGGGAAATTCTTGATCACATGTTTAAAAGATTCTGCTGCCATAAAGAATTCTCCCTGGTGCATATAGGATTTCCCGATGAGCATATAGCAATCGTCAATCCATTTGTTGTACTCGTTCTTCTCGTAAAAAGCTTTGTCCTTCTCCGTTTGCCTGCCCGTTTTGACTTTGGGTTTGCTTTTAATGGAATGAAAGGTGATCACCTTTGTTGATTTATCAATAGCACGCTTCATTTGCGGAGAGATGCCCTGTTGAACAGATTCATCCTCATAGTAATAAAGGGGTAAAATATTGGTGTAATCATCAACATGTGATTCCCTTGCACGGTCCAATCCCTGCAGGTAACTCTCCTTCCCGTTGAAGTAAATGTTGTAGTGCGATACCAGGCTGTGGAAATTACGGGTTGCAGCAGTGTTCTTTTCAACACTGCATGATGTAACAAACATGCCCGATAAAACGATTACGGACAGTGAAATATTTGAGATTCGACCCCTTGGCAAGACAACTGTTTTTAATCTAGTATATTAACTGTGTTTACAGCTATTTATTTTTCGATCACAAAAAAATCGAATCATAATTCTACCTGCAAAGGAGATGCAAGGTAGCAATTACTTTGAATTAATGTCAACAACTTCAACTATTTCGGGGACATCTTTCTTTACTGCCATTTCCACTCCTGCCTTTAAAGTCTGAAGGCTGAAGGGACATCCGTGGCAGGCGCCGGTCAGTTCAACCCGAACAATATTATCATCTGTAATATCTACCAGTTCAATATTTCCGCCATCAGCAACCAGGTAAGGCCTGATCTTCTCAAGAGCGGCTTCTACACGTTTCCTTATATCTTCCATGATGGATTCTTTATATCTATTTAATGCTTGCAAGAAAACGCCAATAGCTGCGTTATGCTCGACTTCAAAAAAGTCATCCCGATAATATATCGGGACTCCTGTTTTTCATCTGTCATTGCTTATTTTAATTGGTCAGATGGAGCTCGCCATGACAGCTTTTCAAAGGTTCCTTGCCTATAAAGTGTTATAATCATAATCTTATTTGTCAATAATTTTATCATGGCTCGGTTCAGTCATCGCAGCAAACGGACATTATGGACAGACACTATTTATGTGTTATATTGACTTTCCTTGTCGGTTCCAATTCACTGTTTCGTTTATCAACAGCCTGCACCACCTTTTTAGCAAGATCATCGAATGCCCCACGGAGCAATGAATCCTTCTTTGTTGCCACGGGAACACCCTGGTCTCCGGAATCGCAAATTCCCTGAACAATGGGTATTTGTCCCAGAAGTTCTATCCCGAGCTTTTCTGCAAGTTGCTTACATCCTTCCTTCCCGAAAAGATAATACCTGTTATCGGGCAATTCTTCAGGAGTGAACCATGACATGTTTTCAACCAGTCCGAGAACCGGTACATTGATCTTCTCCCCTGTAAACATGCTGATCCCCTTGATCACATCGGCAAGAGCAATCTCCTGGGGAGTACTTACGATTATGGCGCCGGTAACTGGCACCTCCTGAACGATGGTCAGGTGAACATCTCCTGTCCCGGGAGGCAGATCAAGCACCATGTAATCGAGTTCTCCCCAATCTCCCTGTGAGATCAACTGTTTCAATGCACTGGTGGCCATGGGGCCCCTCCAGACCAATGCATCTTCGGGCTTGACGAAGAACCCCACTGACAACAACTTGATCCCGAATTTCTCCAGGGGAATGATCCATTCCTTACCCTCTTCAGTTTTTCCGGATGGCCTGGCATCTTCGAGTCCGAACATTTTTGGTACCGAAGGACCATATACATCTGTATCGAGAAGTCCGACACTGTAACCCGCATTGGCCAGACCAACCGCCAGGTTCACCGCAATCGTGGATTTACCAACCCCTCCTTTCCCCGACGCAACAGCAATGATGTTTTTTACTCCCGGGAGTATTTCTTCCTGTGGCACGGGTTCCGGCACCATGGTCCCTATGTTGCCGCGTATCTTAACATCTTCACCCAGCTTGGATTCAATGGCACTTACACAAGATTTTTTCATGGATTGTATGAACGGATCATTGGGACGCTGGAATTCAAGCGCAAACCTGATCTCATTGTCATTTATTGTAAGGTCACGGACCATATCAAGGTCCACGATATTTTTCCTTGATTCCGGGTGAATAACCCGCTTTAACGCTTCAAATACCTGCTCCTTTGAATAACCCATATCATCCTCCTTTTCATGTGCAAAGATAGCTATTTTTTTTATTTAGATTTAATCTTTATAAGTTCAGTTCTTTGACAGGATCCCAAAAATATTCAAGGAATCGCTTGATCAGATCATCTTCAATTTCAAGGCCTTCGTTTTCCAGCAATTCCCGCATCACATCAGGGCCTTCAAAATGGTGTTTTCCGGTCAGCATACCATTCCTGTTGACGACCCTGTGAGCAGGTACATATCCTTTTGCATACTGAGATTGATTCATTGCCCAACCGACCATTCTTGAAGACTGAGGAGAACCAAGGTACCTTGCTATTGCCCCATAGGTGGTAACCCTCCCGGAAGGTATTTTCCTCACAACCTCGTAGACTTTCTCAAAAAAGGTTCCTTTCTCATTCATCATCAGGGGGTTCTATAATTGGTCTGTCTTTGGGCAGTGCAAATTTAAGGTAATTGATATTTGAACCTTCTTCCAGGTATTGAATTTCATAGTAAGTCTTAATGGCAAGCGCATCATCATTATATTCCGAATGGTACAGGTCACCGGTACTTCTCAACACACTTAATTTGTTCATTGCGGCAATTTCGATGGTGTAGTGGTACAAATTATCATTATCGGTTTTCAAATGGATGATCCCGTTGTCTACCAGAAAATTCCTGTATTGATTTAAAAACCGTGCACCGGTTAACCGTTTCTTTTTTCTTCTTCTTTTCAGCTGCGGATCAGGAAATGTAAGCCAAATCTCATTGATCTCATCTTCACCAAAGAAAGATTCAATGATCTCAATGCGGGTTCGTAAAAAAGCAACATTATCCAAATGCTGCTCATGGGCCGTTTTGGCCCCTTTCCAGATCCTTGCACCTTTGATATCAACACCAATGAAATTTATGTCGGGGTATCTGCGTGCCAGGTTAATTGTATACTCTCCCTTTCCGCATCCGAGTTCAAGGACAATGGGATTTTGGTTACCGAATACTTCCCGCGCCCAGTTTCCCTTGTATTTATAGTCCTTTCGGAAAACTTCTTCAAATGCCGGTTGATAAACCCTGGCAAATGATGCCATCTCAGAGAATTTCTGAAGCTTGTTCTTGCTCAATGCTTATCGTCTTATGGTTCTGCCTGTTCCACCCTTATACCCAATTGTTGTACCGGCAATTCAGGTACGCGCATGGCCTGCTCAACGAAGATCTTATAGGTGCCCGTGTCGGGAAATATTGCATTTTTCCTGTACAAATAATCGATTTCACGTATATTTCCTACCCCGCTCCCAATCCACCTGCCGCTTTTTTCAGCAACAACGAAATTGACAGTATCTCTCATTGACTGACCTGAGGGACCTCTGACATCAATGAACATGTAGAGATTGCTCAGGGGATAATCGGTTGTGTGACGCAACCGGATAAAGATGTTATGAAGATGGATGGTATCATGCATATCGAATGAAAATTCAAGTTGGTCGTCCCAGTGCCATGATGCGTTCTCGATGACATGGAATTCATCATAGACCATATTTCTGTCGCATGAAACCGGAAAAAAAAGAAGTGCCGGTAAAATAAGAAAACCCGGGATTCTGCCAATCATCGTCTTTTTCGTTGTTTTGATCTGGATTTGTTCTTTCTCTTATTTTGCCCTGTGTTCTTTTTCTCGAACCTACTGATGCTGTCCTGTCCGATTACATCCTTGTAATCACCTGATTTTACAGTTCCCTGGTTGAGCTGTGATTCCAACAATGTATCGGGAATTATATTTTTCTTATTGAGGGTAATTACTTCCCTGACCCTTTCTACGGATACCGGCAGAAGCATTGCCGACCCATTTTCATTCTCAATGGAATACCACATCACTCCCCTGTAAACATCAGTTTTCTGATGGAACACCTTTCCGGCAGCAATTTTCAAAATAACATTCTTGTCAGGAAACTCCTTCCTTGCATCTGCATAACAGTCCACCTCATAATTCAAACAGCATTTTAATTTGCCACACTGGCCAGCCAGTTTTGTGGGATTAAGGGCAACCTCCTGAACACGTGCTGCCTGCGTGGAAACAGATACAAAATTTGTAATAAATGAAGAACAGCATAATTCCCGGCCACATGTTCCGATCCCCCCTATTCTGCCTGCCTCCTGTCTTGCACCGATTTGGCGCATTTCTATACGGATCTTGAACTTATCTGCCAGTACCTTGATCAATTCCCTGAAATCAACCCGCTCATTTGCTATGTAATAGAAGATCGCCTTCGTACCATCCCCCTGGTATTCCACATCTCCGATCTTCATATCAAGCCTAAGTCCTTCTGCAATACTTCTGGCATTTAGCATTGTGTCATGTTCCCGATCGATGGCTTCTTTCCATTTATCAATGTCTGCCGGCTTTGCCTTCCGGTATACCTTTTTTAGTTCATCTATCCTGGGATCATATTTGGTTTTTTCCAGTTGCTTTTGCACGATCTCTCCTGCAAGTGTGATTATTCCAATGTCGTGACCCGGTGATGCCTCAACTGCAATGAAATCACCTCTTTTTATCCGCAAGCCATTTACATTCCTGTAAATTTCCTTCCTTGTGTTCTTGAACCTGACTTCAACGATATCAGGTATGTCAATGTCATTTGATATCTCCCTCAGCCAGTTAAATGAATCGAGCTTGGCACATTTATCGAAGTAATGCTCCAGCCGGTCTTTGTTATCGTTATATATATGGAGTTGCTGATCACGGCAGCAACCTCTTGCAACCCTACTATCCATTTCCTTAATAATAAGAAATTTATCTGTTCTCTAAACTGAATTATTCACGAATTGATCTATTACGAATCCATATCGCCTGCGATTAAAAAGAATGATCAATTCGTGAATAATACAGGCTAACTTTACAAAGGTAGAAAAATAAGGTGAAAACAGGAAGCAGCGAACGGAACACAACATACATATACAGACTCCGGCCAGCAATGCGAAGGAAAATTTACTGCTGTGGGACCGTCCTCTTGAGCAAAAGAATATTCTTCACAGCAAGGTCAAACAATACAAGCTTGGCCGCACCGTTTGCTTCAATATGACTGATTGCCTTTTCAAATTCGCCGACCAATTCAAATACATTGCCTTCATGAATGTAATCAGAAAATTTTTGAGAAAAATCAGCTTCTTTTTCTGAAAGAAAGCTCAAATCATGCTGTTGCAGGTTCAGCATAAAATTTTCCCTGATCAAGCGGAGTGAATAGGTGAGAAAATCCTTGATCTTTTCACGGCCCCATGGAGCGATGGTCTCTGCCCATCTACGCAAATGGACAATATCCCTTGCATAACATTTTCTCATAAACAGAACGAATTCCTCAAAATACTGGTTTTCGATATCATCAGATTCCATGATCTTAATGGCAAGTCCATAATTCCCATTCGATCTTCGCAGAACATCATAAACCATCTCCTCCTGTTCCGGATACTGCTCCAAAAGCCCCATTCGCATACTGTCCGGGTCAGGCGGACCCATCCTTACCATTTGTGTCCTGCTCAGGATGGTCGGTAAAATAAGTTCCGTGTTTTCTGAAACAATCAGGAAAAGTGTCTTATCCGGCGGCTCCTCAATGAGTTTCAGCAAAGTGTTTGCTGCTGAGGCATTCATCTTTTCAGCAAGCCACATGATCAAAACCTTGTATTCCGATTCGTAAGATTTAAGGCTCAGCTTTCTGAGCACCTCACTGCTTTCATTCCTGCTGATAAAACCCTGTTTGTTTTCTGCACCAATAATTTCATACCACTGATTTTCTGAAAGATAAGGATTTCCTTTGACCGCTTCTCTCCAAAATGAAATGTAGTTGTCACTTACACTTTTTCCCCCGGACTGACCCGAGGTAACAACCGGAAAAACAAAATGAAGGTCCGGGTGCGCAAGTTTGTTCATTTTCAAACAGGATGGACAGGTTCCGCATGAATCAGTGTCGGACCTGCTCTTGCAGCAAATATACTGGGCATAGGCAATTGCCATCGCCAGTTTCCCTGTTCCGGGCGGACCAAAGAACAGCTGGGCATGACTGATCCGTTCGCTTTTTACTGAACGTATAAGCCGCTCCTTTACACTTTGTTGCCCGATTACATCCTTAAACTGCATTGTAATATCCGCTATGCCGGATCACAAATTTAACAAAATAACAGGACGATTCTCAGGTTACAGGAAGTCTCTTTGTTCTTTATTCATTAAAACACTAAATTTGCGATTCCTTTAATGATTTACAACACCATCAATTTTATCTAAAACTATGCAAACTATTGATAATTATAATTTTAAAGACAAAAAGGTAATTGTAAGGGTTGACTTTAACGTACCACTGAATGAAAACTTTGAAGTAGCAGATGACAACAGGATCCGTGGAGCACTTCCAACTATAAAGAAAATCCTTGCTGATGGCGGAGCCGCCATTCTGATGTCTCATCTTGGAAGACCGAAATCAGGTCCTGAAGAAAAATTTTCACTGAAACACGTTATCCCCGTATTGTCTGACCATCTCGGGATTGAGGTGCTCTTTGCCGATGATTGCATTGGCACCCAGGCCGACGAAAAATCAGCTGATCTGAAAGCAGGGGAAGTTCTTTTGCTGGAAAACCTCAGGTTCTATTCTGCAGAAAACAAGGTAAAAACAGAAGAAGAACAAGCAGCAACAAGGAAATTTGCTGAAAAACTTGCATCATATGCCGATCTTTATGTAAATGACGCTTTCGGCACAGCGCACCGTGCACACGCCTCCACCGCTGTAATTGCGGATTTCTTTCCGCAGGATGCCAGGATGTTCGGATTCCTCATCAACAATGAGCTCGAAGCCATGGACAAAGTCCTGAAAGAGACAGAAAAACCTTTTACGGCAATCATGGGAGGAGCCAAGGTCTCTGATAAAATACTTGTGATCGAAAACCTGCTCGATAGGGTTGATAACCTCATCATCGCCGGGGGCATGACCTATACATTCATCAAAGCCCGGGGCGGAGAGATCGGAAATTCCCTCTGCGAAGAGGACAAGCTGGAACTTGCACTTAAGGTAATTCAAAAGGCAAAGGACAAAGGTGTTAACCTTGTTCTCCCGGTTGACCAGGTTCTGGCCGATAAATTCGACAATGATGCCGGTACAGTTATTGCTCCGGTAATGGAAGGCAGAAGCGGCTATATGGGACTTGACATTGGAGATGATACCATCAGCCTTTTCTCTGATATCATCATGAATTCCAGAACCATCCTGTGGAATGGTCCTGCTGGCGTCTTTGAAATGCCCAATTTTCAACGAGGAACAGTAAGCATTGCCAGGGCTATTTCTGAAGCCACTTCCAAAGGAGCGTTCAGCCTCGTTGGCGGAGGCGACTCCGTTGCAGCGGTAAATAAATTTGGCCTGGCTGAAAAAGTAAGTTATGTTTCCACCGGTGGAGGAGCCATGCTGGAATATATTGAAGGAAAAGAGCTGCCTGGTATTAAAGCCATTCGTGGCTGATGAACAGCAGGAGTCATGGCTGCACTTGAACATCAACGCGGTATCCGCCGTTAAACAAGCTTTCGTATCTTTGTATCCGTATGATACGGATAGAAAACCGGATTTTTGAGGTCAGCAATGAAAAGGCGTTCGAAGAGCTTGCGTTGGAAATTTTCCATTTCCAGGCTGAGGAAAATGAAGTGTATGCCCAATACCTCTCTTTGATGAAAATTGATACAGAAAGGATAGATTCTGTGGAAAAGATCCCTTTCCTGCCCATTGAATTGTTCCGGACAAAGAAGATCATTTCAGGCAATACAAACCACGCCGTTGTCTTTGAAAGCAGCGGGACCACATCAGAAAACAGCAGCAGGCACTTCCTGGTATCAGAGAATCTGTACCAAAGGAGTTTCAATACTGCATTCCGAATATTCTATGGGGATCCACAATCCTACTGCATTCTTGCACTTCTTCCGTCTTATATTGAAAGGGGCAACTCCTCCCTGGTATATATGATGGATCACCTGATCAGATTAAGCGGCCACCCGGAAAGCGGTTTTTACCTCAACAACCTGGATGAATTGCACCATGTTCTTTTGAAAAGAAATGCCGACGGTTTTCCAACGATCCTGCTTGGCGTCAGCTTTGCATTGCTCGACTTCGCCGATCATTATTCCATGGAACTTTCAGACCACATTACTGTAATGGAAACGGGAGGAATGAAAGGAAGGCGACCGGAGATGACCGGGCAGGAATTACATCAAAAGATCAGGGATTCACTGCATTGCTTTAACATACACTCGGAATACGGGATGACCGAACTCCTGTCCCAATCCTATTCCGGGGGAAACGGCATATTCCGGTCTCCTCCCTGGATGAAGGTTTTAGCAAGGGATCCCTATGATCCGCTCAGTGTATTGCCAATAGGCTCTGCCGGGGGGATCAACATCATCGACCTGGCCAACCTCTATTCCTGTTCTTTCATTGCTACCGGTGACCTGGGAAAAGTTTATGAAGACGGCACATTTGAAATCTCAGGAAGATTCGACCAGGCAGAAGTCAGGGGATGCAACCTGATGGTTACATAACCGGTAAGATTCCAGCGCATTGCAGCAAAATAAATTTCATTACAAAGGAACAAACCTCAGCTCAGAAAGATTGACAACCGATGCATCTTCACCTTGATAATCCGTAGAAATTACAATTTTTCCTGCCTCTTTATCCAGACTTACAACACCTCCATGGAAAACTTCCGGCTGGTAGCGACTGTTTGTGGTCTTCGTTCTGTGCCGAATACTCTGTCCCCCTATGGCAATATCAATAATCGACCCCAAACCTGCACTGTCAGATCCATATTTCAGCATGACCTCATAATCTCCCTGCTGAAGAGATCTGTATTCCCAGGTCATGGTACCGTTGTTGTTCCATTCAATCATCTCATATCCCCGGTACCGGTCCCAGCGATCATTCAGCCCGTACATGCAATTGCCACTGAAAGTTGCCCCTGAAGGTCTGAATACCGATTCATGTACCGGATCAACAATATCTGGTGTATTGATGTAATCTATATCTCCATTGTAGGATATTACCAGCGTTGTTACAGGATCGATAGATACCCTTCCAGGCAGGCTTTCAGGGTCAAAATCAACCATAAGATCTCCTGAATTGTTGTACTGAAATGACAGGGATGTTTTCTCCTCATCCCCGAGAATATGAATATCCGTGATGTTCATTTGAAGGTGTTCCAGCAGAAGCCGGTTCCCTACCGCTAATTCAAAAAGGTGAATGTACAATTTCCCGGGCCTGGAGGTGCACCTGGCGTCATAATAGAAACCTGCTCCTATGGGACTGGCATTGCAGCCATAAATGCTTTCTCCATGGTCTTTTAGCCAGGTTCCTGCAAATTGCAACAGGCTTACCGACTCAGCAGGTATTCTACCCTTTCCGTCAGGACCTATATTCAGGAGATAATTTCCCCCCCTGCTTACCGTATGAATGAGATTCCTTATTATTTTTCCTGAAGACTTCCAGTTGTGATCGCAACGCTTGTATCCCCATGTATCATTTAGTGTCATACAAACCTCGAAATTCTCCCTGATCGTATCAGGAATGACCTGCTCCGGAGTCAGGTAGTCACCCATCTCCAGGCGATTCTCAAGGTGTTCATGACTGATCCTGTCGTTAACAATTACGGAAGAATCTTCTGATCTTATTATTTCAAGCAGCTGAAGGCTTTGATCCCTGGTAATGTCCCATGGAACATCAAACCACATTACGGCTGGGTCATACTGTTCCACCAGTTCTTTTACCTGGGGAAAACATTTTTCCCGGTAATATACATCCGGGTCCTTGGAATCCCTGTCGGGAAAATCCCAATCATTGTCGAGACCAAGTGCATCAGGTTCATTCCAATCCCAGTTTTGAGAATAGTAAAAACCCAGTTTTATACCATACCTATCGCATGCATCCTTCAATTCTCTCAATGGATCCCGTTTGAAGGGAGTGCCGTCATAAATATTGTAATCGCTCACATCCGAATCGTACATGGCAAACCCATCGCAATGTTTGGCAGTGATGATGATGTATTTCATTCCCGCATCCACTGCCAGTTTTACCCAGGACTCCGCATTAAAATAATATGGATTGAACCGTTCCGCCAGCGGCCTGTAATTTTCAACCGGAATTTTTGCATTGTACATGATCCACTCTCCCAGTCCATCAATATGCTCTCCTTCCCACATTCCGCCCAGATCAGCATAAAGCCCCCAGTGAATGAACATTCCGAATCGAGCCTCCTTCCACCATTCCATCCGCTGTTGCTTTCCGGAAACAAGTTGGTCAATCTTGTTCGGGTCCTGAGCCATCATTCCTGCCGTTAAAAACAATACCACAAGAAAAACATAAAGTTTTCTATTCGTACTCCGGGTGCAGAATATTAAGTTAATCAATCCAGACTTTTCCATTGTTCCTTTATTTTTTTTGGCAATCCGTTAACGACCAGTTCATAGGAGTGATCTATCCATTCAAAAACCATCTGCCTCGAAGGAATATTCTGAACGACTACCGTATTCCAGTGCTGCTTGTTGAAATGCCATGCTGGTGTCACTCCGGGATGATGTTCGCGAAGTTCGATGGCCTTTAAGGGATCACATTTCAGTGTAATTCCCCGTTCCTCCTCTGACAGATCCAGCACGGCAAACATCTTGTTCATGACTTTAAAAACCAGTGCCGTATCATTAAATGGAAATCCTTCTGTAACCCCGGGCTTGGAAAGGCAGTATTCGCGAATTTCTTCAATATTCAATTGCAAGATGTTTTTATGTTATTGAGAACCCAATTCAGGTTCAACCCTTACAAGATATAAATTCTTACAATACAGGTTTGCTGATTTTCTGATTTCTTCAATCCACCCTACGGGCAAGACTTCATCTGATCATTCAACTCCCGGTATAAATGCATCCTCAAAATGCTCAATGTCCATACTCTCTCCGCATTTAATTACGGATACAAGATCAAATCTCACGGGCAGTCTGACCCTGTGATGGTAAAGGTACTGTTCCGAAGCCTCCATGATCAGTTTTTCCTTGGAAGGCGACAACAGATCCTCAGGATGCGGAAAGCTGTTCCGCACCCTTGCTTTTACCTCTACAATTACCAGCATCCTTCCATCCGTACAAACGATGTCAAGTTCCTTGTGTCCATGTGTCCAGTTGCGATGCAAAATGCAATATCCGCGGGAAGTAAGAAACTCAGCAGCAAAGGATTCTGCCTCCGTTCCGAAATCATGAGATTCTGCCATGTTGTTAACTGTTTATTGGTACATAACCAGGGAATTGTTCCCCCTTTCAATGGTTAATGTACTGACCCTGCCAAATATCAGCGGAAAATTGGATTTTTTATGTCCGGCAGGAAAGCCAAACATGGCGGGAAGGTTATGTTTTCTGGCCCTTTCTGCAATGATCTCCAGGGCATTGTGACCAAAAGGATGCGCATTGTCATGCATATCAGAAAAATCACCGACGATCAGCCCGGCAGCTTTTTCAAACACATTTCTCAGCTCAAAATTCATTACCATGCGGTCAATGTGGTACAGGTATTCATCCACGTCTTCCAGGAAAAGTATCTTGCCTTCGTAGTCGGGTTCATAATCTGTACCTGCCATGGAATAAAGCACCGACAAATTCCCGCCGGTCAGTTGTGCGTTTACTTTCCCGTGCAAATTCAGCGGGTGATCGGGAATCCTGTAATCGAGCGGTTGTCCCGTTAAAGCATCCAGCAGATGCCTGAAGGATTGGTCATCCTGGGGCTGCTCCATAACAAATGAATAGGGCATGATCCCATGCATGGTTTCCATGATTTTCCCTGCAAAAGCATGAAGAACTGTTACATCGCTGAAACCCACAATCCATTTGGGGTTTTTCCTGAACAATTCCGCATCCAGATTCGAAAGCAAATGGGAGGTCCCGTAACCTCCCCTTGCAGCAAAAACAGCCTTTATCCGGGGATCTTCGATCATCTGATGTATGTCTGAGAGCCTTTCATTCAACGTACCTGACATCTGGTTGATTTCTCCGAACAGGTATTTTCCAAAAACAACCTGAAATCCTTCAGATTCAAGCCGGTCTGCAAACACACTTACATCCTTCTCCTGAATGCTCCTTGCAGGCGCTACAATCGCTATCGCATCGCCCTTTTTCAAATATGGTGGCCGAATAAGTAAATTCATATCAGCGAAGATATTATTAATTATCTTTGTGTTATTTTCAATACCTCCAAAATATGGAAAAAATCTATAAAAGACACCTGATAACCTCTGCCCTTCCCTATGCCAACGGCCCCATTCACCTCGGGCATCTTGCCGGCGTTTATGTTCCGTCCGACATTTACACCAGGTACCTTAGATTAAAAGGCGTCGAGGTCATTCATGTTTGCGGATCAGACGAGCATGGCGTTCCAATCACTTTAAAAGCCAGGAATGAAGGACTCAGTCCGCAAGACATTGTTGACAGGTACCATGCCATCAACAAAAAAGCATTTAAGGATTTTGGGATATCTTTCGATATTTATTCACGAACTTCCAGCAGCATACATTACGAGACTGCTTCAGAATTCTTCAAAAAACTATACGACGAAGGAAAATTCATTGAAAAGACAACAGAACAGTATTTTGACACAGAAGCAAATTCTTTCCTGGCCGACAGGTATATCACAGGAACCTGTCCGCATTGCAACAATGACAGTGCCTACGGCGACCAGTGCGAACAGTGCGGCACATCCTTAAGTCCCACTGAACTGATCAATCCCACCTCAACACTCAGCGGGAGCAAACCCGTTCTAAGAGAAACCAGGCACTGGTACCTTCCGCTTGACCAATATGAACCCTGGTTGAAAAAATGGATCCTTGAAGAACACAAAGAATGGAAGCCAAATGTTTACGGACAGTGCAAATCATGGATCGATCAGGGGCTGAATCCCAGGGCAGTGAGCAGGGACCTGGACTGGGGAGTGCCTGTTCCTGTTGAAAATGCCGAAGGCAAGGTTCTGTATGTCTGGTTCGACGCCCCGATCGGTTATATTTCAGCTACCAAGGAACTTACCGGTGACTGGGAAATATACTGGAAAAATGAAGACACAAGAATGGTCCATTTCATAGGAAAGGACAACATCGTTTTTCACTGCATCATTTTTCCGACTATGTTAAAAGCTGAAGGTACCTATATTTTACCTGACAATGTTCCTGCCAATGAATTCCTGAACCTGGAGAATGACAAAATATCAACTTCCAGGAACTGGGCAGTGTGGCTGCATGAATACCTGGAAGATTTCCCCGGAAAACAGGATGTCCTGAGGTATGTTCTTTGCGCCAATGCGCCTGAAAACAAGGACAACGACTTTACATGGAAGGATTTTCAGAACAGGAATAACAATGAGCTGGTAGCAATTCTCGGTAACTTTGTCAACCGGACCCTGGTTCTGACAAACAACTATTACGATGGCAAGGTGCCTGCAGCAGGTGGTTTAAATGATTTTGATAAGAAGGCGCTGGCGGAAATAAAGAATATCACCGGAACTGTTGAGAGAAGCCTTGAAAATTTCAGGTTCAGGGAAGCAGTAAAATCAGCAATGGACCTTGCACGGCTGGGCAACAAATACCTCGCGGATTCAGAACCCTGGAAACTGATAAAAACAGATCCTGCACGTGTAAAAACCATAATAAATATTTCTGTTCAGATAACAGCGAATATTACAATCCTCTGTGAACCATTCCTTCCTTTTTCAATGAAAAAACTGCGTGGATTTTTGAACCTGGAAGAAATGGATTGGAGCCTCCTGGGCAATGAAAAACTTGTCGGTGAAGGTCATCTGATTGGCAAAGCCGAATTGCTCTTTGAAAAAATTGATGACGACCAAATTGAACAGCAACTTGAAAAGCTTCATAAAACAAAAAAAACACAAGAAGATACCATGAATATTGCCATGCAAAAAGACGAGATTACATTCGAGGAATTTGGTAAAATGGATATACGCACCGCAACGATTCTCGAAGCTGAAAAAGTGCCAAAAACAAAAAAACTGATCAAAATGCTTGTCGATACCGGTATTGACAGACGCACCATTATTTCAGGAATCGCAGAACATTACGAACCTGCGGAACTACCGGGAAAAAAAGTATGCGTTCTTGTCAATCTTGCACCAAGAAAGATAAAAGGCATTGAATCACAGGGAATGATCCTTTTGTCTGAAAACACCGATGGGAGCCTCTATTTCATTGAACCCGGGAAAGATGCACACAACGGAGCGGAAGTAAACTGACAGTATTATACCATTACCTTGATAAAACCCATGCATTTTCAATTCCGGACAGGCGCCGCACCCTGGACAGATCATTTATTGCCTCCGCTTTTGTTCCATAGGATTGAATGGCCACCCTGTACATCCTGTTTTCCGTATAGATGATCTCGGCCGGGAAGCCGTCTGCAAAAAGGTCATCTTTAAGTTCAGCAGCATTCTGTAAATTCTGGAAACTTCCGGCTATTATGAAGAAATTATTTTCCATAGCAGGAGTTTCAGGAATGGCTGCTTCTGGTTCTTTTGTTGCGGCTGCATCCTGGCCGGCAGCAGCTGCCTTGTCCTCATCGACGCCATATGATCTCCCTGTTTCAGGGGCAGTTCCGGAATCCCTGATAACGATCCCCTCTTTTCCAAATTCAATGTTGTTATTCCCGGCAGGAATCAGCAGGATCAATACAAGAACAGCTATCAAACTACCAACTACGATCCAGATGATCTTCCATTTGTTCACGGGTTTTTTCACCTTAAGCACCTGTGATGCCTCTCCGTCCGTCTCTTCTGCAGCAGCGACCTTATCAGGCTCATCTTCCTCCTGCTCCACTCCGGCTTCTTCAGTTTCATTTTCAATTTCCAGCAGTTCCAGGGGATCCAATCCAAAGTTGTCCGGATCAATTACCCAGTCACTGCTTTTTCTGAAATGGATCTTGTTGTTCTCATCCCTTATAAATTCACCCAGGTAATCAAGTACAAAGGATTCTCCCTTCTCAAGTTTGAATTTTATGGCATCAATCAGTTCAAGTACTTGCTGCCGGGCCTCCTCCGGATCGATCCCTTCACCTGCGGCATATTCACCTGCAAGTTTTCCATCATCCCTGGGATGCGTTGCATCAAATATTACTGTTGATCCTGGTGGGTCGATCCTTCCACCTGTATCATTTGATCCGGTTACTTTCACAACCAGGCTTCCAAATCCGGGAAGAATTACCGGCTCATTCCTGGATAGTATCTCTTGAATGTACTTACCTAAGTATGCCATAACTAAGGATTAATTCTGTTAATGATCGATTTCATTCAAAACAAAAATAATATAATTTAGAAGGAAACAGCATTCATTTCAATCTGATTTCTGAACAGAGTTATTAACTGTAACATGTTCTATCTCATTCAATTATTAAAACAGGCCATTCAAATACCCTGTTGCTGATGCTTTGTATACCAAAGAATTTAACTGAAAAACCGTCTCATCAGGATCAATCCGGTAATTCCTCTGAATCATCGCGGCAGATCTGAATGGTGCCTGAAAAAAGTTCCTTGTTGTATGCACCAGATAAAAGTTCCTTTTCCTTTAATACGGCATTAAAGTCAGTTATTATTATCTTCGTAACCTGTTTGAATGTAGAATACCGGCGGCATGAGAAAAATTAAAATGGTTGATCTTCGAACCCAATACCTTCGCCACAAAGCGGAGATTGACCATGCAATACAGGATGTAATTGATTCAACGACTTTTATAAAAGGTCCGGCAGTAAAGAACTTTGAGCAGGAACTGGCAGCATATCTTGGTACAGGTCATTGTATTGCCTGCGGCAATGGAACGGATGCACTGCAGGCAGCTTTTATGGCAATTGAACTGAAACCCGGGGATGAAGTAATCACAACTCCATTTACATTTATCGCTACTGTTGAAGTAATAAAACTGCTTGGATTAAGACCTGTATTTGTGGATGTGGACCCGGACACTTTCAACCTGAATCCCGGTTTGATCGAACCTGCTGTTACTGAAAAGACAAAGGCCATTGTACCGGTCCATCTTTTCGGTCAGGCAGCAGACATGGAAACCATCCTCAACCTGGCAGATCAATTCGGACTGAAAGTTATTGAAGATAATGCCCAGGCCCTTGGCACAAGTTACAGGTTTTCAACCGGACAGGTAAAAAAAACAGGGGCAATGGGGCAGATCGGCTGCACATCATTTTTCCCCAGTAAAAACCTTGGGGCATTCGGAGACGGTGGGGCCCTATTTACAGATGACCCTCTGCTCGGGAAAAAGATCGCTTCCTTAGTTAATCATGGCATGATCAAAAAATACCATTATGAACAGGTTGGTTTTAACTCCAGGCTTGATACAATGCAGGCCGCAATACTCAGGGTTAAACTCAGGCACTTTGATGGGTACAACAAGGCACGGCAGGCAGCAGCAAAGGCCTATGATGAAGGACTTTCCAATTTAGAAGGTGTTAAGACCCCTCAAAGAAATTCATTTTCCGATCATATTTTTCATCAGTATACGCTGCAGGTTTCCGGTGGTGTAAGAGACGATCTCAAAACCCATTTGCATGAGCAGGGAATCCCTTCCATGATCTATTACCCGGTTCCTCTCCACATGCAGGAAGCATACAAAGACCTGGGATACGGGAAAGGTGATTTCCCCATAGCAGAGGAGCTGTGCAATAAAGTGCTGAGCCTGCCTATGCACACTGAACTGGATGATGATCAGCTCAAATATATTGTATCATCCGTTAAGAACTTTTATAATAAATAACCATGGATAAAGCATATTTTTCCCATGAGACCGCGGTCATTGATGATGGCTGCACCATCGGAAGGGGAACCAGGATCTGGCATTTTTCACATATTATGAAAGGCTCAACAATTGGTGAGAAATGCAACCTGGGACAGAACGTGGTTGTATCCCCGGGAGTAATTCTTGGTAAAAATGTCAAGGTCCAGAACAATGTTTCTATTTATACAGGAGTTACATGTGAAGATGATGTTTTTCTGGGACCTTCCATGGTATTTACCAACGTTATCAATCCCAGAAGTGCAGTCTCCAGAAGGGAACAATATGATGCAACGCTTGTAAAAAAAGGAGCCACAATAGGTGCGAATGCAACTGTTTTATGTGGAAATACCATCGGCAGGTATGCTTTTATCGGGGCCGGGGCGGTTGTTACAAGGAGTGTGCCTGACTTTGCCCTTGTGATTGGAAATCCCGCGAAACTGATCGGTTGGATTAGTGAGAACGGTCACAGATTGGAATTTGATGGTTCAGGGATCGCTGTTTGTCCGGAGACCAGGGAAAAATATGAATTAAAGAACAATATTGTAAATAAGTTAATCGAATGACATGGCTCATAATTTTGCTCTGATAGGGATCGCGGGCTATATTGCCATAAGGCATGTAAAAGCCATCAAGGAAACAAATAACAAACTTGTGGCAGCACTTGATAAATTCGACAGTGTGGGTTTTGTGGATTCCTTCTTTCCTGAAACAGATTTCTTCGTTGAATTTGAAAGGTTCGACAGGCACATCGCCAAACTGAACAGAACAGGCAAAAAAGTACATTTTGTTTCCATCTGCTCTCCCAACTACCTGCATGATTCACACATCAGGTTTGCCCTGAGGAATGATGCCGATGCAATTTGTGAAAAGCCACTTGTTCTGAATCCCTGGAACATTGATGCATTGAGTGATTATGAAAAGGAAACAGGACGCAAAATATACAACATCCTTCAGTTAAGACTTCATCCAAGTATTGTGGCACTGCGGGAAAAAATAAAAAACGGACCAAAGGATAAAATATATGACGTCGACCTTACATACATTACCAGCCGGGGCAACTGGTACCATTTTTCATGGAAGGGAGATGAACAAAAATCAGGCGGTATAGCAACCAACATTGGTGTTCACTTTTTTGATATGCTGAGCTGGATCTTCGGGGATGTCAGACAAAATACTGTCAATATACTCAGGGATAACAAAGCCGCCGGTGTATTGCATCTTGAAAATGGAAGGGTCAGGTGGTTCCTTAGCATCGATTACAACGATGTGCCTGAAAACGCTCGGAAAAATGGACAAAGGACATATCGATCCATTACAGTTGACGGAGAGGAAATAGAGTTCAGCGGTGGATTTACCGACCTGCACACAACATCCTACATGAACATATTTGAAGGAAATGGCTTCGGACTTGAATGCGCCAGGAAATCAATCGAAACTGTTTATGAGATTCGGAATGCCAGCGAAAAAGGCCTTCAGGGAGAATACCATCCTTTTGCAAAAAAAACAACTATATAAACAAACATGTACCAGGATTTATTGAATAAGAAAAAGACGGTCGCCGTTATCGGATTGGGATATGTCGGATTACCGATTGCCCTTGAATTAGCGAAAAAGGTAAAGGTAATTGGTTTTGATATTAAGGAGGACCGCATCGCATTGATGCGCAAAAATATCGATCCAAGCAAAGAAATAAAACCTGAAGCATTTGATGGATGTGATATCCATTTTACTTCTGACAAGGAAGATATCCGCAAGGCATCTTTCTATATTTTAACGGTTCCCACACCCATCGACAAACATAAAAAACCTGATCTGAGGCCTTTACTCAGTGCAACAAAAACAGTTGGAGAAGTTCTTGAAAAAGGTGACTATGTAGTCTATGAATCAACCGTTTATCCAGGTTGCACAGAAGAAGATTGTGTGCCATTGTTGGAAAGAACCTCAGGATTGGAATACATCTCGGATTTCAAAGTGGGCTTTTCTCCGGAAAGGATCAATCCCGGAGATAAGAAACATACATTGACGAATATCACCAAAGTTACTTCCGGATGTGACGCTGTATCGGCAGAAGAGATCGCAAAAATTTATGAAATCATTATAGAGGCAGGGATCTACAGGGCAAGTTCCATCAAGGTAGCTGAAGCTGCCAAGGTCATTGAAAATACACAGCGGGATATCAATATTGCATTTATGAATGAGCTTTCCATGGTATTCAACAAGATGAATATCAATACATTTGAGGTGCTTGAAGCTGCCGGGACGAAGTGGAATTTTCTTTCGTTTTTCCCCGGACTTGTCGGCGGACACTGCATTGGTGTGGACCCATATTACCTGACCCATAAATCGGCAATGTACGGCCATCATGCACAGATCATCAATGCCGGCAGGGCGATCAATGACGGGATGGCCGCATGGGTGGCAAAAGAGGTGGCCATTAAACTCCTGAACCTCTATACCAATATCAAGGAATGTAAACTTCTTGTCCTTGGAACAACTTTCAAAGAGAACGTGAGTGACATCAGGAATTCAAAAGTCGCAGAAATGGTCTACGAATTACAGTCATTCGGCATTTACGTGGATGTCATGGATCCGTGTGCAGATCCTGGTGAAGTAGCTGAGGAGTATGGTTATGAACTGATCGACAAGCCTTCCGGCTCTTACCATGGAGTAATTCTGGCTGTCAGTCACGACGAGTACAAACAAATGGGTGAGGCTGATCTCGCAGAATTGCTGTTGCCCGGCGGCATGGTCATGGACCTGAAAGGAGTTTTCAGAAATAAGATCAGTTCATTAAAATACTGGAGCCTATGACCAACATAACAGGAATGTCAGCTCCGCATTTCAGGAACAAAAGAGTAGGCATACCATTAATAATAATATCGCTGTTCCGGGGTCATTCGTTACAGGTTAAAAAACTTTCACAATGAAAAAAATTCTTGTAACAGGAGGTACCGGTTATATTGGTTCTCACACAGTTGTTGAATTACAGGAAGCAGGTTATGAGCCAATAATAATTGATGACCTTTCCAATTCATATATTGAGGTGGTGGATAACATTCAATCCATAACAGGCAAGCGCCCTGCTTTTGAAAAAACTGATCTTAAAGACCGGGAAGCCACTATGGAAGTATTCTCCCGTCACAACGAGATTGAAGCGATCATACATTTTGCAGCCCTCAAGGCAGTGGGCGAAAGCGTTGAAAAACCCATTGAATATTACAAGAACAATATCAATTCCCTGATCCACCTGCTGGAAGCGATGAAATTGTATAACATTGATCATTTTGTGTTCTCCTCTTCATGCACAGTTTACGGGGAACCCGACGAGTTGCCTGTAAACGAGGAGGCCCCTGTAAAGAAAGCCAGTTCGCCCTATGGCAACACCAAACAAATAAGCGAGGAGATCATACAGGATTACATCATTCCAAACAGTGGTAAAAACTTCATATCTCTGAGGTATTTTAATCCCATTGGTGCACATCCAAGTGCAAAGATCGGGGAGTTGCCCACCGGGATCCCGAACAACCTGGTACCGTTCATCACACAAACAGCCATTGGTATAAGGGATCAATTGAAAGTGTTTGGAAATGATTACAATACTCCGGACGGGACAGCGATCCGTGATTACATCAATGTGGTGGACCTTGCCAGGGCCCACGTAGTGGCAATTGACCGTCTTTTAAGCGGGAAAAACAGATCCGCATTTGAGGTGTTCAACCTTGGTACCGGTTCCGGAAATTCCGTATTGGAGATAATCAATACCTTTGAAAAAGCCACGGGGAAAAAGATAAATTATACCATTACGGGCCGCAGGGAAGGTGATGTCGAAAAGGTATATGCCGACACCTCCTATGCCAATGAAGAACTTGGCTGGAGAGCTGAAAAAGGATTGGAAGAAACACTGCTCTCGGCATGGAAATGGGAGCAAAAATACAGATCAGAACACACTTAGAGTCAGAAAGAAAACTCATATTATTTTTTAAATTTGCAATTAATTGAAATATATGAAGACGATTTTAATAACAGGAGGTGCGGGATTTATAGGGTCACACGTTGTAAGATTATTTGTAAACAAGTACAATGAATACAATGTACTTAACCTCGATGCACTTACCTATGCCGGGAACCTGGAAAATCTCAAGGATATTGAAAAGGCTCCGAATTACAGTTTTGTGAAGGGCGATATTACAGACCAGCATTTTATTGACAAGCTTTTCAAAGACAATGACATTGTTGGGGTTGTGCACCTTGCAGCTGAATCTCATGTGGATAGGTCAATTACAGATCCATTGTCATTTATCAGGACCAATATAACGGGGACGATGAACCTGCTGAATGCCTGCAAGGACCACTGGTCATCTTTTGAAGGGAGACGATTCTACCACATATCAACCGATGAAGTATACGGAAGCCTTGGTGAAACAGGTTTGTTCACAGAAAAAACTCCCTATGATCCCAAAAGTCCGTATTCTGCCTCAAAAGCCAGTTCAGACCACCTGGTAAGGGCATATCACAACACGTATGGTCTTCCCGTGGTGATCACCAACTGCTCAAACAATTACGGTCCCAACCAGTTTCCTGAAAAACTCATACCGCTGTCGATTAACAACCTTAGAAACGAAAAGGAAATTCCCATTTACGGAAAAGGTGAGAATGTCAGGGATTGGCTGTATGTGGAAGATCATGCTTTGGCAATTGACCTGGTATACCACAAGGGAAAAACAGGTGAAACATACAACATTGGCGGAAACAACGAATGGACGAACATCGACCTGATCCGCCTTCTGTGTAAGATCATGGATGAAAAACTGGACAGAAAGAAAGGAACTTCCGCGTCTTTGATCACATTCGTAAAAGACAGGGCAGGTCATGATAAACGATATGCCATTGACAGCAGCAAGATCAAAAGGGAGCTTGGATGGACACCTTCGCTGACCTTTGAAGAAGGTCTGGAAAAAACAGTAGTCTGGTACCTGGAAAATGTTGAATGGTTGGAAAATGTGACTTCAGGTGCCTATATTTCCTACTACGCAGAGATGTATAACCGATAAGCCACGCTATTCCACAGTGACCGATTTTGCAAGGTTCCTCGGCTGATCAACATTACATCCCCTCATTACAGCAATATAATAGGCGATCAGCTGCAAGGGTATTGTAGAGAGCAACGAAACCAGCGAAGGATCGGTCTCCGGGATTGCTATCACGTGATCAACCATTTTCTCTATTGTATCATCGCCTTCGGTCACTATGGCTATTACAATACCATTCCTTGCCTTTACTTCCTGGATATTGCTCACAATTTTATCGTAAGAACTGTCCTTGATTGCGATGACAACAACCGGCATGTTTTCATCGATCAGTGCAATGGGTCCGTGCTTCATTTCCGCCGCCGGATAGCCTTCGGCATGTATATATGAAATTTCCTTCAGTTTCAATGCACCTTCCAGTGCCACAGGGTAAGATACTCCACGCCCAAGGTACAATGCATTGGTGGCATCCTTGTAAATCTTTGCGATGTCACTGAACTGATCATTGTTTTCCAGGATCTTCCCGATCTTTTCCGGAATATCCTCCAACTCTTTTATAAGTCCGGTAAATTTTTCAACAGAAATCAGCTGTTTCTCCCTGGCGATCATCATTGCCATCATCGTAAGCACGGTAACCTGTGCAGTAAAAGCCTTGGTGGAAGCAACACCGATTTCAGGTCCGGCATGGGTATAAACTCCTGCATGCGTTTCCCTTGATATACTTGACCCAACCACATTGCATATGCCCAGTACGGTTGCCCCTGCCTCCTTCGCAAGTTGAATGGCTGCAAGGGTATCTGCTGTCTCTCCACTTTGCGAAATAGCGATTACAATGTCCTCTTCGGAAATAACAGGATTCCTGTACCTGAACTCCGAAGCATAATCCACTTCAACCTGGATCCTCGCAAGGTCTTCAAAAAGGTATTCCCCAACCAACCCGGCATGCCAGGAAGTTCCGCAGGCCAGTATAATGATCCGCTTTGCATTGACAAGCTGGTCATATACATGGTACAAGCCTCCAAGCCTAATTTCATTTTTTTCAGCATTAAGGCGCCCCCGAAATGTGTCTCTGATGGACCTGGGCTGTTCAAATATTTCCTTGAGCATGAAATGATCAAATCCGTTCTTCTCAATCTCAGAAAGTCCAAGATCAAGTTTCTGAACATTGGGTTCCAGAATATCATTCTTTATGGTCTTAAGGATCAACTCATCCTTTTTTATGATGGCAACATCATCATTGTTAAGATAGATAACACGGTCGGTATACTCCACAATCGGTGTTGCATCAGAAGCCAGGAAATACTCATCGTCACCAAGTCCTATTACCAATGGGCTGCTCTTTCTTGCTGCGATGATCTTATCCTTTTCCTCATTACATATGATCACAAGTCCATACGCTCCCACAACTTTCGACAAAGCGATCCTTACAGCAATCTCTGCATTGGTTTCCTGTGTACGGTATATGTATTCGATCAGGTTTGCCAGTACTTCAGTATCGGTTTCACTTACGAATGAATACCCCTGTTCTGTAAGACTGTTTTTTAAATTGGAATAATTTTCAATGATGCCGTTGTGGATGATTGTAAATGTGCCATTCTGAGACGTATGCGGATGTGCGTTCACATCACTGGGCTCACCGTGCGTTGCCCACCGTGTATGACCGATACCTATGGTACCTCTGATATCCTGTCCGGTTATATAATCTTCCAAATCAGATACCTTTCCCTTTTTCTTGTAAACGTTGACCTGACCGTTCAGCAGCGCAACACCGGCAGAGTCGTAACCCCTGTATTCCAGCCTTTGCAATCCTTTAATCAATATTGGATAAGCATTCTTATTTCCTATATAACCTACTATTCCACACATGCATTTAAATTTTGGTGTAAATCAGTTCCAGTCGCATTGCGCCCTCCTGGTCTGAATAATTGGTCCAGAATTTTATAAGTTTTGATGTTGAAACAGGATCGTTTACAAATATTACAAGATCGTTATCCTGCAATTCTTCTGTAAATGACAATACCGACTGGTAATGCCTTGCCAAATGAAAATTGTAGAAATACAAAGGATCAAGGAACGTACTCCTCTCATTTGATTGTGTAAGTTTGCCGAAATAATGACTGTTTGAATTGATCACATAATCATAGATATTCTGGTATGAACCATCTGGTAACAGTGCGGTCATCATAAGCCGGTCAGGATATTTTTCTTCGGGAATCCCGCTTACACTATCGGGTAAGACATAGAATATCAGGTTTGCTGCATTTAATGCAACCGTGTCACCGCCAAAAAAATCAAGAAAGTCTGGTATGGTTATTTTCACATTCACCCCTGCCATCCCCTGGGCATAACCAATGTGTGGACGGGCATCCGGGTCATCAATAAGATTTTCCAGGGCAGTTCCGCTGAAATCATGTTTGAAGATATTGATCTTCTGTGCATACCATTCGTGGAAATTGGCCGAATACCAGTCAAAATCAGCCTCTTTTGCTGTGTCTATCAATACACTGCCATGCAAATACCTGAACTGAAGCCCGGCAATGTCATCTGCAAGTGGCAACCTGGCAATGGCCCCCCCCTCTGCAACCTGTTCGGTTGTAATATAAAACCCAAAGAATTCTTCCTGAAAAAGGGAATTGTAACTGAATATTGTATCCCTGGCTGCTTCAATAATCCTGTTAAGGTAATCCTGATCGGTTATATGAAAATCATATATTTCTCCTGCTTTTGGCGCGATCACTTCATCAATTAATGGTTCAGGGTCGTATTTGCCTGTCACATCATAATCAGAATAATACACACTGTCATAATATATCCTTTCAAGGAGTTCATGGACTTTGATGTGCATCTCTGCTGCTGTATCCCCTTCAACATCATCTACATACAACCACAATTGCAATGAGTCAACATATGGATCTTCACCGAAAATACCCTTGTTTGTGATACTGAGCTGGGCCACTATCTCCGCCTTCGAAATACCTGTCATTGTATCAACTTTACTGCCAAGCAGGAATACCTGGTCCTCTGTTGCTGTGATCTTTGACAGTGAAGTCTTTCTTGGATTTGAACGAACCAGCATGGTATGAAAATCTGTAATGGTATCCGTATAAACCAATATGGTATCTGCGGTTGGAATAATGTCTAAACCAAGCCTGCCGGAATCAGGTTCACATGCAACCATTACCGAACCAAGTATTACCGGAAGAAAATAAATCAGAATACGAAATTGTGAGCGTCCCGCGGCAGTTGTTAGCTTCATAGAGATAAATCCGATTAGGAATTCAGAATACTGTCATATAAAACGTTGTATTCCTGAATATATTTTTCCGGAGACTGATAATTTAATTTTGTCTTCCCTGAGTCCTTAATGATGGATTTGATCCCGGATGGCAGGTCAGCACTTCCTTCAATCACTGCATCAGAAAACTGCAGTGATAATTTTGTAAGATTTTCATAATCAGGAACCTTCAGGACAAAAAGATCATCCTTGCTAACCCCGTTGAGGGCAGCCTTTTCCACCATTTTTTTATTCAATACATTGTTAAACCCATTGTTATATATTGAAAAAACAACCTTTGTGTCTGCAAACAAAGGATCTTCATTGTATGCTTTTTTCAAATATAATGGCACCAGCGATGTAAACCATCCATGACAATGTACTATGTCAGGAGACCATCTTAATTTCCGAACCGTTTCAAGGACTCCCCTTGCAAAAAAGATCATTCTCTCATCATTGTCATCAAAAAACTTACCCCCGGAATCTTTAATTGTGGATTTTCTGTGAAAATAATCTTCGTTATCAATGAAATACACCTGCATCCTTGCACTTTGGATGGAAGCAACTTTTATGATCAAAGGATGATCGGTATCGTCAATGATCAGGTTCATTCCCGACAACCTGATTACTTCATGCAACTGATTCCTTCTTTCGTTGATATTTCCGTACCTGGGCATAAAAGTCCTTATTTCCTTTCCTGATTCTTGAATTCCCTGAGGCAGGTACCGGCCAATATGGGACATTTCATTTTCGGACAGATATGGGGTAATTTCCTGGGAAACAAATAAAACTTTTACACTTTCCATTATTCTACAGTGCTTGTTTTTTAACCACGCAAAGTTACTAAAAATTATTAACAACCCAACGCGGAAAGAAATAGAGATGTAAGTAAAAATCAATAATGAAAATTGAAGCAGGTATCTTTTAATACACGAATATGTATCTTTGCACTTTGACCCGGTGGGATGAAAATAATTGAACATATTGATCTGATGAAGAAGCAAACTGCTTCTGCAAGGAATAAGGGACGGATAATTGGACTTGTACCTACAATGGGAGCCCTTCATGAAGGACATCTTTCCTTGATCGATGCTGCATCAAAGAATGATCAATTCATAGCTGTGTCGATCTTTGTCAATCCTGCACAATTCAATGATCCCAAAGACCTGGAATCCTATCCAAAGGACCTTGAGACTGATCTTGAAATGTTGAAAAAATACCCGGTAGATGTAGTATTTAATCCTCCTGTGGAAGAGATGTACCCTGAACCGGATGAAAGGGTATTTGATCTGGATCCGCTTGACAAGGTGATGGAAGGAAAATACAGGCCCGGTCATTTCAATGGAGTGGCTCAGATCGTCAGCAAATTGTTTGAGGCTGTCCGGCCCGACCGCGCCTATTTTGGGAAAAAAGACCTTCAGCAGTTAGCGATCATTAAAAAACTCGTTGCACAAATGAACCAAGACATTCAGATCGTGGATTGTCCCATCATTCGTGAACCCGACGGACTGGCAATGAGTTCACGCAATCAACTGCTGACTTTCGAGGAGAGAAAAGCCGCACCGTTCATCTATAAAACCCTGAAAGAAGCTGCCGGCATGAAATCCGGCCACTCACCCCGTGAAATTGAAAAATATGTAAGTGACCGGATCCGGAAACATCCGTTAATGGAGCTGAACTATTTTGAAATCGTTGATGATGTGCATCTTACAAGGCAGGAAGATTGGGATAAAACAGTGAACACTGTAGGTTGTATTGCTGTTAAATTAGGTAGGGTAAGGTTAATTGATAATATTAATTTTGATTAAATTTGCAGTATGAATATCGAGGTAGTTAAATCAAAGTTACATCGCGTAACAATTACAGAGTCCAACCTTGATTATGTTGGGAGCCTTACCATTGATGAAGATCTGATGGATGCTGCCAATCTGATTGAGAATGAAAAAGTCCAGGTTGTAAACATAAATAATGGCGAAAGACTTGATACTTACGTCATTACCGGGGAAAGGGGAAGTGGGGTAATCTGCATGAACGGCGCTGCTGCCAGAAAAGTACAGGTAGGTGATATCATTTTAATTATCTCCTATGCGACCATGGATTTTGAAGAAGCCAGGACGTTTAAACCAAATATTATATTTCCCGACACAGCCACCAATAAAATTATCTGACAACGGTTGTGAATAAAACGATCCGTAATATACTTCGATTTACAACATTCCTTCTTGCAGGCCTGGTTCTGCTGTATTTTGCATTCCGGGGAATTGATTTTTCGCAAATGATGGAGCATTTCAGGGATGTAAAATACAGCTGGATTGGACTCTCTCTCATATTTGCAATACTGGCACATATCAGCAGGTCAAGGCGCTGGATCCTGCTTATTGAGCCCCTTGAACATCGCAAACCGGGGCTTTGGAACACCATAAATGCTGTTCTGTTCGGATACCTGGCCAATTTTGCACTGCCAAGGGTAGGGGAAATTACAAGATGTGTTGCACTGGGCAAAAAGGAGAAGATACCGGTCGATTCGCTGGTAGGCACCGTGATCGTTGAAAGGGCAATCGATCTCCTTTCACTGCTTTTTATTCTTTTGTTGCTGCTTATTGCACGATTTGAGAAATTCGGGAATTTCTTCAATGAATACATATTTGAACCACTCGGTGATAAAATAGCAGGCATATTCGGTGAAACCCTGGTTTTCTGGCTCCTCGTTGCAGGAGTTTTCGCTGCTGGCACAATCATTCTGCTAATATTCTGGGAAAGAATAAAAGAGACCAGGATTTACCGTAAAGCAGTCAGTACCCTTAAAGGAATCTCATCCGGATTAAAAACGGTGTTTTCGATGAAAAGGCGTTGGGAATTCGTATTTCATACAATATTTATCTGGATAAATTACGCTTTAATGACCTGGGTCGTGGTTTTTTCAATTCCCGGGATTACCGGTCATCTTGGTTTCATGGATGGAATTTTCCTGCTTGTCATAGGCAGTTTTGGTATGGCTGTGCCGGTACAAAGCGGGATAGGCGCTTTTCACTGGATCGTATCCAGGGGCCTGCATTTCGTATACGGACTTGAATTGTCTGAAGGTTTGGTATTTGCAACCCTGCAACATGAATCACAAACTTTGCTTATACTTGTACTGGGAAGTATATCCATGCTTTTCCTTTTTTCAAAAAGAAAAAATACCTGAAAATTGAAGAGCCTTCCATCCATAACTGACAAAATCATTGGCCGCGAAGATCTCCCCGGTTTAATTGAAAATATCCGGAATGAGAAAACCATAGTTTTCACAAACGGCTGCTTTGACATTATTCATCCCGGCCACATTCACCTGCTTTCCAACGCCAGGAAAATGGGGGATGTGTTAATCGTAGGCCTGAATTCCGATCGGTCAGTCAGGGAATTAAAAGGACAGGGCCGGCCGGTAATGAAAACATCTGACCGGTCTTTGATACTTGCATCATTCAGTTTTGTGGATTTTGTAGTTGTTTTCGATGAACAGACTCCCCTGGAAATTATCAAACTAACCCGGCCTGATGTACTGGTCAAGGGAGGCGACTATAAGCACAATGAAATTGTCGGTGCAGGTATTGTAAAGAAAAACGGAGGCAAAATAGCAACAGTTCCCTTTTTAAAGGGCTACTCCTCCTCCGGCTACATCGACAAAATATAGAAGTTGACTGGTGCTTTTTCACCTTAATTTATAACTTTACCTTCACCATTTTCAAGCTATGGCCAAAACAAAATCTGTATATGTATGCCAGAACTGTGGAGCGGAATCGCCGAAATGGATCGGCAGATGCAACAGCTGTGGTGAATGGAACACCTTCGTGGAACAGGTAATACAAAAATCTCCTGGCCGGACTTTTAATATTGATCCTTCCGCAAGGCCCCAGCCTGAAAAAATTACGGAGATCAAATCCGATCAGCTTGAGAGGTTTGATACCCGTAATAAAGAATTTAACCGGGTACTGGGGGGCGGAATCGTCCCGGGTTCTATGATACTGATAGGAGGCGAGCCCGGGATCGGCAAATCGACCCTTGCACTGCAAATTGCCCTTACGCTTCAATTGTCAGCCCTGTATGTATCCGGGGAAGAAAGTCCGCATCAGATAAAAATGCGTGCTGAAAGACTTGGCACGGTCAGTGATCAAACCGTGGTGCTACCTGAAACCTCGCTCCAGGGAATCATCACCCAGATCAAGCACATCCGCCCGAACCTTGTAATCATTGATTCCATACAAACGCTCTATTCAGATGAGATAGAATCTACACCGGGAAGTGTTTCCCAGGTCCGTGAGTGTGCATCACAACTGTTGCGGGTTGCAAAGCAAACCAACATCCCGGTGATCCTGATCGGACATATAACCAAAGAGGGAAACATTGCCGGTCCCAAGATTCTCGAACATATTGTGGATACTGTGCTTCAGTTCGAAGGGGACACCCACCATATGTACAGAATACTGCGGGCCAGTAAAAACAGGTTTGGCTCCACTTCTGAACTGGGGGTATTTGAAATGAGGAACAACGGACTTGTCGAGATCTCAAATCCATCGGAAGTTCTGCTGAACAACCATTCATCCGATCTGAGCGGATCTGCTGTTGCCTCAATAATTGAAGGGATCAGACCCCTGATGATAGAAACGCAGGCCCTGGTAAGCACTGCCGCTTACGGGACCCCTCAAAGGACTTCCAATGGATTCGATGTCAGAAGGTTGAATCTGCTACTGGCAGTTCTCGAAAAGAGGGCCAATTTCAATCTTTCAGGAAAGGATGTTTTTATCAATATTGCAGGTGGCCTTAAAATCGATGACATCGCAACTGATCTGGCCATCATCAGTGCAGTGCTCAGCTCTACCGTTGATATTGCACTGGATAAAAAATCCTGTTTTGCCGGGGAAGTCGGACTCTCGGGGGAAATACGACCCGCCAGCAGGATGGAACAAAGGATAACGGAAGCCGGAAAACTGGGTTTTGAAACCATGTACATCTCAGCATTTACTGACACTTCCATCAATACCAAAAGGTTTGGTATTAAGATCATCAGGTTGTCAAAGGTCCAGGAACTGCCTAAATACCTGTTTGGATGACAGATCAAGCCAACAAGGATTTTTTCCCGCTTCTGAGAGAAGATTATGTGCCGCCTGTCCCTCCGTATGTCATAATACGTCCGGAAATCCCATCAGGATCAACATATTATTTTTTGACCGATAGTGGACTCGAATATGAAGTCATTTTTGCAAAAAAAAGAGACAACTACCTGGGCAACATAATTAACTTCAGTGTAATAAGTGAAGAATTTGAGGATGATGAATACAGTGTTACCAATCGCGGAGAAATATACAGGGTCATTGCGACCGTGGCAGAGATCATCAGGATCTACCATGAATATCATGGATATTCGGTCAGCTATGAATTCAGCGGAGAATTCAAAGAGACAGATACAAAGAAAGAGACGAGCGTCAGGACTTTGTTGTATTATCGAAAGGCCAGGCAGATTTTACAAGATCAATGGGGCCTTCAGCTAACGGGGAATAAAGTGATCGTGTACAGGAAGAAAAACATCAATGAGTAATATATTGCTGGACATAAAAAACCTGAGTATTGCAAGCGGGAAACAGGTACTGGTAGACAATGTGTCACTGCAGATCAGCAAAAACAAGGTCCTGGGACTGGTGGGGGAATCGGGCTCGGGGAAAACACTGACGGCGCTGTCTGTTACCGGATTGCTTCAGCATGGGTTGAGGATAACCTCCGGAACCATTCTTTTCCATGCTGCGGATAACATTACTGATCTGGCTGCTGCACCAGCCAGGATTGTTAACAGGATACGGGGAAACAAAATATCGATGATCTTCCAGGAACCCATGACCTCACTGAATCCATCTATGAAATGCGGGGCACAGGCAATGGAGCCATTGCTTATCCACAGATCAATAAGTAAAAAAGATGCAAAGAAAAAAACCCTTAACCTGTTTAATGATGTTAAACTGCCTGATGCAGACCGGATATTCAATGCCTGGCCCCATGAACTTTCCGGCGGACAGAGGCAGCGGGTAATGATCGCCATGGCCCTTTCTACATCACCGGATCTTCTCATTGCAGATGAACCAACCACCGCTCTTGATGTAACTGTGCAAAAAAGTATCCTTGAATTGCTTGCGGAACTACAGGAAAAATACAAACTGAGTATCCTTTTCGTCTCTCACGATCTTATGGTTATTAACCAGGTTGCAGATCATATTGCAGTCATGCACAGGGGGAAAATTGTTGAGCATGGAACAAGAGATCAGGTCAGTCAGTACCCAACCTCAGATTATACCAGGGGATTGATGGCCTGCAAACCCGGATTGAACGATCGTCCATACAGGTTGACAACAATTTCAGATTTTCTGAGCGGAAGCCCTCCTGCTGGTGAATATCCGGAGAGGAAAGAAAAAAAGGTTGCTGAAGAAGCTATCCTTACCGTCAAAGAACTGGACGTAACCTTTGGAAAGAAAAATAAAAAATCTCACGCTGTACGATCAGTTTCATTTGATCTGTTCAGGGGAGAAACCCTGGGACTCGTGGGCGAATCGGGATGCGGGAAGACAACCCTTGGAAGAGCGATCCTCCAACTTGTTGAAGCAGAGAACGGATCCATCGTCTACAAGGGAATACCGCTTGATCAGATAGGTCCTTCAAAATTGCGAAAAATACGCAGGAACATACAGATAGTATTCCAGGATCCCTATTCAACACTGAATCCTGGAATGACGGTACGGAGCATACTCTCAGAACCATTGATCATTCATAATCTCGTTCAGGGTCGAAGGAATATATACCGGAAAGTTGAATCGTTGCTGGAACAGGTTGGACTCTCCCGGGAGGCAATGGATTACTACCCGCACCAGTTTTCCGGGGGACAGCGACAGCGGATCGGAATTGCAAGGGCATTGGCCTGTCAGCCTGAATTCATCATACTCGATGAAAGTGTTTCAGCACTTGATGTCAGTATCCAGGCGCAAATCCTGAACCTGTTGAATGATCTGAAAGATACCTATGACCTTACCTATATATTCATTTCTCACGACCTCACTGTCGTTAAATATATGTCCGACAGGGTTTTAGTAATGAATGAAGGAAGAATAATAGAATGGGGTACATCTGATCAAATTTACCGTTACCCGAAAGAACCTTTCACCCGGAAACTGATCAATTCAATACCTTCCTGAATAAATGGGATTAAACCTCAGGGTATCCCGATGATATATCGGGATGGACCCAAATTTCCGATCCAGAGCATCGGGGAACCGATTCGCCACGGCGAAGAGCTCTCTGCCTCTGGCAGAAATTAAACCATTTCCTTCTCGTCCGCCGAAGTCAAGATGAAATATCGGGACGAAGGTGGATCAAAAATCACTGAAATCACTGGAAGAGGGTTTTTCGGACACATCAGGGCAATCAAGATCCACATGAAAACCTACCGGCTTCTGGAACATATCCTCCTGTGTGATTCCAAGCGTAGAATCGGCGTATACTTTTGTAAAGAAATGGCCCCAAATCGGAAGGGCCATATTGGTTCCCGAACCCATTCCCAACTCATCGAAATGTGTGGCACGGTCCTCCCCTCCAACCCAGACACCAGCTGCCAGTTTGGGCGTTATACCCATGAACCAGCCGTCGCTCTGATTTTGTGTTGTGCCTGTCTTTCCAGCGATTTCGCCAGAAAATTCGTAAACATACCTGAGCCTTCCCGCTGTTCCGCGGTCCACAACATCCTTCAGCAAAGTAAGCATCAGGTATGCTGTTTCTTCGCTGATTGCCTCACTTTCCCTCGCCTGGAAAGTCGAGATGATGTTTCCGTATTTGTCCTCCACACGTGTAACATATACAGGAGAGACATAGATCCCCTGGTTCCCGAATGTATTAAAGGCTCCAATCATCTCTTCCAGTGAAACATCAGACGGGCCGTATATTAAAGCGGGAACGGCGTCAATATGGGATGTAATACCCATTTTACGCATCAGCTGTATCACGCTCTCTGGATTGTAATTCTTAAACAACCATGCCGATACCCAGTTGTGCGAATGGGCAAGTCCCCATTTCAGAGAAACATATTTACCGGCATTGCTGTTCCTCCCGGGAGCGCGTGGTGTATAAACCGAATCCTGTACCTGGAATGATATGGGCACAAGGGGGATCTGTTTACATGGAGAAACCCCTTCCTGCATGGCAAGCAAATAGAGAAAAGGCTTGACCGTTGATCCAACCTGCCTTCTTCCCTGTGTCACATGATCATACTGAAAATACCTGTAATTGTGATCACCTACGTATGCTTTGACGTATCCCGACCACGGTTCCATCGCCATAAATCCTGAACGCAGGATGTGCTTCATGTACCTGATGGAATCATAAGGGCTTAATACCGTATCAATCAATCCGTTCCAGCTGAATACGGAAGTTTCAACCGGGCGCTGAAAGATCTCCATAATGGTGTCTTCCGGCAATTCCCTGGCCTCTAAATTCTTGTAGCGTTCAGTCTGACCGATCGCCCTCATCATGATTTTTTCAATTTCCTCTTCACCGATCTCTTCAAAAGGAGCATCCTCTCTTCCCTCTTTCTCCCTGAAAAATTCCGGTTGCAAATACCCCTTCAAATGCTCTGTCATCGCCTCTTCGGCATATTCCTGCATTTTCATGTTGATCGTCGTGTATATCTTCAGTCCATCCCGGTATATATCATAACTGGAACCATCGGGTTTTGGATTTTTTGTGATCCAGCCATACAGCGGGTCATTTGCCCAGCGAAGCGAATCCCTCTGAAATGCTTCATATCCCCAGGAAGGGTAATCTTCCCTGTCTGGCTTATCTGCGTTCATACTTACCCTCAGGAAAGTGCGAAAATGATTTGCCTTGCCCTGCATATGACCGGAAATATTGAATTGTGCCTTCAGGGAAAGTTTTTTGACCGAATCTGCTGTAATGGAATCGAGGTAATTGTACTTTAACATCTGATCTATAACAACGTTCCTTCGTTTTAAGGCATTGTTCGGATTCCTGTAGGGATTGTAATAGGAAGGAGCTTTCAGCATACCTACAAGAACAGCCGCCTCTTCCAGTCTGAGGGAGTCCGGGGAAGCATCAAAAAATGCCTTGGAAGCAGATTTGATTCCCAGAACAGCTTCACTACCAAAAGGTACCGTGTTCAGGTACATGGCAATGATCTCCTGCTTAGTATAGCTTTTTTCAAGTCTGACAGCGGTGTTCCACTCCTTTAATTTTACCACTGTCATGTGGGCCGCCTTGCCTATTTTTGTTTTATTTCGTGTGGTATCCCTGGGAAACAAATTTTTTGCCAGCTGTTGTGAAATGGTACTTCCCCCGCCCGCACCCTGTCCGAGTAATATAGACTTCACAACAACCCTGGAAAGACTTCTTATATCGATCCCCGAATGCCTGTGATACCTGACATCCTCGGTAGCGATCAATGCATCGATCAGATAAGGAGAAAGCTCTTCATATTCAACCAGTGTCCTGTTTTCTATGAAAAATTTGGCAAGCACCTCACCATTGTCTGTATAAATTTCTGATGCAAGATTGGTCTGCGGATTTTCCAGTTCCTCGAAAGTGGGCATAAAACCCATTCTTCCCCTTGCAATGTTGACAAAAAGTACAATTAACAAAACAAGAATTGAAAAATATATAGACCAGAGAATGATTAAATATATTGTTCTTTTATCCGCTATTTTAGCCATCTTGGGAGTAGTTTGTGACAAAAATAGTAATTATTTAAGCAAAAATTTGAGCGTACTTGATCAATTACTATAATTTTGTGCATTCAAAGTAATCCGCGGGAAATAATGATTGAGAATTTAGTAATAGTTGAATCTCCGGCAAAAGCGAAGACAATAGAAAGGTTCCTTGGGAAAGATTTTGTTGTTAAATCAAGCTTTGGCCATATCCGTGATCTGGCCAAGAAGAACCTGGGTATAGACATAGATAAGAATTTTAAACCCAATTATGTTGTCTCGGCAGACAAGAAAAAAGTCGTAAAGGAGTTAAAAGACCTTGCAGGTAAGGCCGGTAAGGTATGGATAGCTTCTGATGAGGATCGGGAAGGAGAGGCCATTGCCTGGCATCTAAAGGAGGTATTGAATCTGGATCCTGAAAAAACTAAAAGGATCGTTTTCCATGAGATCACAAAAGAAGCCATAGAGCATGCCATTGCAAATCCCAGGAAAATTGACGAGAACCTTGTGAACGCGCAACAGGCAAGAAGGGTACTCGACAGGCTGGTGGGATTTGAATTATCCCCGCTTCTCTGGAAAAAGGTAAAACCATCCCTGTCTGCAGGAAGGGTTCAAAGTGTGGCAGTTAAACTCATTGTTGAAAGGGAAAGGGAGATCAATAGCTTTAAGCCTGCTACTTATTTCAGGGTTACAGCCAGGCTGGCGGTTCCGGGCAAGAACCGCGAAATCAAAGCCGATCTTAATAAAAGGTTTTCATCGCCTGAAGAGACAATGGCATTCCTTGAAAAATGCAAGAACGCAGATTTCAAAGTTGCCTCCGTTGAAAAGAAACCCGGTAAAAAGTCACCTGCCCCCCCATTCACCACATCAACATTGCAACAGGAAGCCAGCCGTAAACTTGGTTTCTCAGTTTCACAAACCATGTCTGTTGCGCAACGCCTCTATGAATCCGGTTTAATAACCTATATGCGGACAGATTCGGTCAGCCTGTCAAACCTTGCACTCAATACTGCCGCATCAGAGATAAAGTCAGCTTTTGGTGAAGAATACCTGAAAATCCGCAAATATTCAAGCAAGATAAAAGGAGCACAGGAGGCACATGAAGCCATCCGGCCTGCCTATATCAATAACCGGAATATCAATGGCAGCAACCAGGAAAAAAGATTGTATGACCTCATTTGGAAACGAACTGTTGCTTCACAAATGAGTGATGCCCGGCTCGAAAAAACCTCGATAAAAATTGATATATCCAGTGCCGAAGAATACTTCGTTGCATCCGGTGAGGTTGTTATTTTTGATGGATTCCTCAAAGTATACATTGAATCCACCGATGATGAAAAAGAAGACCAGTCATCTGTGTTGTTGCCTCCCGTTAAAGAAAATGAAAAATTGAACTGCCAACATATAGAAGCTGTACAGAAATATACTTCTCCTGCCCCCAGATATACAGAAGCAAGCCTGGTGAAAAAACTTGAGGACCTGGGTATAGGAAGGCCCTCCACCTATGCTCCCACCATATCAACAATACAGAACAGGAATTACGTTGTTAAAGAATCAAGACCGGGCAAGAAACGCGAATACCTTGTTCTTGAATTGTCAGATAACAAGATCAGTAAGCATACAAATGCTGATACAGCCGGATATGAGAAACAGAAACTGTTTCCGACAGACATTGGGATGGTGGTGAATGATTTCCTTGAACAATATTTTGTGGACATCATGAACTATAATTTCACTGCCGATGTCGAAAAGAAATTTGATTCCATAGCAATTGGAAAAGAGGATTGGACCGAAATGATCGGTGACTTCTACTACCCATTTCACAAGCAGGTGGATGAGACTTTGCAGACATCTGAAAAATCAAAAGGTGAACGTGTGTTAGGAGACGACCCTGAAACAGGTAAACCCGTATCCGTGAAAATCGGAAGATTCGGACCAATGGCGCAATTGGGGACATCCGATGACGATGAAAAACCACGATTTGCCAGCCTGTTGAAAGGACAGAGTGTGGAAACCATCAGCCTGAAAGAGGCCCTGGCCCTTTTCAAACTGCCACGTGCTATCGGAAAATTTGAAAATGAAGAAGTTACAGTAGGAATCGGACGTTACGGACCTTACCTGCGACATAAGAACAAATTCATATCCCTTCAAAAGGAGGATGACCCTTATACCATCGGCCTTGACCGGGCAATTTCACTTATCGGTGCAAAAAGAGAACAGGAAAGGAACAGGTTGATAAGAGAATTCGATGAAAAGCCCGGATTGAAAATACTCAAAGGAAGGTATGGTCCGTACATCAGCTATGAGAAAAAGAACTATAAAATTCCTAAAAACAAGAAGCCCGAAGAACTGAATCTCGGGGAATGCCTGGATATCATTGAAAATACTCCAAAAAAGACCACCCGAAAAAGAAAGCGATAAATAAAAAAGTTATGGACCTGAATGGTTATTTTGATCCCGTTGGTCTGAACAGACCTGAATTCAACCTGTTGCCGGATGAATATTCCTTCAGCAGAAACATTGCCATTCATACACCTGACCAACCCATCAGGAACCTTGATCAATATACGGTTGTGCTGATTGGAATTCCTCAGGACAAAGGTGGCTTTATCAAGGGTAGTGCAAAAGCCCCCGATCAAATACGGGGGATGCTGTATCAACTGAGGAAAATAAACAATGTCAGGATCTATGATCTTGGGAATCTGAAAATTACAAAGAACATTAAAGATACATACTTGGCAATCCGCGATGTAATCCTGGAACTGTTTGACAGGGAAATTGTACCAATAATCATTGGCGGATCCCAGGATCTCTCTTACGGGGGAATACTTGCGCTTCAAAAGATGAAGGGTATCCGGCAGGTTCTTACCGTTGACTCACGCCTGGATTTTCAAACAGACCAGGGAAAGGAGATGCATTCACGAAATTACCTGAACAGCATTATTGAGAAAGATGTAAAAGAGCATTTTACGTATTCAAATCTCGGCCACCAGCAATATTTTGTTTCTGAAAAACAGGCAGATATTGTCGAAAATGAATTCATGGAAAGTATTCGCCTCGGAGAGGTGAAGGCCGGGATCCAGGATGTTGAACCCGTATTAAGAGACGCTGATTTTGTCAGCATCGATATGGGTGCAGTCAGACACAGTGATGCCCCCGGTGTTACCATACCTTCACCAAACGGATTGTTCGGTGATGAACTGTGTGCCATTACGCGCTATGCAGGCATCAGTGAAAAGGTCATGGCACTGGGATTCTTTGAAGTTGATCCCGAAAAGGATCTGAACAACCAGACATGTCACCTTGCGGCACAGTCCATCTGGTATTTCCTGGATGGAATTTCCCACCGGGTCAGGGAAAATCCTCTTGATACCAGGGCCCATACAAAGAAATTCATCATTACGCTAAATAAGGAGGAACAGGAATTACACTTCCACAAAAGCAGCCTTTCAGACCGCTGGTGGGTGGAAATCCCTGTTACAAACCCGGTTACAGGTCAAAATTACTACATTTCATGCTCCTACAAAGACTACAAACAGGCATGTAACAACATCATTCCCGACCGGTGGTGGCGCTATTATCACCGATTTTCATAATGCCCCTTTTCCGGAACGTGCTTTGGAAATATAAAAGAAAGTATGGGGTTATTAACATTCTTCTGTTAATATTATTTGTCGCATCGGATAATTTTTACTTATTTTACTTCGGCTAAAAAGCCACGAAAGCCTTATAGGGCTTTATTATCATGAAGATGAAGTTAATAAAAGTCATACTTGTTCTGCTCACGGTCTCATGTACTGTTCTGGCACAACAGGATCCGAAATTCACCCAGAACATGTTCCTGGTGCCGGTTTATAATCCCGGGGCCATGGGACAAACCGAAAAAATATGCGCATTTGCTTCATTCAGGAACCAGTGGGCAGGATTTAACCAGGCTCCTGTAATCACAACCTTTACAGCCCATGCACCATTTAGTTTGCTGGGGCGTGCCCACGGAGTCGGGATCAACCTGATGAATGACAACATAGCCCTTAACAACGATCTTTTTGTCAGCCTGGCCTATTCCTACAAGATCAACATTGGAGGAGGGTTACTGGGCATTGGTTTTAATGCCGGACTTGCCAATTACGCATTTGATCCTTCCAATCTGAACGGGGCAGATGTAATAGACATTCCCGGTGATGATGCCATCCCAAAAAATGCAGACAGCCGTTTTGGATTTGACATGGGAATCGGAGCTTATTATTCAATTGATAACCTTTATTTTGGATTGTCAAGCACACATGTAAATCAGGCAACTTTCTATTCAAGAGACAGGAATACAGACAGATCTGAACCAGGACTGATCAGGCATTATTACGTGGTCGGCGGATATACGTTTCAGCTCCCGGACCCAATGTTCGAGCTGATGCCTGCATTTATGCTGCAAACCGACGGCCGCGACAACCATATTTATGTAAATACGAATCTCCGGTACAATAAACGGTTCTGGGGAGGAGTTTCTTATTCAGTAGGCGGAGCCATAAGTGCCCTGTTCGGGGTTGAATTGCTGAATGGCATCAGGGTGGGATATTCATATGATGTTGAATTGTCGCCGCTTGTAAAGCACAGCAGTGGTTCACACGAAATCACCGTCAGGTATTGCTTTGATCTCAGTCTGGACAAAAGTCCGCAAAAATATGAGAGTATAAGATTTTTGTAATATTTTACTATATTTAAATTGTTTTTTATAACTTGAACGACTTGAACACTGATAGTTTTGTAAAAATCCAAGCCATGAAAAAATTACTATCTCTGGCATTAATTGTAGCATTTTTAACAGGTTGCAGCACCTACAATTCCGGAGAACTTGTTGGAGTGCAAAAAAGAAAGCCATTCATTGAACCTGATCCCTATGGTATGACATTCATTCCGGCTGGTTCTTATACCATGGGCCCCAGCGATCAGGATGCAACATGGACACAAAATGCCATTAACAGAACCGTTTCCGTTGATGCATTCTGGATGGACATTACAGAGATCACCAATAACGAATACAGGCAATACGTTTACTGGGTGCGCGATTCCATCATAAGAAAGCATTTTGCAATCAATGGCCAGGAAGATTTTATTGCCAAGGACGACGAGGGCGGAAACCTGATGGACAAAAACGACCAGCCGAGGATCGACTGGGACTTCCCCATCAATGTAAAAGCCGACAGGGAAGGCAACCTCAAGCAATTGATAGACGACCTGGGACTTTACTATTCTGGTGTCGACCAGCTTTCACCACGGGGCAGGGAACTCAATGTTACAAAACTCATTTATAATTATTACTGGGTAGACCTTCACCAGGCCGCCATGCCAGGTAACCGCATGGAAATGGAATACAGTGGAGGTACAGCTGAGCCTGTTGTTTCTTATAACGGACAGGTAGTTAAACCTGACGGAACCATTGAAGACATTACCAGTCGCGGCTCCTTCGTGCACAATGATTGGGTGCTGATTTACCCGGACACGCTGTGCTGGATCGCCGATTTTACATATTCCTACAACGAGCCGATGGCAACCAGGTATTTCAACCACAGTGCATATGACAACTATCCTGTTGTTGGAGTTACATGGAAGCAGGCCAATGCATTTTGTATCTGGAGAACAAATTATTTGAATGATGCACTGGCAGCATCTGATCTCCCCCTCGTGCAGAATTACAGACTGCCCAGTGAGGCAGAATGGGAATTTGCAGCCCGCGGAAACCTGGATCACAGTATGTATCCATGGGGAGGTGTTTATGTGAGGAACAAACTGGGATGTTTCGTTGCCAATTTCAAACCCTTGCGGGGCAATTATGTTGACGACGGTGCGCTTGCAACTGAGCAGGTGGCTACTTTTGCATCCAACGAATTCGGACTCTACGACATGGCCGGAAATGTATCCGAATGGACCATCACGGCATATGATCCGTCCGCCTATATTTTCTCCTCCACATTAAACCCTGACTTCAAATATAACGCACGTCCGGATGAACCAGCTGTAATGAAACGTAAAGTTGTACGCGGAGGATCCTGGAAAGATGTTGCAAGATACCTGCAGGTAGGCACCCGCGATTATGAATACCAGGATACGGCAAAAGCTCATATCGGTTTTCGCTGCGTTCGTTCTTATTTAGGTACAAACTAAATCTAACCATTGAATCATGGGAATCACAGAAATTGTCCAAAGTTCAGGCTGGAAATCATTTACCGCTAAGTTGTATGGGTTTGGAGCATCCATTGTAATTATAGGTGCGCTGTTTAAGATCATGCACTGGCCGGGAGCAGATATCGCACTTATCTGCGGACTGTCAATCGAGGCCGTTATTTTCTTTTTCTCCGCCTTTGAACCGCTTCATGAAGAGCTTGACTGGACACTGGTATATCCGGAACTGGCAGGCATGTCTGATCCGGATGATATAGATGAATACAAAGAAGCCGCCATTGCAGGAAGAAATGTGGGTCTGCAGAAATTTGACGAACTTATTCAGGAATCGCAGATAAGTGAAGCAGATGTAAAAAAGCTTGGCCAAAGCATTACAGCAATTTCATCGTCATCAGAACAAATTGCCGACATTACTGCAGCATCCCTTGCGACAAAGGAATATTTCGATAAAATGGGCAGCGCTGCAACAAACATGGACCAGGTAGCAACAGCCTACGGTACAAATACCGGACTGCTTAACCAACAGGTGGAAACACTCGCTGAGGCATATAAGAAAACTGCCCAGCTCATTGACACCAAGGGAGAGGAGGTCGCTGAAAAATTCGCGGCGTCAACCGCCAGCCTCACTGCAGCCTATGAAACAATGAGTAAAGAAGTCAAAAAGGAGCAAACCAATATTTCAGCAGGTCATAATAAATTCAAAGAGCAACTCGATGAAATTAGTAATAAGCTGGCAGAATTGAACAACACCTATGCCAGCCAGGTCGAAGGCAGTAAAGAACACCTTAAAGGAACGGCCAATGTTTACAAAGGCCTTGATGAAATGGTAAAAAGTCTTAAAGTTTCAGTTGATGAGACGGAAAAATACAAAGGCGAAATTGCAAAATTAAGCGGAAGTCTGGCAGAACTGAACAACATCTATGGCTCTATGCTCTCTGCCATGAGTTTAAGGAAAAAATAGATCATTAACTTACTTTTTTAATCCATATTTCTTATGGGACATGGTAAAGAAACTCCGAGACAAAAAATGATCGGTATGATGTATTTGGTGCTGACAGCATTGCTGGCACTGAATGTATCAAAAGATGTCCTTGATGCCTTTGTTATTGTGGATCATGGGTTGCATGAAACAACAAAAAACTTTTTCTCGAAGAACAAAGGTATCTACGGAAAAATAGACCTTGAATTTACCAACAATCCTGAAAAAGCCGGGGCCTGGAAGGAAAGATCCGATGAGGTAAAAAACATGTCACAGGAAATAATTGATTTTATCCAGAATTGCAAACTGGATATCGTCAGACAGGATTCAGATGAAGCTATTAAAGACGGCGAAGTTATTTGGGAGAATGTAAAAGCAAGGGACAATCAGGAATGGGGTGGTGAAATCATGGTCACAAACGGCAAAGGAAAAGAGCTGAAGGGTATGATCGAGGAGTACAGGGAAACCATGATTGAAATGATCGATAATTCTGAAGGTGATTATTCTCTTTTGATATCTTCGATAGAAGGCAACCTGGAAACAGCTGATCATCAGTCTGAAAAAAAGGGTGAAGCAGATGAGCCATGGGAAAAGCATAATTTTGAACACCTGCCCCTTGCAGCTGTTATTACCATTCTTTCAGAATTACAGTCAGACATCCGGAATGTCGAATCCGATATGGCAACCTACCTGCTGAACCAGGTTGGAGCAAAGGATTTTAAAGTAAATGTGATCGATCCCGTTATTTTACCTACCTCTTCTGATTATGTGTTTGTAGGACAGGAATACCGGGCAGAGGTTTTCCTTGCAGGCTACGATTCCACCAACATACCTGAGATTATTCTTAATGATGGAACAGTTCTTGACGTAGAAGAAGGCAAGGGCATTTACACTGCCACATCTTTAGATGTAGGTGAAAAAACATGGGGAGGTACTTTGAGGCTTAATAACGATGGGCAGATTATTCAAAGGGATTTCACAGCAACCTATTCTGTTAACCCAACCAACGCAGCAGTATCCGCTGAAAGAATGAACGTATTTTTCAGGGGGGTTGACAACCCGGTAAAAATTGTTGCCTCAGGAGTTCCTGAAAGTACTGTGTACGCTGAGATTAGTGAAGGTGATATCGAAGAAGTAAGCAACGGCAATTATATCGTAAGACCCGGGCCTAGAGAAAAGGAAACCGTAATTTCGGTTTTTGCCAACGTGGACGGCAATGTCCGCAACATGGGGTCCGCACCATTCCGCGTTGAAGACATCCCCGATCCCATTGCTACTGTAGAAGGATTGGATGACAAAGCAGAAGGGGTACTTTCAGTAGCTGACCTTGCAAGGCTCAGAACAGTCGAAGCCAAAGCCAAAGATTTTTTCTTTGAAGTTAATTTTACAGTTGAAAGTTTTGAAATCAGCTGGAGGGCCCGTGGAGGACTTGACCAGCGAAAAGAATCAGAAAACGAAGCTTTTACTGCCGAGCAGTTTGATGTATTTACCCAGCAATTAAGGCCAGGGCAACAGCTGTTGATACGCAATATAAAAGCCTCCGGTCCTGCCGGAAAAATACGTGAATTAAATCCTATAATAATAACAATTATATAATTATGAAGTCTGTAAATTATTTATTGATATTCGTATTTGTTACAGTTACTGTAATTCATGCAGATGCCCAACAACCCAATACAACCATGCAACCGGGCATTACAATATCCAATACAATACCAAGTCCAGCTGATACAAAGGATGTATACTTAAGGGAAAATATTATTCAGGAGAAGAAGCCAATTCCCTATCAGTACATTAGGGAAGCAGATGTATTGTGGGCAAAGGATATCTGGAGATTTATCGACCTCCGGCAACGCATGAATTATCCGCTCAGATTTCCCGAAGCTCCTGAACCGATAGGAGACAGGTACAGTCTCCTTCAGTTGCTGCTGGAAGGAATAAGAACGGAGGAAATTACACCCTATTCTGCAGATGATTATAACAATCCCTGGCAACAGCCCATATCCCTGCAACAGGTCTATGATAATATGGGAGATGCAGCACAACAGATTGAAGATCCCAATCAACCAGGTGTCATAAGGACAATCAGAATAGAGTCATCCTATCTTAAAGGATACAGGATCAAAGAAAAATGGGTGTTCGACAAACAAAATTCTGAAATGAAAGTCAGGATCACTGTTATTGGACCAGTACTTCACCTGCCGCAAAGAGCCGGAGGCCAGGTTATTGGTACGGAAACAGTTGTTCCATTTTATATCTATTTCCCACAGTGCAGGAACCTGTTTGCAACCCATAGGATCTATAATCCCAACAATGACGCGCAGAATATATCATTTGATGACCTGTTCATGCAACGACGTTTTGCAACTACCATAATTGGAGAATCCAATGAATTTGGAAACCGTTTTATTGTTGATTATGTTATTGGGCAGGATGCATTGCTGGAGGCGGAAAGAATAAAGAATGACCTGTTCATTATGGAACACGATTTCTGGGAATATTAAAAACCCTTTACTGCAATCGAGTAGGAAGATAGGGATTTAAAATTAAATCCCCATCTGTCCTCTCACACCACCGTACGTACCGTTCGGTATACGGCGGTTCCCTAATAAATAACTCTAACCAACCGATAGTGATCCGTCAGGAAGATATAACC
>JAIPBT010000060.1 GCA_021738565.1 Bacteroidales bacterium
CATGCACTATCGTTCGCAACAGGGAATGAATATAACATGAGGGTTCCACGGTATCAATATCGAAATTATCAAATTTTTTAGTTTTTAATTATCTGAAATACAAATGCTTAACTAAATTATATACTAGTGAAAGTAATTGATCAATTAAAAAATACGGACAGGACATTATTTTCCTTTGAATTGTTGCCCCCCAGGAAAGGCAATGCTCTGGAATCCATCTATAAGTCCATCGACCCGTTAATAGAATTCGATCCTCTTAACATCAACATTACCTATCACCAGCAGGAATCCGTTTACAAAAAGATGCCGGATGGGTCCATTGAAAGAAAGATCATCAACAAGCGGCCGGGGACAGTAGCAATCGCTGCTGCCATTATGAATAAATACAATGTTACAGTAGTGCCCCATGTTATTTGCGGAGGTTTTACGAGGGAAGAAACGGAAGACCTTCTGATCGACCTTCATTTCCTTGGGTTGCATAACCTGCTTGTTTTAAGGGGGGATCCACCACCCGGAGTTAGGGATTTCATTCCGGTTACAGGCGGACATGCACATACCAATGAACTGGTGGAACAGATCATGAACCTGAACAATGGCATCTACCTTGAATCCGACCTCAAGAACCACACTCCCACCTCCTTTTCCATAGGTGTGGCAGGTTACCCCGAAAAACATTTTGAATCTCCGAACATCGATGAAGACATTTACTGGCTTAAGAAAAAAATTGAAGCCGGTGCAGATTACATTGTAACACAGATGTTCTTTGATAACAAAAAGTTCTTCGAATTCAGGGATCGTTGCCGTAAAGAAGGTATAGATGTCCCCATTGTAGCGGGTATTAAGCCTGTCAATACAATCAAAGACCTGGAATTATTGCCCCGTGTATTTAATATTGACATTCCGGCAGATCTCTACAAGGAGGCCAGGAAATGCAGCGACAATGCAGCTGTAAAAGAGCTGGGTGTGGAGTGGACCATTGAGCAGTCCAGGGAGCTCAAATCTCAGGGTGTACCAGCCATTCACTATTATACCATTGGGATATCAGATAACATCAAAAAGATTGCAAAAGGAGTCTTCTAATCGTGAAATACCCGGAAGAAACGCGATAAGAAAGCGTTACATGCCGGATGTATCATTCTGATCATCCTTGTATTTTTCCTTGTAATAGTATACCAAAGCAGCCTGCAATTGCTCTGCCGTTTTGTATCCGGGATCAACCTTCAAATGTCGCAATCTTTCATCGAGGTAAACAATGGTCGGATACGCCAGCCTGCCCTTGGTGAGTATGGCAGCGACTTCATGGTAGCCTCGCCTACCGTTGGGAACAAAATAGTAGGTCTGCTGCCCGATGGTAAGCGAATCTTTCATTTCTGCATTGAATTTTACTGCATAGAAATTCGCATTCACATATTTTGCTATTTCCTCGTTGGAAAACGTAGTGGCATCCATTCTTTTGCACCAACCGCACCAATCGGTGTAAACATCTATCATGAATTTCCGGGGTTCAACACTGTTCTTCTCAATGGCTTCATTCAATGTATGCCATTTGATCTTCTCCTGTCCCCACAGCTGTCCGGCCAGGGAAAAAGCAATAAGCGCAAATACAAACCTTTTCATCATACCAACACGTTTTTCATTTTAAACATGTACCCGTTGGGCACAAATTTAATGATTCTTATATATGTAACTATTTTCATACGTATTATGTTGCATAAAAAATAAGGGCAAAACAGTTTTTTGTTACATTTGAAGTTTAAAATTCTGAAAAAACAAACAGTAAATAGGATGAATAAGATACAGAAAACGTTGAGAGATTCAGCACCCATGAGATGGTTGATGCTGGTATTGGTAAGTATGTTAATGTTTTCCACCTATTGGTTCCAGGATTTCTTCGGAGGACTGAAAGGACTTATGGAAAGTGAAATGGGATTTACCAGTGAAGAATTTGGCAGGCTCATCGGTTTGACAACCATCGCCAATATATTCGGAATGATCATTGTGGGAGGGATCATACTGGATAAATGGGGAATCAGGCGCGCAGGACTTATTTTCGGGTCACTTGCAGCACTGGGGGCTACGATTTCTGCATTGGCAGCTTATGGTGTTTTCGGCACCGATCATGCCGTCCAGTTAAGGATGATGATACTGGGCAGGATCCTTTTCGGTTCCGGGCTGGAGGTTGTCTGTGTGGTATCCACCCGGACTGTCGTAAAATGGTTCAAAGGGTATGAACTGGCACTTGCTATGGCCATCAACATGGGGTTTGGCCGGCTTGGTTCTGCAATGGGACTTGCACTTTCGATTGATATCGGTGGTGGAAGCGTACCGCCGGCAGTGGCGTTTGCAGCGAGCCTTATCGGTATTGCCATTATTGTATTCCTGGTTTACATGGTATTTGATTACACCCTGGATAAGCAGGATAAGAAAATTCGGGACGATACCGGTGTAATGGAAACATCAGAGGATTTCAAGTTATCTGACCTTGTGGCCCTAGTAAAGAATCGTTCATTCATGTTCATTGCCCTGCTGTGTGTTTCGTTTTACGCGGCTGTTTTTCCATTCATTCAATATGCTCCAGACCTGCTTGTCAATAAATTTGGATTTTCATATGATCTTCCGGAGAATATTGAATTCTTCCAAATATTTGGTAACCAATCACTCGGGACAGTTGCTATTTACCTGGGTTTGTTCCTGTTCGGACTTGCTTTTTCAATGATCCCGACACGAATCAAATCCATGGGAGGAAAGATTGCTTCCCTTGCAGTGATAGGATTGTTATTTGTTCTTTTCATTAACACGCTCTGGGATACACTATCTGTTTGGCTGCAGAACGGTCCGAAAACAGCCAGTCTTATCCCCATGGGAACCATCCTCTTTACACCCATTTTCGGTAGTTATGTAGACAGGAAAGGAAAGGCGGCTTCACTGATGATACTCGGAGCCCTCTTGCTGATCTTTGCCCACCTGGCATTGTCGATATTCAATAGTGAAATACTGGGTTATATAGGCTTGCTGAGCCTGGGTGTGGCATTCTCACTGGTCCCCGCGGCAATGTGGCCGTCAGTGGCCAAAATTGTTGCTGAACACCGGCTTGGAACCGCCTATGCATCGATGTTTACCATCCAGAACTGGGGACTCCTCGCATTCTTCTGGGGCATTGGAAAATTTTTGGATGTTGTGAATCCGACCGTTCTTAAGACCATCAGTGACATCAGGATAAAACTTGAAGGCCAGGGATTGTCCACTGCTGAGATCTCAGAACAGATCAATGCAATGAGAATTTCGGGAGAAATTCCTCCATACAATTACACATGGCCAATATTCATGCTGGTTATACTGGGTATAATATCCATATTCCTTGCTTTCCAGCTGAAGAAAGCCGATGCCAAACAGCGTTTCGGACTTGAACTTCCATCAGGACAATCTCCTGATTAGCAATAATATTCTTAATGAGGGGCTGATTGCCCCTCATTAATTTTTTTAACAAACCAAAACAAAAATGAGTGATTCACACTCTTATTTAATGTCGATAAGACCTTGTTCTTATAAATTAAAAAACAATCAACATATGAGTGAAATAAAAAAACTTCAACCGGCAGAGATCTGGAAAAATTTCTACGCACTCACGCGGATCCCGAGACCTTCCAAAAAGGAGGCTGAAATCATAGCTTATATTAAAAAGTTCGGCGAAGATCTTGGACTTGAAACCCTCGTCGATGAAGTAGGCAACGTGATCATTAAAAAACCTGCCACACCCGGTATGGAAAACAGGAAAACCGTTGTTCTCCAGGGTCACCTGGACATGGTTCCGCAAAAGAATTCCGATAAGGAATTTGATTTTGAAAAAGACCCCATTGAAAGCATGGTCGACGGCGATTGGGTAACTGCAAATGGAACCACTTTAGGCGCTGACAATGGTATAGGAGTTGCTGCCGCTATGGCTGTTCTCCAGTCTGAAAACCTGAAACACGGTCCAGTTGAAGCATTGTTCACTATAGATGAGGAAACCGGTATGACTGGTGCTTTCGGTCTGAAACCAGGCTTGCTTGACGGTAACATACTGATCAATATGGATTCAGAGGATGAAGGAGAAATGTATGTTGGATGCGCGGGAGGGATCGATGTGAATGCTGAAAAGTCCTACGGGGAGATAGATGCACCTTCCGGTATGACCGCTTACAAGGTGGTAATAAAAGGTCTGAAAGGAGGACATTCCGGAATAGACATCCCACATGGAAGGGCCAATGCCAACAAAATCCTGTTCCGCTTCCTGATGCAGGCAGAGACTGATTTCAACATTCATATTGCGGAAGCTGCCGGGGGAGATCTGAGAAATGCCATTCCCCGGGAATCACATGCGGTAGTCCTGGTCCCATCTGAGCTAACGGGAAAATTCGAAGATTTTGTAGATAATTACAACAATATCTACAGAAATGAATTTGCTGAAACTGAACCAGATCTAAATTTTAGTTGTAGCAAAACCGACGTTCCCGGTAAAGTAGCTGATAAAACCGATCAATACAGAATGATCCGGGCCGTATTTGCAACGCCGCATGGTGTCCTGCGTATGAGTACATCCATGCCCGGACTGGTAGAGACCTCAAACAACCTTGCAGTCGTTGAATTGAAATCCGGCAAATTCGCGGCAAGATGTCTGACAAGAAGTTCCGTTGACACTGCAAAAGAAGCCACGGCATGGCAGATTGCCGGTATCTATCACCTAATTGATGCCAACGTAACCCTCGAAGGTGCCTACCCTGGATGGAAACCCAACATGGACTCACCCATTTTAAAGAAGTCACTGGATGTGTACAACAATAAATTTGGGAAAGTGCCTGAGATCAAGGCGATACATGCAGGTCTTGAATGTGGTTTGCTGGGCGGTGTATATCCAAAACTGGATATGATATCATTTGGGCCTACCATCAGGTTTCCCCATTCTCCGGATGAAAAAGTTAATATTGAAACCGTGGATAAGTTCTGGAAATTCCTTGTGGCACTTCTGGAAGAGATACCCGGGAAATAGTTAGTGCTTGCAAGAAAACTACAGATTATTTTGATTATATCATGATTTTTTGGAAATTTGATCAAGACTATTAATTATGAAGAGATTTCTTTTTATTTTCATCGCTGCCGGATTAACCGGTAATATCGCCAATTCCCAAAGTGTTCAATTATCACCTACTGTTATTGCCTCTGCTGGCGGATATGGTGAAGGAACCGACATCAACCTTTCCTGGACACTTGGAGAGATCGCTGTTTCAACACTCCAGGGAAACAACATGGTTTTAACACAGGGTTTTCATCAGCCCATTAATAAAATTGATGACGCGTTGCTGGTCGATCCCATCAGGTGGCAGGTAGTTGCTTATCCAAATCCTGTTGATAATGAACTCCTTGTTCAGTTTGACCTTCCTGAACCTGAGGATTTCATTATAGAATTACAGGATGTTACCGGAAGGATAACAAGCCAGGAGCAGTTCAAAGGCGTTTACCAGGGCGATATTGTTCCCATCGATATGACGGGCTATAAAACCGGTGTTTACTTTCTGCGCATTACCACGAAAGACAGGGAGCAGGTGCGCGTTATTAGCATCAGGAAGAGGTAAGTGAGAACCAACCCGGTCCCTTATTTTATCTTTGCATCACGCCTGGATACTTCAGTTACTTTTACTTTCTGATTAACAAGCGGGCCAGCCTGGAAAATAGTCATTCTCTTCTTACACAATACTTGTTCTGAAAGATAGACACTTACATTGCAAACTTCCGGTATCCTGAAATAAAACCTGTTGTATGAATCTTCCTCGGGCTCCTGGGGCAACAGGTTGCGGTAACTTGTGGCATTGCCCTGTGGAACTATCTCCAGCATCAAAGGCTCTCCCTCATCCTCGGTTATTCCCTTTTGAAAATTGAACATGTCGAGCTCATAGGACTCTGATTCACTTAAACCTTCTGGCGACACCAGGTATTCCTTGACAAAACTCTCAGCAAATGATTTACCTATAAAAAGCGACAAATATGCTTCCTCCAGCTGATCAAGTCCTTCAAGAGAAGTTTTCATATCAAAATTATCCGGAAACGGATCTATCAACCCGGCAGCGACATAATACTTATCTGACCTTATTTCCAGGATCAGCTTTGCGGCTTCTTCTGCTTTTTTACCAATTGTCTTCATTTCCATTTGCTCGGTTGTCACCGGAACGCGTACAAATGATGTGTCCGTTATTATTGTTTTGTAAATGGTCTCTTTTTTCATTTCCATGTTGGATTCCATGGTTACGTCTTTGTAGAGAATACCTGTTGAACCTTTTCCTGAAGAATACACCTTGATGGGTATCTCAGAATTGTAATTTTCTCTGATTATCAGATCGTTATTGTCGGCCCAGTGAAGGAAATCATCATTAACTTCACCCTGTATCATATTTAGCGAAAAAACCTTTTCCAGATCGGGTTCCACAAACCTTGAAATTACAACGTCCTTAACCGTAAAACTCTCTTCACGATTTTTCTGAACGTCCTCAATTCCCAATAATCGTTGTGCATAATCTGCATAAGGTCCGGGAATAAATAACTCATGCTGATACTGAACTGTCACCTTTAATGTTGTCCTGGGCAAAGTGTATACGCAGGACTCTTCCGTTCCTTCTGGTTCAAATCCAAGATCAGTTACCAAAAAACGACCCGGTACGGTGCATGCCATAACAAACATCATTAGCGATGGGATTATGATGTAAGATCTTCTCATATGTTTAAAATATTAATCCTTGAGTATTTTGCATTTATTCTGAAGCAGGTACTTCAGGCTCCTGCAACAAATTCAAAATGATGTTTAAACTTTGTCAAATACCTGCTACTGAACTACCCCGCCTTTCCTTCCTTCATGTAAAAATGGTTTTGACTTGATCTTTTCAAATGCAGCGCCGAGTTGCTTTGTAATATCCCCGGCGATCATTGATTCTGCACTGTTTTTTTCAGCCGCCAGGTCACCTGCCATACCGTGCAGGTATACTCCTGTCATTGCTGCGTCTTCAGGTTCCATGCCCTGTGCAAGCAAAGATACGATTATTCCGGTTAACACATCACCACTTCCACCCGTTGCCATCCCGGGATTACCGGTAGTATTGAAAACATAATTTCCATTTGGAAATGAAATTCCTGTGTAAGCCCCCTTCAGTACCACCGTAACATTGTTTTTTACCGAGAATTCAATTTGTTTTTCATGACGGGTCCAGGCATCATCAGAACTTCCTGCGATTCTGTCAAATTCAGCAGGATGCGGAGTAAGTATTGAACGTCCGGGTATGTTACGGATCGTGGCAGCATCCCCTGCGATCATATTCAATGCATCGGCATCAATCACCAGGGGGACGGAAACTTTCTCAAAAAGTTGCATCAAAGCAGTCTTACTGGTCTGATGGGTTCCCAATCCAGGCCCGACTGCAACTGCGGAATATTTTCCCAGGTCAGGTAGCCTGGAAAAACAATTATCAGAAGGATCCACACTTACGATGGCTTCAGGGAAGGCTGTCTGCACAATTTGATAACCTTTGCCGGGCACGTGCAGGGTCACCAGTCCGGCACCACTTCTTAATACAGCTTCTCCTGTTAAAACGGCAGCTCCCATCATTCCGTATGAACCAACAACACATAATGCATTCCCATAGGTTCCTTTGTGTGAGAACTTCTCTCTTTTATGAATCAAATTCGCAATCCTCCGCCGTGTTAAAAGTGTGTAGTTTGTATCCGTTCTTTCAATGATATCCTCATTCAAACCGATATCAAGCACATGCCACCTACCCGTATATTCCGCATTTTCAACGAAGAAAAAGGAGAGGAACGGGAACTGGAAAGTCAATGTATTTCCCGCGTGGATAATGAAGCCGGGGTCATTCTTCCGGTTGTCCTCACCAAACAATCCACTTGGAATGTCTATTGAAACAACCTCTAAACCCGTACTGTTAATGTACTGTATCAATTTTCCGTAAATACCGCCGGCAATCCTGCTCAAACCCGAACCAAATATTCCATCAACAATAACAATGTTGCCGGATAGCTTCGGAAAATCAGAAACATTGCTGATCCGGTTTACCTTCTTTTTCATATCCTTTTCCAACCTGTCCAGGTTTGTTTTACAATCATCCGACAGTTTTCCTGAGGATGAAACAAGGTACGCATCTACAGTATATTGTCTCTGGATTAGTATTCTGGCCAGTGCAAGAGCATCCCCTCCATTATTGCCAGGACCGGCAAAAACAGCTATATTCCTGTTGATCTTAAAATACCTGGTATACCACCATGCAAGCCTGGAGCTGGCCCGTTCCATAAGATCTATAGATTCTATGGGCTCATTTTTAATCGTATAATCGTCAATAACTGCAACGGTTTCTGATGTAAATATTTTCATGTAAATTACGCTTACCCAAAGTTAGATAAAGACAGTAAAAGTTCAAAGGCGGAACGGGTGTAAAATAATTTTACAAAGTATGATTCAATATTATGCATATGCTAAATAACCTGTCTCATTCGATAAAAAGATTTCTATATTTGCTGTCATTATATTCAAATTCTACCAGTGTCAGAAAGAAATTTATTGTTTAATGCAGTGCTTAAAGGGAAAACATCCGGAGCATCCCGATAGTATCGGGATTAGAAGACTGGAAAACAAGAGTTTACTGTTCGTGAATGACTGTTCTGATGTCCAGCATAACGCATCCATTGGTGTTTTCTTGCAATCACTAACTAAAACCCTAATTTATGTTTAAAGATCATCCGAAAGGACTTTTCGTTGCCTTTTTTGCCAACATGGGGGAACGATTCGGCTTTTATACAATGATGGCCATACTGGTCCTGTTTCTCCAGGCAAAATATGGACTCACAGAAGATAAAGCTGGGGGTATTTACAGTTGGTTCTATTTTGCCATCTATGCCCTGGCACTTATCGGAGGAATTCTGGCAGATGCCACAAGAAAATACAAATTGGTAATCTTATTAGGACAGATTATCATGTTTGCGGGCTACGTTATTATGGCCATGCCGGGATTAGAACTCACAGTCACTATTGCCGGGCTCTTTATCATTGCATTTGGAAATGGTTTATTTAAAGGGAACCTGCAGGCAGTTGTGGGACAGATGTACGACAATCCCAAATACGATAAGGTAAGGGACAACGCTTTCCTTATTTTTTATATGGGCATAAACGTCGGCGCTTTTTTCGCTCCATTTGCAGCCACAGGGATCAGGAACTGGTGGCTTAAAACAAACGGATTCCTGCATGATGCAAGTTTGCCCGCTTTATGCCACCAATACCAGGATGGCACCCTTAAAGACATTGGTGTACTTCAGCAATTGGCCGACCACGTAACCATCAACGGTACTGTTACTGATCTTTCCGGTTTTGCCTCTACCTACCTTGAAACATTTTCCGTAGGGTATAACTTGGCTTTTGGAATTGCTGCTGTAGCTATGGTAATTTCCCTGATGGCATATTTAATTTTTAACAAACTCCTGCCAAAACGTGAGAAAATCGAAGGTGAAAAAACAATCACTATAACCGAAGTCCCAATTGCAATTCCGGTTGCACTTGCAGCAGGCGCTGTCTCGGCATTTCTCGTAAGCCTTGTAAAAGATTTCCCCACCGGAATGGCAATTGGCCTCTTTATCGGATTTGTAACGTGGATTCTAATGATCGCCCAAAAAGAGGAGCGTCAGAGGGTGGTATCGTTACTGCTTGTATTTTTTGTTGTTGTGTTTTTCTGGATGTCATTCCATCAAAACGGGCTCACATTGACATTTTTTGCAAGGGATTACACGGTGAAAGAGGTGGATCCCTTTACCTTTATGTTCTTCACAATCGAAAATATACTCACTGTAATTGCATTTGTTGCCGGATTGGTTCTCCTACTGGGCAGGAAGAGAACACGGGTGGCAAGGATTGTTGGAGGAAGCATGACTTTGGTTTCAGCTGCGATCGGAACCTGGTTAATCTCACACGCAGGTGAAGAAAACCCGATTGCACCGGAAATATTCCAATCGTTCAACCCGCTTTTCATTGTTTCCCTGACATTCGTTGTTATGGGTATTTTCTCCTGGTTGAACCAGCGTGGAAAAGAACCCTCTACGCCCCGTAAGATCGGTATAGGGATGATCATTGCTGCGACAGGGTTTGTGATCATGGTTATAGGATCATTGAACCTGGTGTCTCCCCATGAGCTGCAGGTATTGAACGAGGCTGGTGAAGTGGTGGAAGTGCACCCCGTACCCGATTCGTCAAGAGTGATGCCATACTGGCTGATATCTTCCTACCTGGTGATGACCATCGCCGAGCTCTTCCTGAGTCCGATGGGACTCTCATTTGTTTCAAAGGTAGCGCCAACAAGGTTCCAGGGAGTAATGCAGGGAGGATGGCTGCTGGCAACTGCTGTAGGTAATAAGCTCTTGTTTGTAGGAAGCACGATGTGGTCGAAAGTGGACCTCTGGATCATCTGGTCGGTATTTGTTGTCTGCTGTCTTTTGTCAGCTGCGTTTATATTCTCAATTATGAAAAGGCTGGAAAAGGCAACCCGATAGAGGGTGGCGGGTCCGAATTAGATCATTGTTCTCTTTTATCTGAATGCATGATCCTGTTGATATATGCATTTACATCGAACTTTCTCCTGCACCCTTTATCGTTCATGTACCTTATCTTACCGAAAACAGGCCTTTCGGTCCAGGCCCTGTCATGTACCCCCCCAATTGACCAGGCAATGCCGGCATATCCATTCGGATCACGTCCGTCCAGTTCATACCTGTCATTCAGATATATTGCTGTTTTCATGGCATCTTCTGCGGATGCAGTCCATTCAAGGATCTTCTTTGCCCAGTACATGCGCATATACCCATGCATTTTACCAGTTGATACCATTTCGGTCTGCGCAGCATTCCACAAAGGATCGTGTGTTATAGCGCGTTCAAACTGTTCCAGGCTGTAAATAAACTCCCGTTCATCTCGTTCATGCTCCATGTGGGTCTTCTTCGCCCATTCATGAAACCCGTTCACATTGTCATAATCAGGATTGAACAGGCAGAAATTATCGGATAATTCCTTTCTCACAATTAATTCCCCCAGAAAGGCTTCGCTGTTTTCATCTGAAGCATGGTTCCTGATCACCTCTGATGCAATTCTTCCTGAAAAGATCTGCCCAAAATGCAGATAGGGGGATAAATTGGATGTATGGTCTGCATTGGGATCGTTGCGCTTTTCGCTGTATGCAGGCATCTTTTCGGCTATAAATTTCCGGAGCAATTTCCGTGCATGTTCCTCCCCCGGCAGTGGCCATTGAACGGGCCCTGCTCCTTTATCAAGCTTCATTGAACCGATCAATTGCCCAGGCTCAAAAGAAAATCCACGAAAATTATTGGTTGCCATAGGCTTCAATTCAGGCAAATCCTCAAGGTATCCATGCAGTTGCCTGTGTATCTTTGGCCGAAGCGTATAGGCTCCATATTCAAGTTTGTCACTTGCCTGCCTGGCCGGAACTATGTTGTGCCCGTCTACCTCAATAAATTTTGCCACAGTATTGGCGATCACTCCTGATATCCACTGCTGTTTTATTTTCAGTGGATCAAAATCTACAATGATTTCTCCCGTGTTGCTTTGTTTTATATAGGACGTAAAACTTTCCACAGGGTCTCCTCTCAAAAGAACAAAAGGGATTTTCAGTTTTTCCAACCGCTTTGCCACGTCATACAAGCCTCTGATCATAAAATCATAATGCCTTAATACCGCTCCGGGATAATTATCTGTCAAAGTAAAAACAACTGAAAAGTCAACTTTTCTTTTCAACGCCAAGGATTGTGCATACAGCAACCCGGGATTATCCGAAACCCTTTGTTCGCGGCTCATCCAATAAATGACCCCCCCTTGCCTTTCCGGTCCGGAGTGAATTCATGGACACGGTGTGGATTGATGTTCATAAAAGGCAATACTTAATTGATAACGAGCTTCATTATTATTGCATGATCTCCTCTTCCTGTACTGCAGTTGTATCCACAAACGGGCGGGACCAGAAATAATACATTGCATCTTCCCCCGCAGGCCTTAAATACTGATGTACAGGCGGCCTTTCAGGAAGGCTTGTGTTCTGAACAACAAGGCCTTCATCGAACAAAAAATAGTGCATGAGAATGTTTTTATATCCGCCGCCCTGCGAGACCCTCCGGAACTGATAATCACACATTGTACCATCAACCTGTAAATCATCGAGGTGCAACAAAAATTTCCGTCCGTATTTTTGCAATGCTGAGATAAAATAGAGACTGATATCATATCCGGTGACACCAAAATTAGCCCCCCATCCTGTGTAATGCTCAGGCTCCTTAAAATAATTCTGCCTGTATTTGTAAAGGAACCAGAGCAAATCTGGATCGGAATAATCATATCGGTAACAGCTTGATATTTTTAGCTTGAGTGCATGAATGTAGGATATTTCAATGTTATTAAATCCCTGCCAGTAGGCAGATCCAAAAAGTTCTATATTGAAGCTGTCAAGCTGATAATACAGCGTTGATGCGATCTGACTCGCAAATGCCTCATCTGTTGTTGGCAGGATTACAAAATTGTCAGTATCCGGATTCAAAGCATGAACAAGCTCGTCGGTCTCACCATTGCTGATGACAACTTCCTTAAAAACTGCAGTTTCAAGGGCGGAATATTTATCAAGCTCTGAAAAAATTTTCGATTTATAGTATTCAATATCAGGGATTTTTGAAGAATCTCCATCATGCACAATTATAAGGTTCCGGTCATAACACCTACCAATATAATCAGCATTTCGTTCATACTCTGTTTTAAAGGATGGGGTGACCTGGAAAAGATAAGGATTCGTATACAGCAATGAATCATCTGAGTGAAAGGGAGTAACAAGCGGAATTTTATGTTTTTTTGTAAAATCTGACACCAATCCCAGGTTGGATGCATAAAAAGGCCCTATAATAAGGTCCATATCCTTCATTTCCGGTTTTTCCAGGATTTGCCGGGTCTGAAACATGCTTTTTTTCGTATCATATACACGGATATCCATATAAACGCCTGACTCTGAGAGAGAATCAAGAGCGAGTAGGCTGCCCTCAAGAAATTCAAGAAAACCTACAGACTTTGGAGTGGCCTGTTCGATAAGGTAATCTTCAGTAATTCTTTCTCTTCGAATTGCTGATCTTACATCTTTAAGCAATGAATCCAGTGGTTCCATACCCCTATATTCAAAAGGGATCAGATATGCGATCTTCAGACCATTTACAGGTCTGTATTCCATCTCTTTTAACTCTTTGTATGAATAGGGTTCAGATGGTACAACAGAATCTTCACCTGTGGGTACCATTGTCTCAAATTTCACTGTATCCGGCCTAAAAACCTCAGAAATAATGTTATTGGGCCGTGGAATTTTCAGAACATCCCCTGTTCTGACCTGCCCCCACTGTAATTCGGCATTTATTGCCTTGATCTCACGAACACTAACTTTATAAAACCTTGAAATAGAATAGAGGGTCTCTCCCTTTTTAACTTTATGAAGTATAAATCCTTCCTCATCGTAGGACAATTCATTTTGACCGGTAGTATCGCCGGATGGCAGGATTATTTCCGTGCCTATGGGGATATCATTTATATCAATTGCAGGATTAATTTGAAGTATGTCATCTACAGAGCATCCATGCAGCCGTGATATTGAATACAGGGTCTCCCCTTCCCTGATCTTATGCATCATCTTCCCCTCCTGAATTTTTCCGGTATCTATATTGAATGAGGATTCTGACCTGAAAGGGATTTTAAGAACCTGACCTATCCTAAGTTCAGATGTAACTCCCGGATTTTCAATGATGATCTCTTTTTCCGGGACATTGTATGCTTTTGAAAGTGCATATAATGTATTCCCTGACTTAACAACATGAACATAATATATTTTTCCCTCCAGTATGACTTTGTTCTCTGATCTTTTAACTTCAGCAGGCTCCTGGGCTGCAGCATTTAAGGAAACCAGTGCGAGCAGAAGGGCAAGAGTGATATATCTATTAAATATCAGGATCATAGTTACAATAACGTCAGAATATAGGTTCAGATTACCTGGAAAGGAAATTCAATACGTTCTTTTCAATGCGTGTTTCAATATCATTGGAGTCGGATCGCCGCAAAGCCTCACCGGTAATATTTTCATACAGTTCAATGTACCTTTCTGAAACCTGCCTGACAAAATCCTCCGGCATCTCGGGCATTTGCTGCCCCTTCTTACCCTGGAAACCATTGGCAATCAACCATTGCCTTACAAATTCCTTGGAAAGCTGCTTCTGTTGCTCTCCCTTTTCCTGGCGGTCCTCATATCCATCTGCATAAAAATAGCGCGATGAATCAGGAGTATGGATCTCATCGATCAGGATGATCTGACCATCTTTCTTTCCAAATTCATATTTTGTATCTACAAGAATCAACCCCATCTTATCTGCTATCTCTGAACCCCTCTTAAATAACTGCCTGGTATAATTCTCAATGACTGCATAATCCGATTCACTTATCAATCCCCCCGCAATGATCTCTTCACTGGATATATCCTCGTCATGTCCCTGTTCCGCTTTGGTAGTAGGAGTAATAATGGGTTCGGGTAACCTGTCGTGTTCGTTCAAACCATCCGGGACCGGGACATTGCATATTGCCCTTTTACCATCCCTGTATTCCCTCCAGGCATGACCAGTAAGGTAACCCCGGATAACCATTTCAACTTTGAAAGGCTCTGCATAGTGGCCAATGGTCACATTGGGATCGGGACTATCGATCTTCCAGTTTGGAACCAGGTCTGCAGTTGCATCCAGGGAACGATTGGCAATTTGATTCAGTACCTGTCCTTTGTAAGGAATGCCTTTGGGAAGTATGACATCAAAAGCTGAGATCCTGTCGGAAACGACCATTACGAGATATTCATCATCGATATTGTAGACGTCTCTGACCTTACCATGGTATACATTTTTTTGTCCCGGGAAATTGTAATTTGTTCCTTTTAATGCTTTCATCTATGTAAATTTCTTAATTATCGTTATCCTTTGTTTCATCAATGTTATTATATGCCTTCACTATCTTTTTCACGAGCCTGTGCCTTATGATATCCCGGCTATCGAATCGGATAACAGAGATCCCGTCAATGTTCCTTAAAATATCAATCGCCTGTATGAGACCTGATTGCATCTTGCCGGGAAGATCCACCTGTGTATCATCACCAGTAACTATGAATTTTGCATTGGGCCCCATACGGGTAAGAAACATTTTAAACTGGCTGATTGTTGCATTCTGTCCTTCATCAAGGATTACAAATGCGTGATCAAGGGTTCTGCCCCGCATATATGCCAGGGGGGAAATCTGTATGGTATTGTCCTCAACAAACTGCAGCAATTTCTTGGCAGGAATCATATCCCTGAGCGCATCGAACAGCGGTTGCAGGTAGGGATCAAGTTTCTGGGCAAAATCCCCGGGAAGGTATCCCAGTTTCTCCCCTGCCTCCACAGCTGGTCTGGTAAGGATTATTCTTTTAACTTCCCTGTTTTTCAGTGCACTTACTGCAATGGCTATGGCCGTGTACGTTTTTCCCGTGCCGGCAGGACCAACAGCCATCACCAGGTCATTTTTTCTTATTCTCTCAACAAGCTCCTTCTGGTGAATGGTCATTGCCCTGATGGGTTTCGCCTTTTCACCGTGCAACAGGATCTCATCTTCCGGACCCGGTGATTCAAGCTTATACCTTGCATCCCCGCCCATGATCTCATCAAAATCATCAATGGTACAGTGATTGAATTTGGCAATGAATTTCAGCAGAAGGTTTACTTTCTCCTCCAACAGTTCAATGCGATCCATATCACCTTCAACCCTCAGTTCACTGCCCTTTGAAACTACTTTAAGATCACTGAAATATTCCTTTAATTTATTGAAGCGCACATTATTGACCCCATAGAAATCTAAAGGTTCAATCCCTTCTAAATAGATAAGCTTTTGCGCCATAAATTCAATTATAATCACTACTTTTGCTACAACAAAATAAGCTGTTTTTTTTAACATTCCAATAGTAATTCCTGGCACAAAGCATGCATTTCGTTACGCTTACTTCCGACTGGAATAAAAATGACTATTATACCGGTGCGATCAAAGGAAAAATATACAATTCCTGCGAAAATGTAAAAGTTGTATCCATCAGCAATACCGTAAAACCTTTTCATGTAGCTGAGGCAGCCTTTATTATCAGGAACAGTTATGCACATTTTCCTCCCGGAAGCGTACATATCATCGCGGTAAATTCCCGTCCCGAACCGGAAACAAAATTTCTCGCAGCAGAAATCAACGGTCATTTTTTCATCACTTCAGACAATGGAATACTTGGATTATTGGGTGAATCAGACACAACCAATGTGGTACAGCTAGAATTTCCTGAAAACAATATATCCTCCTCTTTTCCTGCACTTGGGATATTCTGCAGTGCTGCATGCAGCATTATAAAAGGTAAGGAACTCAAAGCGCTGGGGAAACCCTTTACGGACTTTAGGCAGCAGATACCGTTGCGGGCCACACTTGAAAATAATACAATTACCGGAACTGTCATTTATATTGATTCATATGGCAATGCCATCACCAACATTTCCAGGGAATTGTTCAACAGGTTTGGAAAGAAAAGACCTTTTAAGATCTTCGTACAGAGCAAACATTACGTTGTTTCACGTATCAACCAGTTGTATTCAGAAACCGATGCCGGTGACCTGCTGGCAATGTTCAATTCGGTCAATTTGCTGGAAATTGCCATCAGGAATGGTTCAGCATCCAATTTATTGAATTTAAATACAGACTCAACCATACGGGTCGAATTCACAGAAAAGAATAATGAGAACAAGGAAAGAAAAGCTTGAAGCCTTTGGAAGGCTTCTGGATATTATGGATGAACTTAGAGAAAAATGTCCGTGGGATCGCGAACAAACCATGGAGTCTCTTAGAAATCTTACCATCGAAGAAACCTATGAACTCGCAGATGCAATTATAGATTCCGACCTGGAAGAAATTAAAACAGAACTGGGAGATATTCTTCTGCATATTGTTTTTTATGCGAAAATCGGTGATGAGAAAGGCGCATTTGACATTGAAGATGTTATCAACACGGTAAATGAAAAATTGATTTTCAGACACCCGCATGTATTCGGTGACAGGAAGGTTTCAGGCCCGGGAGAGGTAGTCAGCAATTGGGAAGAGATAAAAACCAGGGAGAACAATGGTACTAAACGTGTGCTTGATGGAGTTCCAGCCTCGTTGCCCGCAATGATCAAGGCACACCGAATGCAGGATAAAGTCAGGGCCATAGGGTTTGACTGGGAAGACAGTTCTGATGTATGGTTGAAAGTCGGAGAGGAGATCGCTGAGATCAAAAGAGAATTGTCGGGTGAAAATAAAAATAAGATTGAAATGGAATTTGGGGATTTACTCTTTTCGGTGGTTAATGCTGCAAGGCTTTATGACATTGAACCTGAAACAGCGCTGGAAAGAACGAACAAGAAATTTATGCGGCGATTCAATTACATCGAAGAAAATGCGAGGCACAAAGGAAGAACACTTAAAGAAATGACTCTGAAAGAAATGGATAAATTATGGGAAGAAGCAAAAAGCAAAGAATGATCCCGTCTATTCTTCAGCTGGATCTTCCTGCTCCCCCTCCTTTTCTTCTTCTTTATCAATGATCTCGAGCGCATTCAATTCATGAAGCAGGTTATACCAGCTCAAAACTTTTTTAATATCAGATATATAAACGCGGTCTTCATCATATCGTGGGAGCACCTCTTTGAAGTAAAGTTTCAGCTCTTCATTTGGTGATTTGGGATCGATGGTTTTACCTCCATTTTCTTTTTCATGGATCAGCATCAAAACATCAGCAAGCGGCATATCTTCATCTTCGGTGAAGATCGAAATATCTTCCAGTGAACTGACACGGGCGGTTGGAGGTGCAACAGATCGCTTTTTATCGGATAAAGTTGCAACCACAATACCATTTCTTGCCTGTGCAAGAAACCTGTATAGTCCCCCTTTTCCAGAAATAGCCATCAGGTCTTTCAAATTAACTGTCTTCATATTCATGCTATTGAAATTGTTTACTGATTCAAAACAGAGTGCCGCAAAATAATTGGTTCAATATTAATAGAAACACTATCTACATTATTTTATACCTCTTTCCTTTTTAATGGTATCGTAGGCATCTTTTACCTTTCTGAATTTTTCCCGGGCCACCTTTTTAAAATCTTCTCCGAGATGACTCACCTTGTCAGGATGGTATTTCATGGCCATTCTCCTGTAAGCCTTTTTTATATCATCTTCAGCTGCATTGGGATCTATTTCCAGTATTTTATAAGCTGAGTCTGATTCACTGATAAACATTGCCTGAATACTCTCCTGGTCTGATTCACTGATGTTCATGTAAGATGCAATCTTTCTGATCAGTTGCTTCTCGGAATCGGTGATACTGGCATCTGCTGCTGCAATTCCAAATAAAAAATGGATCATTTCAAGGCGGTAGGAATAGTCAAGCCGTTGATTCAGCTGGGCAGTTACATCTCTTATCGGGATATTTTGTTTCAGAATATCCCTGAGCATTACGATCGCTTCCTGTGCAGTATCAGAACCAAACCTTGTGTAAAAATAATTCTTTACATATTCAAGTTCACTTTTCATTACCCTCCCGTCTGCTTTCATAACTGAAGCAACAAGGACAAGCAATGATGCAGCATAGTCTCCCCTTCTTGTTGAAGAACTGTATATTCCTTTCCGAGTGGAAGTATCTGACGATCCTGCATCGAACATGGACCCCAATCCAAGGCCTAAGATCGCTCCTATAGGACCTCCAACCACCCATCCCAGGCCCATGCCAAGCCATTTCGCATATTTCGCCATGTATTAATTTTTAAGTTTCATTAGAAAATAATTAAGTTATACTATTAATATTCAATCTATTATATCTTCAAAAAACAGATGTCATAATCCTAATGCCATGGAACCCTCATGTTATTTTCATTCCCTGTTGTGAACGATAGTGCATGAGGGTTT
>JAIPBT010000061.1 GCA_021738565.1 Bacteroidales bacterium
CTGACGCACTGTCGAACCGTCGAACTGATTTTGTTGCTTGTTACTGGTTACTGGTTGCTTGTTGGTGAGCTTTCGACATTCGATTTTCGATCTGGCCATTGGCTTTTGGCCCCTGGCCCCTGGCTTCTGGCTATCGATCCCCCCCCCCTTCACCCACCGGGGGAAGGGCCGGGGTTGGGGGTAGAAAAGCCAGGACCGGGGGAAGGGCCGGGGTTGGGGGATAATGCTTACTGATGTACTTTATTTTAGACCAGCGCAAATTAAATATATATATTTGCAGAAACCCTAAATCAATAAATTTTAAACGAATGAAGAATATTTTCTTTTTACTGACTGCTCTGGTGGTACTATCTGCCGGCAGCTGTAATAATCAAAAACAAGAGATCATGAATGCCGCCATCAGTGAAAGTATCCGGATCAACCAGGTGGGTTACTATCCCGACGGACCAAAACGATTCATGGTCGCGGACCAGGTTGCATCCGATTTCCACATCGTTGATGAGAAAGGGGAAACTTTTTATAAAGGCAATCTTGAAAATTTTGGCACGTGGGATCCTTCAGGGGAAAAATTATTTGCCGGCGACTTCAGCGACTTCAGAAAACAAGGCGAATATTCCATCTATATCCCCGATGTGGGAAAATCACACCCGTTTTCCATTGCAAACGACCTGTATGAAAAGGCTGCAACAGCTTCGCTTCGAACTTTCTATTTTATGAGGACCGCCATGGAAATGGAGGAGAAGTATCTTGGTAAATTTGCACGCCCGATGGGTCACCCCGATGATACCGTATATTTCCACCCTTCAAGCGGCAGGACTGAAGGTTTTGTTTCATCTCCGGGTGGATGGTACGATGCAGGTGATTACGGAAAATATGTCGTTAATGCCGCCATCGCGACCGGCACCATGCTTTCATTACACGAAATCTATCCCGGAGTGTTTGAAGACGGATCCCTGAACATTCCCGAAAGCGGCAACAACATAAGTGACCTGCTTGATGAGGTGAAATACGAACTCGACTGGGTGCTTACAATGCAGGATCAGGATGGTGGGGTTTTTCACAAATTAACCCCCCTGAGGCACGACGGCATCACCATGCCGCATGAAACCCATTCAAAAAGATACATCATTGGCAAATCAACGGGTGCATCTCTCGATTTTGCCGCGATGATGGCCCAGGCTGCGAGGTTATTTGATGCTGTCGACCCGGTATTTTCCAAAAAATGCCTGGCTGCAGCCACCATAGCCCATGAGTGGGCAATGGAACACCCGGAGCAGTATTTCCGCAATCCACGTGGGATCAATACCGGGGGATATGGCGACCGGATCCTTAAAGAGGAATTCTTTTGGGCTGCCGCTGAATTGTATTGCACAACGGGAGATCAGCGCTACTATGAGATCATACAACCAGAGCTCGGTAAGATCACTTTCCGACTGGAAGAGAGCTGGCGAAATTACATGGACAACATTGGTTATTATTCATTGCTTTCATGCGGAAGGCTAAATGATGACGACAAAGCAAAGGTCATAAACGCATTGCTTGAACTTGCAGACAACCAGATGAACGCTGCATACAACAATGGGTATGATGTTCCCTTTTCAAGGTTCGTTTGGGGCTCGAACAGTGACGTACTGAACAATGCCATGATCCAGCTTTATGCCCACCATGTTTCCGGTGAAAAAAAATACCTGGATGCAGCTGCTGCAATGACGGATTACATCTTCGGGAAAAATGCCACCGGATATTCTTTTGTATCAGGGTATGGTACAAAATATTCAAAGAATTTCCATCACCGGCTGCTCATGGCCGATGAGAATGAAGAGACATTCCCCGGATATGTGGCAGGAGGACCCAATTTCTACCGGCAGGATTCCTATAACCTTCAAAACCAAAACGTAAGCTATCCGGATACACTGCCTGCAAAAACATATATCGATCATGAAGGCAGTTATGCATCCAATGAAATTTGCATCAATTGGAATGCTCCCCTGGTATTTGTTCTTGGTTACCTGGATGCACAATTCAATGATTGAAAGGAGGATGCCACACAAACCGAGATACCATGGCAATTTTTAAGAACTGCCCATAAAATAACCAGTGCATGTCAATAAAGTTGAAGTGGCTGGATCATAATGTTCGTTTGCAAGGCCTGCGAAGTCGGGAAATGCGGAGTTTACTATGGTAAATGAGCAATTTACCGACGAGCGTAACGCAGCAAACGGACATTATGGACAGACACTAACCGAAACTATGTGAGGTATATGGCCAACGCGATCATACATCAATCAGGCAGAAAAATAACGATTTCGTTTGAACCGGGAAAGTCCCTTCTCGACATCATAAGGCAAAATGGATTCCGGATCGATACCTCCTGTGGGGGCAATGGCATATGCGGCAAATGCCGGGTCAGACTGAAAGATGCAGGATCTGTCACTGCATGTCTGCACCATCCGGAAAAAAACATTGAAGTCTATTTGCCCGGTGTCAGGGAATCCCACATCCTCACCCTGCAGTACAAGTATTCTGAGCAAGTCCCTTTGCTCCCCGGTAATACTTCAATGACCCCCGGTTTGCCTTTTGGGGTTGCAATAGACATAGGCACAACAACCGTTGTTCTTTACCTGGTAAATCTCAATACCGGAAGCACGATTCAAACCAAAGGAATCGTAAATCCCCAAACAAAATATGGTGCAGATGTGATCAGCAGGATCCTCTATTGCTCGCAGGAAGATAACGGATTGGAAACCTTATCCGGCGAGCTAATCAAAGCCCTCAACAGGGAATTGAAGATGTTGTCTGAACAGGCAGGTATCCTAAATGATCAGATAGTAAAGATCGTGGTTACGGGAAACACAACGATGTTGCATATTTTCCTGGGTATTGATCCATCTTCCATAGCCGTGGCGCCTTTCACTCCTGTGTTTACAGAAGGAAAAGCGCTGCCGGTTCCGGAAACGGGAATAATGGCCAATCCTGAAGGCAGACTTCTCACTGTTCCTTCTGTTTCGGGGTATGTGGGGGCCGACATAGTTGCCGGAATTGCATCGCTTCATCCTCCTGACAAAATCAAAAATTTCCTGTACCTGGATATCGGCACCAATGGTGAGATAGCGCTTGTTACACCTGAGCAGGTCCTTTGCTGCGCCACTGCAGCAGGTCCGGCATTTGAAGGCGCTGCAATATCCTGTGGAATGGGAGCATTTGGAGGAGCCATATCAGCATTCTCCGATAAAAACCATTACACCACCATTGCCGATGAGCCTCCGGCAGGTATATGCGGATCAGGACTAATTGATATGGTTGCATACCTTGTAAGAGAAGAAATTGTTTCTTCCGATGGCATGCTTGATGAAACTTTCAGGATACCAACTCTACACGGGGATTTCCCGGAAATATCACTCACTCAGCAGGACATTCGCGAAGTACAGCTTGCAAAAGCTGCTATAATGGCAGGCATCAGGGTCATTATGAAGATGGCAGGGAAAACCTTTGACGACATTGATGCACTCTTCCTTGCTGGCGGGTTTGGCAATTACATCAATACCGACAGTGCCGTAGAGATCGGACTTCTCCCGGAAGCGCTCAGAGAAAGGACAATTTCCATTGGCAATGCCAGTGGCACAGGTGCAATTTTACTACTTAAAAATGAAGAATTCCTGGGGAAAATAGAATCGTTGTTATCAAGGACCACCTATGTCGAGTTATCCGGCAACGATGATTTTGTTACAGAATATGCAATGAATATGAATTTTTCATGAAAGAGTTCCAGTTTCAGCAATAATAATGCAATCAGAGCGCAACTGTTCCCTGTCCACGGGAACCACACCGGATCTTTCACATACCTGGCTTCCTGCCAGGTTGGAAATCATTGCCAGTTGTTCCGCCTTGATGCCGGCAGCATAGCATATTGCAGAGACTCCTATCACCGTATCACCAGCGCCGCTTACATCTGTAATTTTTCTCTCGAATGCAGGCAGATAATGGTGCTCCTTTTCCGTTACGACAAGCATCCCTTTGTCGGAGAGCGTAATAAGCAGTATCTCCTGGTTTTGTTGCTCCCGAAATTTTTGGCCTGCTTCAACAAGCCTGTCAATATCTGTCTTTTTTAAATCGATCTTCAAGCCTTTCACGAACTCTTTCAGGTTGGGTTTAAAAAGCGTTATATCCCTGTAGCTGCTGAAGTTCCTGAATTTTGGATCGACCAGCACGGGAATATTCAATTCATTGGCCAACCGGATCACATTACTGATGATGGCTGGAGTGACCACCCCTTTGTCGTAATCCTGGAAAATAACAGAATCGACACCCCCGGTTTGCATGAGGTTCATCACGATTTCAATGAACCCTTCCTGCAGCCGCTTTGAAAGTCTACTTTCAATCTCTTCATCCACCCTGAGCAAATGTTTTGATCCGGATATCACGCGCGTCTTCTGTGTTGTTATCCTGTAATCGTCCACGGTTATTCCCACATCAGACAAATTCTGATCTTCAAGCAGGTCAAGAAACAGAGACCCGCGATCGTCACCTCCGATAACAGAACACAAAATAGGGACTGCCCCCATTGCTTTGACATTCAACGCCACATTCGCTGCACCTCCAAGGCGGTGTTCATCAATAATGTTTGAAACTATGGGAACCGGCGCCTCCGGTGATACGCGCTTTACCGAGCCCCACAAATAGGTGTCGACCATGACATCGCCAACGATCAATATCTTTTGCCCGGTGATCTTTTTAAAAAACTCGTCGAAATCAAATCCTTCGAACATCTGCCGATACTTTCTTTTCTGAAAATAAAATGTAAATGTAACTGTTTACAGCGGATCTACGTCAACAGTTGCGCGGATTTGTTTGTAAACTGCCCCGCCCCCGAATAGTTCAAGTATCGTACCGATCAGTTCCTTTGCTTTTTCAAATGAAGCATCCTTTTCGATCTTCAAAATGATCTGTTTGGCATATTTACCATGTGTTCTTGCCACGAGTGGTTGCTGGGGACCCAGCACCCGGCTGCCGAATACCTCTTTCAATTCGTTGGTGAGGAACACCGCACCGCCATCCAGTATGGAAGGGATCTCGTGCCGCAATGAGATCCTGATCAGCCTTACAAAAGGAGGATATCTGAACATCTCTCTTTCATCCATCTGTTCTTTCAGGAATTGAGTGAAATCATTGTTCAATACATGCTGTATGACCGGGTGTGTGGGATCAACAGTCTGAATGACCACCTTCCCGCGGCTTCCCCTGCGCCCCGACCTGCCGCTGACCTGCACCATCAGCTGGAAACTTCTCTCAAATGCCCTGAAATCAGGAAAGTTCAACATTGAATCGGCGTCAATGATGCCCACGAGACTGACATTTTCGAAATCAAGTCCTTTTGTTACCATCTGCGTCCCTACCAATATCCTGGTTTTCCCATTCTCAAAATCATCAATTACTTTTTCATATGCCTTCCTGGTTCCTGACCTGTCAATATCCAACCTGCTCACCGTTATACCGGAAAACAGCATGCCGATCTCATCTTCAATCTTCTCCGTACCAAATCCGCGCATTAATAAAGAGGTCTCATTGCATTCCGGGCACTGACGCGGCAGTGCCATCTTCAAACCGCAATAATGGCATATCATTTCATTTTTGTACTTGTGGTATGTAAGACTGACATCACAGTTGGAACATTTCAGGATATAATTACAGTTGCTGCATTGCAGGTAATTTGAATAGCCCCGCCGGTTCTGAAAAAGAATGACCTGTTTTTCTTCAGACAGGGCTTGCTCCATTGCCGAAAGAAGTTCAGGTGTAAAATGAGATTTCAGACGTTTCTGTTTCCTTGCATTTGCTACATCAGCGATCACGATCTCCGGCATTGCAACTTTTCCATATCGCTCGTTAAGAGTTGCAAGTCCGTATTTTCCTTTCCGTGTATTATACAACGATTCAAACGACGGTGTTGCGGATCCCATCAATACCTTTGCACCGGTGAACAGTCCCAAAATCGTAGCCGTATCGCGGGCATGATACCTGGGTGCAGGATCAAATTGCTTGTACGTATTTTCATGTTCCTCATCAATGATAATGAGTCCAAGTTTTTCAAATGGCAGAAAGACTGCAGAACGGACACCCAGGATCACGGAGTAAGGTTCCTGTTCCGTCATGCCTGTAAGATTGCGGTATACCTCCACCCGCTCACTGTCTGAATATTTGCTGTGATAAACTCCGATCCTGTTTCCAAAGACTTTCTTCAGCCTGTTAATGATCTGTGTAGTAATTGCAATCTCCGGAAGAAGATACAGTACCTGGTTGCCCTTTTCTATCTGCTCATGGATCAGCTGTATATAGATCTCTGTTTTTCCGCTGGAGGTCACTCCATGCAGCAGGACAACCGGCAGCTTAAGGAATGCTTCCCTTATGCTTTTGATTGCCTGCTGCTGATCGGCTGTCAGGGTCGGGAGTTGAATGGTTTCTATATCTTCTGAATTGGTCTCTATCCTTGATATCTCTGTTTCGAAGGATTGGAATATCCCCTTCTTAATCAAGGCGCTGATCGCCCCGGGGGAACCTCCGGCTGAAGCAAGTTTCTGTCTTGTTACAATGTTGTTTTCAACTGTATCATCGAACTTCGCCGATAAACCAACAAATGCCTCCAGAGCCTTCAGCTGGGATGGGGCCCTGGACATTTCATCCATAACTTTCTGCAACATACCCTCAGAATCATACTCCGGAGCCAGGTCGATACATGGAAGAATTTTGGGACGGTATACATGCTTCATTTGCTGATCTGTTGTCAGCATATGTTTGTCTGCCAGCTTCCTAGCAAGCTTAATTCCACCATCACCAAAAGGCCCTTTCCTGATCTCCTGAAGGCTCACGGGCTCCTCCTCACGTATGAATTCAAGGAATGCTTCTTCAATCTCAGTCATTTCACCCCCTGTATCATCTCCGCTGTGAACCCGGAATACCGTTTCACTTGCCAGCTTCATTCCTGCAGGCAAGGCTGCATTCATTACTTCACCGATCGTGCACATGTAATAATTGGCTATCCAGTTCCAGGTTTGCAGCTGTACTTCAGAGATCACTGGCTTGTCATCAAGAAAAGAGATGATGGGTTTTGGTTCAAAATGTTCAGGATACCGGGTATGGATCTCCTTCATGATCCCGGAGTACAGCTTGTTCTTCCCAAATTGCACTACCACCCGCATTCCGGGAACAGCAAGCTGCTGCTCCTGAACCGGCACCAGGTAAGTAAAAGTGCCTTTGAGGGCAACGGGAATTATTATTTCAGCAAGAAGTGGAAGCTGATCCATGCATTATATTGAAAGCACATCTGCCATTTCCAGTTGGGCAGGATCCACCTTCTTTTTAATTTTGATGACTTTCCTGAAAGGAACCAGGTCAATCTCACCGTTATGAAATCCCACCATAACGCTCTTCTGATCATCAAGCAGCGCCTGAACTGCTTCATATCCGAGCGTACTTGCAGAAACCCTGTCGAATGCAGAAGGGGCTCCTCCCCTTTGAATGTGTCCGAGTATGGAGACCCTCACACTGTATTCTTTGAAGTCTTCTTTTACCTTTTCGGCAATGGCAAAAGCGCCACCCGATTTTTCCCCCTCAGCAACAATGATGATGTTGCTCGATTTTTTCCTTTTGTTTCCTTTTTCCAAAAAATTCTGAAGGTTTTCAACCTGGCCTTCAACTTCAGGTATCAATATTGCTTCTGCACCACAGGCAATGCCGGTCTTCAATGCAATAAATCCGGCATCACGTCCCATAACCTCGATAAAGAACAACCTGTTGTGACTGCTGGCGGTATCTCTTATCTTGTCAACTGCTTCTACCACTGTATTTTGCGCAGTATCGTACCCAATGGTATAATCCGTTCCGTATATATCATTGTCTATGGTACCGGGTATCCCAATAAATGGAATATCATAATATTCATCGCAGAATACGCGTGCACCTGTTAGTGATCCGTCTCCCCCTATCACTACAACGGCATCGATACCTTCTTCTTTCAGGTTATCATAGGCCTGTTTTCTACCTTCGGCAGTCATAAATTCCTGGCTTCTTGCCGTTTTCAATATGGTTCCGCCTTTTGCCAGTACATCACTTACACTGTATACCTTCAGGTGAGTGAAGTGTTTGTATATCATGCCATGATAGCCGTGGCGAATTCCCACAACTTCCATGTTATTAAAAATTGCTGTTCGGGTGACAGCCCTAATTGCTGCATTCATTCCGGGAGCATCACCTCCTGAAGTAAGTACCCCTATCTTTTTTATTTTTGACATATCCTTTCAATAATAGTATAAAACATTGATCAAATTTAATCATATTATCAATTGCATGATCAATCAGTAATAAGAGATTGAATTGATTTTTTTACCTCTTCCAGCTGCCACCCTGGCGTTGATGTTGCGCCGCTTATCCCAACACGCTTTTTCCCTTTTAACCAGGAAGCGTCAATCTCTTTTGCAGACTGTATCCAATGTGTATTTGCGTTGTGCTTTTTTGAGTATTCATACAACATTTTTCCATTGGAAGAATGTTTACCGCTAACGAAGATCACAACATCCTGTTTCAGGGCAAACCTTTTAAGATCGGGTTTCCTGCGCTTCATCTGGTTACAGATGGTACAATCCGATTTGAGCCGTTGGCTTCCGGCTATAGAGGTGATGGTTGCAAGGTTCTCCTCCAGCCTCCTGAACCGGTCCGGATCCATTGTTGTCTGGGAGTAAAGAAAAACGAATTTGCCGGGATCGACAGGATCAAGATCTTCAGGATGCGTCACAAGGACAGCTTTGCCATCTGTCTGCCCCAGTAGACCGATAGTTTCAGGATGTCCTTCTTTTCCGAAAAGAACAATTTGTTCATTGTCCTGATCAAGTTCAAGGTATTTCTTACGTATTTTTTTCTGTAACCTGGCCACGATCGGACAAGTGGCATCAATGATATGAATGCCGCTCTCTTTTGCCAGTCGATACGTATCCGGTGGTTCTCCGTGGGCCCGCAAGATCACTTTTCCCGGACCGATCCTGTTGAAATCACCTGTGGAAATGGTCCGGAGTCCCCGCTTCTCCAGGCGAAAGATCTCGTCATTGTTATGAACCATACTCCCCAGTCCGAAAACTTCCCCTCCCTCATCCAGGTACTTTTCTGCAGTTTCTATGGCTTTTTCCACGCCAAAGCAGAAACCCGAAGAGGGATCTATTTCAACCTTCGTTACCTGTTTCATCAATTAGCTCCCTGAACGTTTCAAAAAACCACTTCATCTGGTCATCAATGGTCATGTCACTGTTGTCCAATAATACTGCATCTTCAGCTTTTTTCAATGGACTGACTTCTCTTCCGGAATCGATCCTGTCTCTCTTCCTGATATTCTCCAGAACTTTTTCAAAATCCGTATCCATCCCTTTCTCTTCAAGTTCTTTCCTTCTTCGTTCTGCCCTTACTTCTTCTTCTGCAGTCATGAAGATCTTGATCTCTGCCTCAGGGTATACAACCGTGCCTATATCCCTTCCGTCCATCACAACACCTCCACCCTCTCCAATTTCCCTCTGCAGCATTACCATCTTTTCCCTTACCTCTCTGATCGTACTGATATAACTCACATGGGCCGATACTGCCATCGTGCGGATCTCTTTTTCAACGACCCTGTTGCCAAGACAGGTTTCATTTACACCGGTTTCAGAATTCCTTCTGAAAGATACATGTATGTGGTCCAGCTCCTTTATGATCGGCTCCGTCTGCGGCTCATCCCCTTTGTCAAAAAATCCTTTTTCTATGCATTGCAGGGTCACAGCCCTGTACATTGCTCCTGTATCGACATAAATATAATTCAGTTCCCTTGCAATGAGCTTTGCAAAAGTACTTTTACCTGTGGAAGAGTGTCCATCAATGGCAACGATCAGTTTGCCCGTATTGTTTTTCATCCGCATGTAATTAGTGTCTGTCTATAATGTCCGTTTGCTGCGTTACACTCGTCGGGAAATTGCTCACTTACAAGAGTAAACTCCGCATTGCCCGACTTCGCAGGCCTTGCAAACGAACATTATGATCCAGCCACCCGACTTTATTGACAAGCACTAATTAATCTTTATTTGCCGGATGGAGTTTCATATAATAATTCCTGAAGAAAGATCAAAGATAAGGTTTTAGATATCTAAAAGAAAAGCAGCCCTCAAAATCAATCGCCCTTGTTGCGTTCAGCCTGGCATTTAAAGTGGCTTTGTTACAATTAATTTGATCAGAGGCTTTTTTTTACCGGCCTGTAGAATTCCGAAAGGTCCGTGGTAATTGAAAAATGATTGGTTCCACCTGCAAGGTGATAGGAGGCACGACCATAGGAGATGTGAAATTTCGAAACCCTGAAACCAAATCCCCATGAAAATCCAACCATTCCTGGCCAGCTGTTCATTTTTAGCTCCTGCCTTCTTTTGTAATTGTACCCGAGATCAAAGTGGAAATTTTCTCCCATCAGCAATTCAACTCCAACAACCACATGGCGCATCAGCTTATCCGCAACAACATCAAACATGCTGGTCGTTTCCGACTGTCCGGAAAAAAGAAGTTCATCATCACCTGTATCATAAGTAAGGTCCCACTTTTCCAGGTGTTGTAACTGTATATTGAACCTGAACGGCGCATATTTAAGTCCCTGAGAAATGCCCGCCTGTATTTCAAAAGGAACTTTTTCCCTTGTTCCACTGAAGGAGATCAGCTGCATACCGGCATTTTTAATTACCAGTCCTGCTGAAGTGTATGAGGATGGATTGAAATAATGAATTCCAATATCGGCAGTAAGCCCCAGTGAAGTATATTGCTCGTATATCGAAAAAACAGGTTTTACATTCAACCCGATGTTCAGCATGGAATCAATCAGCGGCCTGGAATAGATGAGATTCAGAGCATATTCAGATGCGCGGAATGTTCCGTTGAAATTTCCAAATTCATCGGACCGTTCGAAAGTTCCGTAATTAACATAATGCATCCCGCCTGCAAAAGTCCCAACGTTGCTTTTATGAAATGCGTAGGAGGCATACCCATAGTTGATACCGGCAAAATAATTTACATAATTCAGGTTCATGTGCTTATCCATCTCGCCGGAAAGAATGGCAGGATTGTGAAATGCCAGGTTGAGATCATCATCGTTCAGTGAGACATTGAATCCTCCCAATGCAGAGACCCTTGCTGAATTTGTCAGCCTCAGAAAACCATACACAGATTCTCCTCCACGCTGAGCAATCAGGGGCATGGAAAGCGCCAGGGCAAGAGATATGAACAACATTCTTTTCACAGGCAGGGTCCGGCAATTGTTACATGACTATTTAACGGCTAATATAAAGAAATAGTGCAACAGGGCCGGAAAAATAAAAGGCGCATCCATTTTGAAAGTATATTCCGGACTTTGTTTCAAACCCTCGGCATTGAAATCCATTTTCGCCATTTTATTGAATTCATCCGTTTCCGCATGTTGGTTATTTGTGACAAAAGCAATCCGCCCAGAACAACAATAATCCCGAAAATTTTCAGCGCGGGCATTTGCTCTTTCAGCACCAGGAAGGAGGTAATGGCAGCAACCACGGGAACAAGGTTTGCAAATACATTTGCTTTTGAGGCGCCCAACTCACGGATACCAACCGCAAAAAGTATAAAGCAGATGCCTGAACCGAAAACGCCCAGGTATACCAGGGCCCAGATACTGGAGGGCAAAACAGCTCCAAAATCAATTTTCGGAAACTCATATAGCAGGAAAATCGGAGTGATATAAATAAATCCAAGTGTGCTTTGCCATGCAGTTATAAAAATACCGTTGTAATGATCGAGCAGTCGTTTTGCAATGATCGTATAACCAACTGCTCCAAATACAGCCAAAAACATAAGCATGATCCCCTTTATATTGCCGGCAAGTCTACCTTCGCTTCCCATGACTACCAGGATGACCCCTGCAAAGGATATGATCAATCCAATGATATTTGTAACAGAAAGTTTTTCCTTCAGCATGAAATAGGCTGCAACCGGAACAAACAGGGGAATGGTTGATACAATGATTGCCGCAACTGTGGAAGAAACCATGGAAAGGCCGAATGACTCTCCGAAGAAATAGATAAACGGCTCAAACAGGGCCATCACCAAAAACCATTTGTAATCCCCTTTTCTGAACTTCATCATTCTTCCGGTAAGCAATGCAAAAGAAAACAGGAATGGGATGGAGATCAGCAATCTTGTAAATATGATTGCAATGGGATCAAAGGATTCATTGGCATATTTAAAAATCACGAACGTGATCCCCCAGAATACCATGGCAAGAGAGACGCTGAAAATGATCCAGAATTTTTTCAAAATCAAAAATGGTTAAATGGATTATGCGGCCCTCAAACGTTTGAGATTTGTTTTTTCGAGTTTCTCCCTTGCATATTTGAGTCCTATGGTAAGTTCCTTTGTATCGTCGAATGACATTTCAAACATCACATCGATCATGATCGCTTCACAAATGGACCGCAAGCCCCTTGCTCCAAGCTTGAATTCAACTGCCTTTTCCACGATATAATCCAGCACCTTCTTATCCCAGTTCAGGCTGATGCCATCCATTTCAAATAATTTTTCATACTGCTTCGTAATGGCATTTTTGGGTTCAGTAAGGATTTTTTTCAATGCTTCCTTGTCAAGCGGATCAAGGTAAGTAAGCACGGGCAGTCTCCCGATGATCTCCGGTATAAGCCCGAATGCTTTCAGGTCCTGTGGAGCAATGTACTGCAACAAATTATCCTTGTCGACTTTGTTCGTGTTCCTTGCTGCATTATATCCAACGACCTGTGTGTTCAACCGGTTGGCGATCTTTCTTTCAATACCATCAAAAGCTCCACCGCAAATAAACAGGATGTTCTTTGTATTAACGGGGATCATTTTCTGGTCCGGATGCTTTCTCCCTCCCTGTGGAGGCACATTTACCACGGATCCCTCAAGCAACTTCAGCAAGCCCTGCTGAACTCCTTCACCTGAAACATCGCGTGTAATGGAAGGATTGTCACCTTTCCTTGCAATCTTGTCGATCTCGTCAATGAATACAATGCCCTTTTCAGCAGCTTCCACATTATAATCGGCAGACTGTAAGAGCCTTGTCAACACACTTTCAATATCCTCACCCACGTATCCTGCTTCAGTTAAAACCGTTGCATCCACAATGGTAAAAGGAATATGCAACATTTTCGCAATGGTACGTGCGAGCAGGGTTTTTCCAGTACCTGTCTCTCCCACCAGGATGATATTGGATTTCTCAATTTCAACATCATCTTTGGTATCGCCCTGCATCAAACGCTTGTAATGGTTGTAGACTGCGACTGAAATGTATTTTTTTGCTTCATCCTGTCCAATGACGTAAAGGTCAAGGAAACTCTTGATCTCTTTTGGCTTCAGCAGTTTTATATCACCCAGGTCAAATTCCCCGGTGGAGCCAAGTTCCTCCTGAACGATGGAATATGCCTGTTCAATACACCTGTCGCAAATATGTCCTGAAATACCTGCAATCAGAAGATTGGTATCTTTCTTTTCCCTTCCACAGAATGAGCAACGGTCCATAATCGCTATTTTTTATCTTTTGTTTTTTCAAGCACTTCATCCACCATTCCGTATGACTTCGCTTCCTCTGCGGTCATCCAGTAATCCCTGTCACTGTCTTTTTCCACTTTTTTCACAGAATTCCCCGAATGTTCAGCGATGATGGTATAAAGTTCGTTCTTTAATTTAAGAATTTCACGGGCTGTAATTGCGATGTCTGATGCCTGGCCCTGGACTCCTCCCATGGGCTGGTGTATCATCACCCTGGAGTGGGTGAGCGCCGAACGTTTTCCGGGAGCACCGGCTGTAAGCAGAACGGCTGACATGGACGCTGCCATTCCTGTACATATGGTAGTAATATCACATGAAGTATATTGCATGGTGTCGTAGATCCCGAGTCCTGCATGCACACTGCCCCCCGGAGAATTGAAATAGATCTGAATATCTTTCCCGGGATCGGCTGAATCAAGGTAAAGCAATTGCGCCTGGATGATATTGGCAACATAATCATCAATAGGGGTACCCAGGAAAATGATCCTGTCCATCATCAACCTGGAAAAGACATCCATGGAGGCAACATTCAATTGCCTTTCTTCAATAATAGTCGGAGAAATATAACTATTATAAGCAGAGGTGAACCTGTGCATGGTCATGCTGCTGATGCCCCTGTGCCCTGTTGCATACTTTGTGAAATCATCATTGTGATTCATGGCTGTAAAATTTAATTTGATTCAAATAACTTTTTGAATTTATCAACGGATATATCCTTATCGTCGAGCTTTGCCGTATTTTTGATAAAATTAAGCAATTTTTCTTCAAGTTTTCGCTCAGTGATCCTTCTTGCCTCCTCTTTCTTTGATAAAATTTCATTGGCGAAATTATCCAGGTACTCATCCGGAACATCCTGAATGCCGTACTGGGCATACTGCATGCGGGCAACTTCCTTTGCGGATTCTTTGATATCCTGTTCATTTACCTGAATATCATGTTTTTTATAAAGGTGATCCTTGATCAATTGCCAGCGGAATTCATCTTCGTAATTTGAAAATTCCTGCTCCACCTGTTCTGTGGTCATATTTTCATCGGTTTCAACGAGCCATCTCTTGAGGAAATCCGCCGGCAACTCCAGTTTTGCTTTTTTTATCAATATTTCCCTGACATCTACACCAAACCTGTATTCACTCTCACTCTCATACTGGGCCTTCATCTCTTCCCTTAATTTTTCCGAGAATTCCTTTTCATCCTTAACCTTGCCTTCACCGTAGATCTTATCGAAAAGTTCTTTGTTAATCTCTGCCTTTTCAAATTCCTGCACATCATCCACAACCATTTTGAACTTTCCGTCGATCAGCGGTATCTCAGATTTGTCGATCCTCAGCAAGGAAGCAATTTCAGAATCATTGGGATAGGCTTTTTTGACATCAAAAATGATCTCTTCTCCCTTTTTGGCTCCTTTGAACAACAATTTCTGATCCGCGTCTTTTATCATTTCCAACGACATAGACACATCTTCTGCCTTAATTCCATTCTCCACCTCATTCCCTTCACTGTCAACTTTTACCAGGGTTCCTTTCAAAAGTTCACTATCACCTGCAGCATCTACTGATTTGAATTCGCCATACCTCTGGGCCACATTATCGGTATATTCATCAAGTTCTTTCTTTCCGATCTTGATGTGGTAATAAGGAAACTTCTCTTTTTCGGTGATCTCCAGCTTTACTTCCGGTGACATCCCTATTTCAAAACGAAATTCGAAAGATTCGTCCTTCTCGAAATCAATTGTTTTCTCATCGTCCCTTTTTGCAAGTGGTTCCCCCAGGATCCTGACCTCCTCCCTGCTCAAAAATTCCTGCAGGGATTCAGAGACCAATTTATTCACTTCATCGGCCAGCACAGGGACATAGTACATACGCCGGATCATGCCCATTGGTGCATTTCCCTGGCGGAAACCCTTGATATTCGACCTTCTTCTGTAATCTCTCAGCACCTTGTCAACATTATCCTGGTAATCAGATTTTTCAACTGTAACTGTTAGCAAAGCATTTAAATTGTCGGTATTCTCTCTTGTAATATTCATATTTAAACAGTTAAAATCATGTGATAAAAAACCGCACAGGTGGGTCTTCAGGAAGCCTTGCGGTTCAAAATGTCCATGGTGCGGATGAAGGGACTCGAACCCCCACTCCCGAAAGAACCAGATCCTAAGTCTGGCGCGTCTACCAATTCCGCCACATCCGCCAAAAATTGGTCGTGCAAAGATAATGGATTTTTTTTAGAATGAGAAAAGAATGGATAAGGCATTTTACTCTATATAAACACCTTATTTAATGGAGATTATGTCTTGCAGAAAAGCAAGTGATCCCCCTGGTTTCCATCTGATGGATCGGCAACGATTCTGAGGGTTGTTCGCCTGGCGCCAATCACTCTATCGCAATTCAAAGTTCTTGCCCAGGTATACTTTTCTTACCTGTTCGTCCCCGATAAGCTGATCTGCAGTTCCTGCTTTAAGTATAGAACCTTCGAACAGCAGGTAGGCCCTGTCGGTTATGGACAATGTTTCATGAACATTATGATCGGTGATCAGTATCCCGATATTTTTTTCTTTGAGCTGGGATACGATCTCCTGTATATCTTCCACGGCAATAGGATCAACTCCTGCAAAGGGTTCGTCAAGCAAAATGAATTTTGGCCGCAGGGCCAATGCCCTTGCGATCTCTGTCCTTCTTCTTTCGCCACCGGAAAGTTGAATCCCGAGGCTTTTCCTGATGCCATTCAGTCCGAACTCTTCAAGCAAAGATTCCAGGATATCCTTCTGCTCGGTCCTGGAAAACTCAGACAGTTCAAGTACTGCCTTAATATTGTCCTCAACGCTCAGTTTCCTGAAAACTGAAGCTTCCTGGGCCAGATAACCGATTCCCATTCTTGCCCTTTTGTAAATGGGTTCAGAGGTAATTTCCCTGTCATCCAAAAAGATCTTTCCCTCATAGGGGGTGATCAACCCAACGATCATGTAGAAGGATGTTGTTTTTCCTGCACCATTCGGACCCAAGAGCCCCACGATCTCACCCTGGGTTACTTCAATGGAAACATGATTTACCACCGTTCTGGATCGGTATTTTTTTACCAGGTTATGTGTATGTAATCTCATTTTTTCCATAACGGTTATTATTACCAACGATAGAAAAGGCATTATATTACCGGCTTTCTTCTGCCTCCTTCTCTTCTTGTCTCTTAACAATGCGTTTGCTGATCCCAATCCCGACTTCATACAATACGATCAGTGGCATTGAGACCATGACCTGGCTAAAGATATCGGGTGGGGTGATAAGTGCAGAAAGTGCAAGGATCAAAACAAGTGAATGCCTGCGGTATTTTTTCAAAAATGCAGGGGTGATCAACCCGATTTTTGTAAGGAAATAAGAGAGCACAGGCAGTTCAAAAACAATACCTGATGCCAGCACTACAGAAGAAACTGTTTGTACATAGGACCTGAGTGTGGGGTTGCTGACCACCTCCTCGCTGACCCGGTAATTCCCTAAAAAATGAACCGACAATGGGGCGATAAGGTAATAACCGAAAGCCACACCCATCATAAATAAAAGTGACGTGTAGAATACCGCACCGCTTGCAGTCCGCTTTTCCTTGTCATACATGGCCGGTTTTATGAACCTCCAGAATTCCCAGAACACATATGGAAAAGAGATGATAACACCTCCAATCAGGCTGACCACGATGTGCATTGCAAATTGCTCTGCCATTTTAACCGTTTGCAAAGGAAAAGGCTGTGAATTAATGCAAAGACGCTGAATATTGACTTCCTGGCCAAGCATGCACAAAAACCTGTTCGTAGGGAACTCGGGGGTTTTTGGAGCGATGATAATAACATCAAAAATAACGCTCTTGAAAATAAAAGCAATAATGGCAAAACTGAGAATAGCAACAAGCGAACGAACAAGGTGCCACCTAAGCACTTCCAGGTGATCAAGGAACGACATTTCCGAGTTGGTCTTTTTTGCCATCTGTACGCTTGATTTTTAAACCCTGCAAAGTAACAAAAAATATTTCTCAAAGGATGCAACAATAATTGTTGCAAAAAATTGTTATCTTGTTATTCCCAATAAAAAATACTTCGGAAAAATAGATCAGAAGGGACAATAATATTACATCAGGCAATATTTAAATAACTAGTTAGTTCTGGTCAATAAAGTTGGAGTGGCTGGATCATAAAGTTCGAGAGCAAAGCGCGCAAAAATCTTAAACCGCAGTATTCGCCGACGGACGGATTCGAGGATTTAAGAGTTTTGCAGCAATGCAGCTACCGGACTTTATAAACAGACACTAGTGTCATGTCAATTATAGTATGACGTAATTAAAATATTTTGTATCTTTACTGAAAAACATCATGGTAAAGTACAAAGTAACCTTAACAAAAGAAGAAAGAGAATCATTGATGGAAAATACACGAAAGGGTAGCCA
>JAIPBT010000062.1 GCA_021738565.1 Bacteroidales bacterium
CCGGGATTTTGCCGCCAGCTTCCTTCAGATTCCACCTCACGGTGGACACCCTTGCTCTTGGCTAACGCTTCCAACTGTCAAAGTGCGTTCGGGACTTTCACCCTATAGTTATTGCCCATGCCGGGCAAACATAAAAAAAGCCGCTCACATTACGAGCGGCTTTTTTTATTCCAATTCCTTATCCTTATACATAACTGTCACCAAGCTCAGACCGGATGTCATTTACGAATTCCTTGATTCTCTGTTCTTCATCCTTTTTGCATACCAGCAATATATCATCTGATTCCACCACAATGTAATCATCCAGCCCCTGGAGAACTACCAGCTTTTCATCAGGAACGTTGATAACATTCCTGTGGGAATCATACATGAAAATCTTTTTGCCATTGACAGCGTTATCCTGCTCGTCCAATTGCATCTGCTCATAAAGCGATCCCCATGTTCCAAGATCCGACCATCCAAATTCAGATGTAAGCACAAAAACATTTTCCGCCTTCTCCATGATCGCATAATCTATACTGATATTGCGACAGCGTTCATAGGTTCCTTCAATGAACTTTTTTTCTCCGGGGGTTCCGTAAATTTCTTTACCTTCACTGAACAGCGAATGTACTTCCGGAACATATTTCTCAAATGCATCCATGATAACAGGAAGTGACCAGAAGAAAATGCCCGCATTCCAGTAAAATTCACCACTTTCATAAAAAACCCTGGCAAGATCAAGATCAGGCTTTTCAGTAAAAGTCTTCACTTTCTTAACATCCAGGTTTTCAAAACCCCTTACCGGACCCTGGGGTGCCTGGATATATCCATATCCTGTTTCAGGCCTGCCTGGCTGTATCCCCAATGTCAGCAAGGCCTCTTTGTTGCCTACAAATTCAAGTCCCTGTTTAACACATTCCAGAAAAATGTCCTCTTTCAGGATCAAATGATCCGATGGAGCCACAATGATCTGAGCCTTCGGATTTTTTTTGAATATCCTGAAATTGGCATAGTCTATACAGGGTGCTGTATTTCTCCGTGATGGTTCAAGTAACACATTCTCTTCCGGGAGTGCAGGAAGCTGCTGTAAAATAATATCCTTATATTCAGCATTGCTTACAATATAGATATTCTGAACTGGTATAAGCTCAGTAAACCTGTCGAATGTTTGTTGAAGCAAAGTCTTCCCTACACCAAGAATATCAAGGAACTGCTTTGGATTTCTGGCCCGGCTCAAAGGCCAGAAACGGCTTCCAACCCCCCCGGCCATAATGATACAGTAATAGTTATTGTTCATTCGTTTAAATTACATTAATAAAACTAAAACATTTTTTTAACAAGAAGTTTTTACATCACCGCAAAATATTATTTATAAATTTATTGCATGTTAAAAGCACTTGCAAACATAGGCAAATACATCGTATTGTTAAAAAATATCTTCTCGAGGCCCGAAAAGGCCTCCATCTATTACAGGCAAACCCTCCGGGAACTGGAAAACCATGGGATCGGGTCAATCTGGATCATCGTTGTTATATCAGTATTTGTCGGAGCGGCCATTACCATCCAGACAAATTTCAATATTGAAAATCCATGGCTTCCGAGATACATAGTGGGCGTTACAGTAAGGGATTCCTTGCTGCTGGAATTCTCTTCTACAATGGTTGGACTGATGATCGCAGGGAAGAGCGGATCAAGTATTGCCTCTGAAATAGGAATGATGCGGGTTACCGAGCAGATTGACGCCTTGGAAGTAATGGGAATTAATCCCGCTGCATTCCTGATACTTCCCAAAATTATTGCCATGGTCCTGTTTATGCCCGTATTATGTGCTGTAAGTGTTGCAGTGGGTTTGCTGGGAGGATACCTGGTTTGTCTTATTGGAGATGTAATTCCGGTTTCAGATTATATTTATGGCATACAGTATATTTTTTATCCCTACTACCTGTCCTATGCCATGTTCAAAGCAGCAGTTTACGGATTTATAATAGCCACCGTGGCAGGATTCTATGGCTATCATGTGCAGGGCGGAGCAATACAGGTTGGGAAAGCAAGTACCAGGGCAGTAGTGATAAGCAGTGTTATGATCCTGTTTACCAATCTTGTAATCACAAATATCATCCTTCATTGATACGGCTTGAAAACATATACAAACGGTTCGAAGATACATACGTATTGAATGATGTATCAGTGGATTTTGAAAAAGGCAAATGCAATCTTATCATCGGTTCAAGTGGTTCCGGTAAAACTGTATTGATGAAAGCAATGGTTGGTCTGCTGGATATTGACAGGGGTTCCATTTGTTATGACGATCGCGATTTTGTAAAAATGTCTCCACCTGAGAAACAGGATTTGAGAAAAGAAATGGGCATGCTGTTCCAGGGAGGAGCACTGTTCGATTCGCTGAACATTGAAGAAAATGTAATGTTCCCTTTGAATATGTTTTCACGTGAATCCTACAGTAGAAAAAAGAACCTGGTGGACTCAAGCCTGGAAAGGGTTGGTTTAAGAGATGTAAACCGCAAAATGCCTGCTGAACTCAGTGGCGGGATGAAAAAAAGAGTTGCCATAGCCAGGGCGATTGTTCTCTCACCAAATTACCTTTTCTGCGATGAGCCGAATTCAGGACTTGATCCAAAGACAGCCATAAAGATTGATGCACTGATCAAAGAAATTACGCTTGATTACAACATCACAACAGTGGTAAATTCCCACGATATGAATTCAGTGCTGGAGATTGGGGATAAGGTAATTTACATTTACCAGGGAGGGAAGTGCTGGGAGGGAACAAAAGAAGATGTACTGCATACCGACAACGAAGCATTAAACAATTTTGTGTTCGCAACCAGCATGGCGAAACAATTAAAAAATTCCTGAACCTGTTATTAAAGGGGATCACTCACCAGCCATTCCAGGACAGGCCTCTTCAAATCTTTAACTATAATGTGAATTTTTTATAAAACCAGCGGCTTATCAATTTTCTTCATTTTTTCTTCCTTCGAATGTGCTTTCTTAACCTTTTTCCATCCAAAGGTAAGGTTCAACCCAAACCACAGATTCATCGACCGCGCTTTGGTAGGCCTTAATGCTGTACTGATAACATTATCGGAGATCATGTACCAGTTGAATGGCCCAACATTGAATGAAAAACCCGCACCGATATTATTTAGTTTTTGGGCTATATAAGAATAGCTCAGCGTAAGGTTGGCAAATTTACCGGTCGTCATATTTACTGATCCTGTAAATTGCTGGGCAACTTTCTCATTCAAAAAGTCCGTCCTTGAAACAAAACCAAAGCCTATCTTTTCAACCGGATAAAAAGATGCTCCTAAAAATAATTTGGGATTCAGCGGTGAGATATAAGGGTCTCCTGTTGAAAAACCGTAGGCATTAGACAATGAATCCATGAGCACCGAAACAAATGATGTATCTATTCCCGAAAATGGATTCAGTTCGATGCCCGAATAATCCCATTCAAAATCAAAAGTACCCTCAAAAGTATTGTTCCAGGTTATCCCTCCAATATCCAATACAGAAGCACTTAACAGCAGCTGGGGAAGCAGGCGGTAGTTTGCGCCTATATCCACTGCCATTCCGAATTGATCAAACCCAAACACCCCGGAAACTATACCTGCTGGCGTAGAAAAATAACTGTCGTCTATTATTACCGGAAAACCTTCGTCAATATTGTTATTGAACTGCACAAAAGATGGTCCGGCAGCATTGATCTGAAATTCTGTATTCAGGTTCCATGAATCCCGGGAAGTTGAAATATCGAACACTGATTTTTTGGTATTGATGTTTGCCAGTCCGAACAGCAATTTCCCGCGCACTCCTATATCAAGATTATTAAGGATGAAATCCTTACGGGACCAGCCCAGTGCTACTTCGTTGAATATATTCAGATCAACTCCCAGTCCGCCCAGAGAAATGGTAGATTCATCTTCCACTCCATTTATCAGAAGTTCGAAAATGCCCCTTGGATAATAAAAACTCCCATCCATTCTTGTAGTAACATCAAACGAAAAGAAATTATCTCTTACCCTGAAGCCCAGAGAAGCCAAAGGTGTTCCAAGGTTGGTCATAAAATAATTTACCTTATCGAAGTTTTTAAGGAAATCCTCTTTATCTGCCATGGGATGAAAAGGTGTGATCAGTGAATCATACCCTGGAGGTTGATAGAATACATCACTGAACGACAAGGAGCTTGACGTAAACTGTATCCTCAGAGGAGACAGCAACGGAAATCCGAGGTAGAATCCTGAACCCGGTTGAATTGCCGGATTGATCCGGTTGGACTGTGGCACTCCCGGCATGAAATACATGGAGTTGGGAATCTGGCCCTTAACCGGAGTATACAAGAGAACCAGCAACAAACTTCCAGAAATTAAAATTCTTATACTATTTCTCATGGATATGATATTCAAAGGTATTACATAATCATCATTTAAAATGGCAGCTCTTCAGAATTAATACGGAACTGGGCATCAATTGACAATTCATAGTTCAACATGTAATGTGTGTAGAATTTGACCATGTCCAGACCATTGTTGGATGTTTCAGCATGGGCACGTATCCACATGTACCTTGTTCCGTCCAGTTTGCTCAATTCTTCCCCGGAAAAGTCAACTATGGACAGATTTTCCTCAAGCTGGTCCACCACCAATTCTCCCTGTCCGTCAACTGGTGCAGCCAGGATGAACGGATTATTATCTTTGAACAGTGAGTCAAGTACAACATAATCCTCATCCAGGAAATAAACCTGAAGATCCAGTCCAAGCGGGAGCTCATTTACCGTCTTAAGAACAAAATTCGCTCTTTTCAGTAAACCAAAATCCCCAAGTATCCCTGCAAGATCCATATCCAGGGTATCCTCCAGAGTGTATCCGGAAGTTCGCAACCACATTGGCATAGTCAGTTCTGTCTCAACAGCTACACTACTTTCGCCTGTAAGGAAATAGGTTGATTCCTCTTCGCCTTCATCTCCCACATTTGCAACAACATTAAAATCTATCTTATTAGGTAATTGGCTTATGATCATATCAATATTACTGGTTTCAGGATTAATAAGCCTGGTGGTAGTTATCGTTTCACCCATTTGATCCAGTGTTGGAACATTTAGATCGAAAGGCATCATTGTATCATTTTTCCACTCAAGTTCATAGTATTGATCATCTTTTGATGAACGCACTTCCATTTTTGAAAGGTCAATGGAGACCGGGATGCCAAAAGAGTTGTGAACGCTGATCTTGAAATTGGGATCTGCGAAAGCAAAATCAAGCACCCCTGATATCGAATTAAAGAAAGGTAGATCAAGGGATTGTTCAATATTGAAAACCTCCCTTGGGGAAATATAGGCATACAGTTCGGTAAAGCTTAGGTCCCTGAAGCCCATGGTGATACCGAACTCTTCATCTGTACTCACGCCGGCAGTCCCTTTGGTAAGTTCAAGTGCGAAGTTCAACCGGAAAGTAGTAGTATCAGCATCATCCAGTATCTGCATTTTGTAGCCTGTCATATCAAAATACTCTGTGCTTGCATAGTTTCCTGAAGCGTCACTTACTGCAATATTCAGATTCATAGAGTCTCCTTCCGGACTGATCATATTTGGACTCGATATCCTGAGTAATGCCTGGTGTCTGAAATCACTGACAATATCAATGATCAATGTTCCGCTGCCAATAAAAATACTATCCAGCCTGTCATCCCCGACCGCATTAAAATCAAGTTCTTCAGATTTATAAAACTCAAAAGTCTCTCCCGTCCCGATATCCAGCCAGTCAGGTATGTTAATATCCGATTGAAAATAGGTCTCAACAATATCCCGGTCGGGTACCTGGAGAAATTCTCCGGCCGAAAGGGTAAGTATTGTATCCCTGTAATAGACAAAAAGCAGACTATCAGCAGTCTGGTCAACAAAACTTGTTGAATCCAAAGACTCAATCACATCCTGCAGACTAAAACTCCCGTATGCCAATGGCAGAGCAGCAGAAGGTTCAACCTCAGCTTCCGTATCAAGCCTGCTTAAATTGAACTGGTCAAGGTATCCCTCACATGACCATGTTAGCACCAGGATCAGAAAACCCGCACCAATTAATTTTAAATGTTGTAATTTCATCGCTATTCTATTGAATAATTATATAAAAAACTGTTCCGACTCCCCACTATCAAATTAAATCTGCTGTCAGAGCCTGCAAAATAACCAATACTGAAACGGCTATTCCCTTTGAGAGGAAAACCTTCATACAAGGTTCCATCAGAATTCAATAAGTATATGTTGTTCGTCTCCTTGTCCGTAATTCCAATTTTCAGTTCCGAAGACGAAAATTGATATACATCCGGTAATGTACTAATATCGCTTTTTATTTTGAATGAAAAAAGTCTTTTCCCGTTTGATTCAATCACCTCTATTTCATTTTCATCACTAAAAATATATTCTGATTTACCATCCTGATCAAGATCTGTGCTTATGAATAAATGATCTTCCGATGCTTCATTTTCAAGCATCCTGCGTTGGTTCCCATCAAAATATATGCCAATAACGTTACCCTGAGGATCCGTAGTTACCAGCTGAGGTGTATCTTTTTCGAGGTCCATATTGAAATAAAACTGATTCTTTTTAGAAGTTTTGACCGGATCTTTCATGTGAACCCGCTCTTTCCCTCTCCTGTTCATCATGTAAACCCGCTTTTCATCATCGAAAACAATATAGTCTTTGTCCCTGATCCTGAAGTGTTGAACAGGATTTACAACCGTGCCTTCTGTCTTGTCAAATCCCCACCCTGTAACCATGTTCCCTTGAATATCATAACAATAGACCTTCCTGTCTTCGCAGGCAACAAAAATCCGGTATTCCTGCCTCTTATCGTAATCAAACAATGCCATACCATTGGTGGCATTTGCACGAAATCTTACAGGGTATCTTTCTACATAGTTCCCGTTTCGGTCAATAAGGTGAAGTGCTTCAGAAGTATTAAACAAATACTGGAGCTTCCCGTTGCTGTAGTAATCTATCTGAAAGAATTCACTCAATACAGGGCCTTTCAATCTCAATTTCCAGAGGATTCGGCCTGTGCTATTCAACAGGTAAAGGGTATTGCCGGCATCCTGTACCAGGATCTCCCTGTCTCCCGTGTTGTGATTAACTACAAGAGATGGTTTCGCGATTACAATAGAGTCGAGCAGGCTTTCCCAGACCGTCAGTGCATTTTCCCTGACACCGGATGAAAAATCTACGCTTAGATTAGAATAAAAGATATCATCTTCACTGGAATACTGGATTACAATTCCTGCCGTCTTCCGGAGAGTGGGCAACCATTCATTAAGATCAGTAAGTACCCCGTCGTTGAAATTATGGCCGTTAAGTGACATGTATGGCTCCGGCCTGATAAAAAAGATGAGATTCATCTTCGATGACATTAGATTACTTACCGGTTCAAAATACGATTCATTGATCAGTGTCTTATGTAAAACATTTTGATAGATCGTTCTTTTGATGGCATCTTTACTGTCACTGAATATTAAATAATTGTCGTAAAAGGCAAAATATGATTTAATGAATTTGTCCAGAACCAACTGGTCATATAATTTTTGATTCATCGCATATATACTGTAAATCGTCTGGTCATCCAGCCTGTACTGACTGATATTTTGATCAACCTGACCTTGATCAGAACCAACCAGCAAACCGGCCCAGTTTCCCAATTTATCCTTTGCTTCCGACCTGCTGTTTAATTCATAAACAACTACTTCTTCCGGACTTCCATTATTTAACGGATCAATCACAAACCAGACAATTTCATTTCCAAGCAGGTTCAGCAGCGTATTTAATGGACTTTCACCCAATTTGTCTTTTAAGATACCATCTGTACGTTTGAAAACCTGGTATTCCCCGGCATATTTCAAATGATCATAAAAACGTTTCCTGAAAGTTTCTGTATTACTGATCCCCACAGAAAGAAATTCTGTAACACCTGAAGGAATGTATGAAGTGACCTCGAGCCTGACCGGGTCCTGGTCCTTGAACAAATTGAGCCAGGTTGATGTGGAATCATCCGCATAAGTCATCCCGTTGAGAACAACCATTTCGTCATCAATATCAATATCAAACTCACCCCAGGTAGCCATACGCGACAACAATTCAGACCTGATCCCTGCCTGATTTTTAAATATGGGATCGAACAACTGGTTCAACCGTGAGTAGTTAACATATAGATTTCCCTGAACATATTTGCCTGCCGTGGATGCTACTTCCCGGAAGCCTTTATGTGAATATATACCTCCTTTGGTATCTATGCTTCTTATCGACTCTTCCAATAGAATATCGATTGACGCAATCATTAATATACCGTCCTTAATGGTATAAAATAGTTTCTCCAATCCTCTATTTCCGTCGATTGTAACTTCATTGATGTTCACTCCCTCGTACTTTCTCTGGCTAAAGGCATTTTCCCTGCCAAGTAAACCATTCATTTCTTCCTCTATATTGGCAAATGAAACGTTACCTTTTAATTCAAGCAGGAAAAGAGGGACTATTTTTTTATTTCCAATCATGTGTAAAGAAATACTTAGTGCATCCTTTCCAATTCCATCCTGAAGAAGCGACAACTTTTCAATTATATTATTGATATTGCCAACTGAAGAATCCAGACCAGCATAATAACTATATTTTAACAATTCCTGCCACAAAAGGTTCGTGGTAAAAAAATCGTCCCGGAAATATTCATAATCTATATTGTCCACAAAAAGAATTACATTGGAAGGGACCGCTTCTGCAGCAGAGATGGAGTGAAATGATTCTTTGTCATCTAAAACAAAAAAATACAATACCACTGCAATCACGACAGCAATAAGAGAGCCTGTCAGCAATCGTTTCCACATATGCATGAATTTTTTCAAATTTATTAAAAGAATTGAGCTGATTTACAGAAATTACCAACATAATTAATAATTTTCGTTCCGGTAACCAATACCAAAATTTAACTGCACATCGCATAAGACCCGAAATGATATGATCGTTGAGTTGGTATAATTTTTGCTGTTTTTTAAGTCCAGCTAATCCAATTAAGTATTTTTCGTTTGTCTTGCAAATTGTCACATAAATTCAATATGAAATACTTTATTGTCTTTTTACTGCTCCTTTTGCCTTTCATTTCATATTCACAGCAATTGAAAGTGATATCAGAAAACTCAGGTATTCCCATTGAAGATGTAGCCATCTTTAACCTGAGCAGGCAAAAGGCTGCAATAACAGATAGTGCCGGATACACCGGTCCGTTGCATTTTCTCGATACTGATACCATTGTATTTCAGCATCCCTCCTATAATACAGCTATCTACCCTTATGCCGAAATTCGTGACAAAGAGGTAATCCGGCTTTCAAAGAGAAATATTCTCATGGACGAATTCATCATTTCAGCAAGCAAATCAAGAGAAAGCAAACAGGTGCTTCCCTTTACTGTCAGTGTGATGCACGAAAAGGACCTTACAAACAACCAGGCGCAAACCTCGGCAGATATACTCCTGGAAACCGGAAACATTCTCATACAAAAATCCCAGGCTGGAGGCGGGAGTCCTATTTTAAGAGGTTTTGAAGCAAATAAAATATTACTGGTGGTTGATGGTGTAAGAATGAACAACGCAATATACAGGAGCGGACATTTGCAGAACTCCATTACGATTGACCATTCCATACTGAATCGCACAGAGGTTATTTTCGGACCGAGTTCCCTGATTTACGGCAGCGATGCCCTGGGAGGCGTCATCCATTATTACACAAAAGACCCCGCTCTTGCTGAAAAAGATAAAATTCGTTTTGACGGGGGGGCCTATACACAATATTCTACTGCAAATTCAGGTAAAGTGGGGCATCTGAATTTCAATATTAGCGGAAAAAAAACAGGTTCCCTGACAGCTGTAACATACAAGGACTTTGAGAAAATCAGGATCGGATCATCACGCAACTTGTTTTATGGCGACTGGGGAAGAACAATGCACTACATCAAACAAGTGAACGGAATGGACAGTATGTTTGTGAACCCCGATGAAAATATCCAGCAATACACCGATTACAGCCAGGTAGACTTTTTACAAAAATTCAGGTATTCACCATCCAAATTCATCGACTGGATCTTCAACATACAGTATTCAGCCTCGTCAAATATTGACAGGCTTGATAAACTAAACGATTATGATGACGGAATTCTAAAATATGCAGAATACTATTATGGCCCGCAGAACCGTTTGCTCGCATCTGTAAAAAATGTCAACCGAAATGACAACATACTTTTTACAAATGCCACATCAATTTTCGCGTACCAAAAAATCGACGAGGACCGGATTACCCGAAAATACAGATCATCCGAAAAACTCTACCAGCTTGAATCAGTGAATGTGCTAAGTCTTAATATAGACTTCCTTAAAGTTTGGGATGCCAATACAAAGCTGAATTATGGTTACGATCTGATTTACAACAACGTTGGATCGGGTGCCTATTATGAAAAAATTGAAACCGGCGAAACAAGGCCAGCTCCGACACGCTATCCTTCAGGAGGAAGCAATACCTATGCCACTTCCTTGTATGGAAGCTTTAAAAAAATATTCAGTGAAAAATTAATTTTCAATGGCGGACTGAGGTACAACTATTCCCTGCTGAACTCTGTATTCAATAATCCGCAGCTTCCTTTTGATACGACCAGGATAAACAATGGAGCATTTACTGGAAGCGCCAGCCTGGTTTACCACCCCACCAACGAATGGCAGATCAATGCGATTTTATCAACAGGATACAGGACTCCCAATGTGGACGATTACGGAAAAATACGTGCAAAAGATGACTACATTATTGTGCCAAACCGGGACATCAAACCTGAATATACGTACAATGCCGAAATAGGAGCAAGCAGGGTCATTGAAGGATTTCTCCGCCTGGACCTCGTGGGATATTACACCTTGATGACCAATGCGATTGTTCGTACAGACTATACACTTAACGGACAGGACTCACTGGAGTACGATGGCGACATGTACAGGGTCTCCGCAAACTATAATGCCTCGCTTGCACACATTTACGGGGCATCTCTGAATGTGATATCTGACTTCTACAACAACATCATCCTGAAAGCTTCTCTCAACCTGACAAAAGGCAGAAATATAACCGATGATGTTCCACTTGGCCATATCCCCCCTGTTTTTGGAAGGGTAAGCATTACCTATGATTATAAAAAATTCATGTTCGGAAGCTACGTGTATTACAATGGCTGGAAATTCAAAGAGGATTTCTCTCCCTACGGTGAAGACAATGAAGATGAGGCTACAAGATTTGGATACCCATCCTGGTGGACATTCAATATAAATACTTCCTACAGGATCAATGACTACCTGATGGCTCAATTTGCCATCGAAAACCTGCTTGACCAGTTTTATAAACCCTATGCTTCAGGTGTCAGTGCCCCGGGAAGAAACTTTGTATTAACGCTCCGTACCTATTTTTAATTTTATCGCCGTACAACATTGAACTGAAAGAGATATTTTATATTTTAGTCCTTCAATGACAACCATAGCTCCTGAAATCGAAGAAAGCTGGAAACAAGCTCTGTGGAATGAATTCCAATCAAATTATTTTTTTCAACTGAAAGAATTTCTGGTCAGAGAGAGATCCGGTTATACCATTTATCCCCCCGGCCCGAAGATCTTTCATGCATTCAATGCAACCCCACTTGATAAGGTTAAGGTGGTTATTCTCGGACAGGATCCCTACCATGGAAAAGGCCAGGCCCACGGACTCTGTTTTTCAGTTCCGAAAGGAATTAAGCCACCTCCTTCATTGGTAAATATCTTTAAAGAGATACACAATGACCTTGGCATTGAGATTCCCTCACACGGAAACCTTGAATACTGGGCTGCACAGGGAGTAATGCTGATGAATGCAACCCTTACCGTCAGGGCAGGCAGTGCGGGATCTCATCAAAATAAAGGATGGGAAATATTTACAGACCGGGCGATAAAAGTAATCTCTGAAAAGAATGAAAATGTGGTATTCCTTCTATGGGGAAGATATGCCCGGGCAAAGGAAACCCTTATCGATAAGTCAAAGCACCTGGTGCTTCAGGCTGCTCACCCGTCTCCCTTATCTGCGAACAATGGGTTTCTTGGATGCAAACACTTCTCGAAAACCAACAAATTTCTGGCTGAAAAAGGACTGAAGCAGATAGATTGGTCCCTCCCTGATTAATTGAATTTATTCGATACTTAACAAAGAATTAATTTCCCTGCTGTAATGTCGAAAATTGAATGTTTACTGCTTGTAAAAAAAGATAGTTTATGTTCAAAGACATCTAAAAAGACACGTGAAATACTATGGAAAACCTGTTTTTGGCACAGTATTTGTTTTTTATCAGACGACAGTTCATCCAAGCATATACCTGACAATTTTCGGGGCAGGGTCCGCCTCCATGAGGCGGGCTTTTTATTTTTAAAAACTCCTGTATCCAATGATCTCACGGACCTCCCGGAGTGTTTTCGAGGCGCTTTGCCTTGCCTTTTCGGCTCCCTGGCTAACTACCCTGCGAAGGTAGGCGTCATCATTGTATATATCCAGTATCCTTTCCCTGTAAGGTGTTGTGAACTTAACAATATCTTCTGCCAATTGTTTTTTAAGATCCCCGTACCTGATCGTGCAGTTGTTGTAGAGATCATCAAAATGACGAATCGTGTTTTCTTCTGAGACAAGCTCCATCAGGTAAAACAGGTTCTGAATCGGTTCCGGTTTTATTGAATTGGGTTTTTCAGGTCCCGCATCGGTAACCGCCTGCATAACTTTTTTCCTGATCACCTTCGGATCATCGATAAGATAAATTCCATTACCTTCAGATTTTCCCATTTTTCCTGCACCGTCCAGTCCGGGCACCTTAACCAGGTCACTCCCGAAATTGAAGGGTTCAGGAAGTGTAAAGTATTCAACACCGTAAATATGGTTGAAACGCCTGGCAAATTTACGGGCCATTTCAAGATTCTGCTCCTGGTCCTTACCAACAGGAACCTTGTCTGCATTGTGGATAATAATATCTGCACACATCAATACGGGGTAGGTCAGCAATCCGGCATTTACATTTTCCGGCTGCTTGCGCACCTTCTCCTTGAAGGTGGTTGTCCGCTCCAGCTCGCCAATATATGCATTCATATTCAGTAGCAGGTATAGCTGCGGTATTTCCGGCACATCACTTTGAATGTAAATTGTGGCAATATCAGGATCAATTCCACAGGCAAGGTATTCTGAAAGTACCTTCTTAATATTTTCGTGAAGATTGTCCGGTTTGGGATGGGTTGTAAGCGAGTGTATGTCCGCAATGAAAAAGTAACAGTTGTATTCATGCTGCATTTTTACAAAATTACGCACGGCGCCAAAATAATTTCCCAGGTGCAGGTTGCCTGTTGAACGAATCCCGCTTAATACTGTTTCCATAGCTGTTGTATAAGTTGGCTACAAAACTAATTATGAAATTTAGTCGCAGCAAGAAAACTCTGAAATTATTTATTTACTTTTACTTCCTTTTTAAAAAAACCCGAAAATCCAACCGTTGATAAAATCCCGCGAACAGAAAGAACAAATAACGTAACTTATTGGATTAAAACCGGCATATGGAATCTAAACGTCAGCAAAAAGTAGCCAAATTGCTCCAAAAGGAGCTGGGAACTTATTTTCAACGTCATGGAAATGAAATACTTCCCGGAAAAATGATCTCTGTAACCGTGGTGAGGGTCAGTCCTGACCTTGGATTCGTAAAAGTTTATGTGAGTATTTTCCCATTTAACAAAGATGAAAACCCAATTGAAGCAATACGGGCAAAAGCCTCTTTAATCAGGAATTATATTGGAAATAAGGTAAAAAACCAGCTGCGTGCAGTTCCGGAATTTGCTTATTACCTGGATGATTCGCTGGATTACATCGATAACATTGATAACCTGTTAAAAGAATAGACCATGAAATATGATCCCGTAAAGAACAGCCTGGGCGGGGTATTCAATAAAACACCTTTTTTAAGGAAATTATTTTACCACCTGCTGAACCTGCTGTTGCTCAGGTCATGGCATATACGTAAAGAAATCAGGAAAATCAGGAATGAAATTCCGGGTAGTCCCGATATACTGGACGCAGGTTCCGGATTTGGTCAATACGACTTCACAATGGCAATTCAGTTCCCAAAATCCAAAATAACTGCCCTCGACATCAAACAGGAGCAAATTAACGACTGTAATGATTTCTTCAATAAGATCGGAAAATCAGACAGGGTAAAATTCGAATATGCTGATCTGACAGAATACCGGCAGGAAAATGCATTTGATCTTGCACTGTCTGTAGATGTAATGGAACACATAGAAGATGATGTTTCTGTTTTTAAGAACCTTTATTCCAGCCTCCGCACAGGAGGAATCCTTCTGATCTCAACACCATCTGACCAGGGAGGAAGTGATGTGCATCACGAACATGAAGATTCATTTATAGATGAACATGTACGGGATGGATATTCCATTGCAGACATTGAAACAAAATTAAAAGATGCCGGTTTTTCATCAGTGTTCAGCAGGTATGCCTATGGAATTCCCGGAAAGATCTCCTGGAGATTATCCATGAAATGGCCGATCATGATGGCCAATGCCAGTAAGCTCTTGCTATTCATATTACCATTGTATTACCTTGTCACCTACCCGTTTTGTTTTATACTTAACCTAACCGATGTGCATACATCACACAAATCAGGCACCGGCCTGATCGTTAAATGCATAAAATGAGATTACCGTTCTATATAGCGCGGAGATACCTTTTTGGCAGAAAAAACCAGAATGCCATTAACATTATCTCTGGTATATCCATGATGGGAGTTGCCGTTGGAACCATGGCACTTGTGGTAATCCTGTCTGTTTTTAATGGATTCGATGAAGTAGTTAAATCACTTTTCAATGCTTTTGATCCGGATATTAAAATCACCATAATTGAAGGAAAAGTATTCACTCCCGATGAAAGGTTTCAAAAATTAAAAGAACTGCCCGGAGTTTTGCACTATTCCGAGGTACTGGAAGAAAATGCCTTGCTCAGGTACGATGAACGGCAGCACATTGCCACCATCAAGGGCGTAGATGCATCTTTTAAAGAGGTCACAGGCATCGATTCAATGGTGTATGATGGTGAGATGAAACTGAAAGATAAAAATAGAAGCTATGCTGTTGTAGGACAAGGAATTGCATACAATTTGCAGATCGGCCTGAATTTCATAAATCCGCTTTTTGTGTACCTCCCAAAAAGACTGGGGTCCATTAACCTGGCCAATCCGGATAATGCCTTTCGAAAAGACTTTATATTTCCATCTGGTATATTTGCCATTGAACAGGATTACGATTCGAGATTTATCCTGGTACCCATAGAATTCATCAGGAAACTACTTGATTATCAATATGAAGTCTCAGCCATTGAAATTAAATTGCACCCCGCATTTGATGCCAGGGATACACAAAGCTCCATCCAGGATTTACTGGGGACCTCCTTTGATGTTAGAAACCGTGAAGAACAAAATGAGATATTTTACAGGGTAATGAAAACAGAAAAATGGGCCATCTTCCTTATCCTTACGTTTATACTGATCATTGCTTCATTTAACATCATTGGATCTCTGAGTATGCTGATCATTGATAAGAAAAAAGATATAAAAAGCCTGAGAAACCTCGGGGCAAATACGAAATTGATCAGCAATATTTTTCTGCTGGAAGGTTGGCTGATCAGTATAATCGGATCAGTTGCAGGAATCATATTGGGAACATTAATTAGCTGGGTTCAGGATAAGTTTGAACTCCTTAAATTGAGTGGAAGCGGCACCTTTGTGATCGATGCTTATCCGGTAGATCTTCAGATGAACGATGTTTTACTGATCTGGCTCACGGTATTGTTCATCGGCTTCCTGGCAGCACGTTATCCGGTAAAACAGATCAATAAAAAGTATTTAATCAACATAGAAAACAACGATAACAATTAAGCTATTGATTATCAGTTTTTTAAAACATTATGAATTATAAATATCTGAAAATAAATAATTTATAAAGCATCTAAATTTGTCAGCACTTCGTGAATTTCTTTAAATACATGGAACTTTATCTTAACTAAAGTCGTATAAGTTAAGCTATTGGAATACAAACTATGAGAATGTAAACAAACAATGACCAGGTACCTGATACATATATTGCTTTTATTGCAATTTGCACCGGCTGTGGTCGCTCAGGACATTGTTATCGACAGCATTGTTGCTACACCCGTAACATGTAATGGTTTTTCCGATGGCAGTATTACCGTCTATGTTACAGGCGGATCAGGTGAACTGGAATACAGCCTGGCTACTTCAGAATTCATACCGTTGGAAAAAGATACAGTCGCAGCAAGGTCTTATACTTTTACCGGTTACCCTGAAGGTGATTATTTTATCGGTGTTAAGGATTTTGACAATTCTACCGATAATTCAGGTGGATTTATAAATATTCCCGCCCCGGATGCCATTGAAATAATTTCAGTTAACGTGACCGACCTGACCTGTTCGGGATCCGGAGAAGGTGCAATCAACGTAACTGCTTCAGGAGAAAGCGGTTCTTTCATTTTTACATTGTCAGGACCTGTAAATGATGTGAATTCAGATGGCATTTTCTCATCACTGCAAGCCGGCATTTATGATGTTAACGTTTCTGATGCCCTGGGATGCCCTGGTAGCGATGACTCCCTGGGAATAGAGATCAGTGAACCTCCGGCCATTACAGCAACAGCTGTCATTGCAGATGTTGTTTGCTTCGGAGATTTTACCGGCGGAATCAACCTAACTCCCGGAGGAGGATCAGGAAGTGGCTACACCTTTGCATGGACCGGCCCCAATGGATTTAATTCAACCGATGAAGATATTGCCGGACTTGAAGCAGGAAACTACAACGTCACCATCACCGACGGAAACGGGTGTTCTGAAGATTTCGGACCATTTACCGTCGAGCAAAATGTGCAGATCACTTTCACGCTTGACGCTTCCTCGGATGTTTCCTGTAACGGCAACAGCGACGGAGCAGCATCCATTACACCCGCCGGTGGCGTTGGTCCCTACACGTACAACTGGGACGGACAGACTTCT
>JAIPBT010000063.1 GCA_021738565.1 Bacteroidales bacterium
ACTCACCCCTGGTTCCCTGTGTGAACACCTCTTTGTCGTATTTCCCCCCGTAATTCTCGAAGAGTGATTCGTACCATTGTTTTTTGCTCATATCATGTTCTTGAAAACTAATCCGAAGATATGATTTTTTCAGGAATCAAAACCAGTGTTCAGATGGAAAAGGGACCACCATTAATAGGAATAAATATTCAGCATAAAAGCAAAATAAGGTCAATAAGAAAACCAACAGTCAATTGGTAACATAGTTGTATGATGAATCTATGATCTGTATCGAATTAAATTTCCGATTTGCCTGCTTACCTCCAACCAGATTATGCAGAAAAATAGTTAATATTGAGGTCGGAACAATATTTTGTAAGATTTACAGGGGGCTGATTCAATTATGTTTAAACTAAATTCCGGACAGGATCGTAGTTATGGATTCAGATAATATTTTACTGAACCGGTTGGCCAGTGGGGATAAACAGAGTTTTGAGATTTTATTCAACAGGTATTACGTGCGCTTATGTGTATATGCGCAGAAATTTCTGTATCAAAAAGATGTATCAGAACAGGTTGTTCTGGATGTATTTCACAAACTCTGGCAAAAAAGAAAATCACTGTCTGTACACACTTCACTTAAATCATACCTCTTCACCTCGGTTTACCATGCATGCATCGATTTTTTGAGAAAGACAAAAGAAAACAAGCAATCCACTCAACTTGATGCTTATGAACCCGGCACTTACGATTTTGCTGTAGATGAGAATTGCCTTAGCAGCCTGATTGAAAAAGAACTCGCAGAAGAAATTGAAAATGCCATTGCAGCTTTACCACCTGATTGCCGGAAGATTTTCCTGTTAAGCAGGGAAAAGAATTCAACCTATAAGGAAATCGCGGAGGAACTTGAGATATCTGTCAAAACTGTTGAAACACAAATGGGCAGGGCTTTAAAAAAATTACGTGAGAAACTTTCAAAACACCTTTCAATTCTATTATTCTTTATATAAAAATTTCTTTTTTTTTAAAAAAAATCAATTCGCTGTAAGGGTGAAAGAATAAAACCTACGTCACAAGAGTACACAAGGACATGAAGACAACAAAAAGAAATATAGATTTGATATCAGGTTTCCTGAAGAATGAGCTTTCGGAGAATGACAGGAAAGAATTATTCCATTGGGTCAGACAAAAACCTGAAAACAGAAAATACTTTGATCAATTGAGAGATATTTGGGATGCTGCGCATTTAAAGGAATATAAGAATATCTATAACAGAAAGGAAGGTTGGAATAGTTTGCATGAACTCATCAGACAAGATGAACGCATTGCAAGGCAGAAAACTTTCAGGATTATACGGAATGTATTCCGGTATGCGGCTGTGGTAATCGTTACCATCGCAAGTGTGTATTTTTTCGTAAGCAGAAACCCCCAACTTGTATTCTCAGAAAACCTCAACCAGATATCCGTTCCGTTTGGGGAGAAAACATCCGTGTTTTTAAGCGACAGTACGAAAGTCACCCTGAATGCAGGAAGTACCCTGTCTTATGACAATAGCTTTGATTACAGGAACAGGAAAGTCTATTTACGTGGTGAGGCATTTTTTGAAGTATCAAAAAATTCCTCAAAACCTTTTATTGTTAATGTAGATGGCTTGAATGTCCAGGTGCTTGGAACCAAATTTAATGTAAAAGCCTATCCGGATGAGCACCTGGTTGAAACCATCCTGATTGAGGGAAGCGTTCAGCTGGAGATTGAAGAAAGCAACAAGTTACTGGTGATGCGACCGAACGAGTATGTCGTGTATAACAAGAATACCAGGCAACTGACTTCAAGTTTCGAAGACCCTGTGGAATTACAGGTCCTATGGAAAGATGATGTACTTGCATTCAGAAATAAGTCGCTTGAAATGATTGCCAGGGAATTGGAAAGAAGTTACGACAGGAAAATTGTATTCGTAGACGAAACGCTGAAGAATTTTCATTACTCCGGGAAATTTATTACGGATGATATTAATGAAGTGCTAACTACTATATCAAAACTAAGTCCAATGACCTATGAAATTAAAAATGATTCCATCTTTCTGATTAATACGGCTAATTGAAAGACTACACTGCGTAATATTTGACACTAACTTAATAATATTCAATAAGAAAGACCCTTTATTCTGATCTGAATATTATACAACTAAATCTAACTTACATGAAAAAGTTGCCTTTTTTCAAATGGGATATTTATGTCTGCACCTTGCGCACCGTTACACTGGTGCTCTTATTCGCAACCAACAGTTTGCTCGCACAGGAATGGCCTGTCACACTGAATGTCAACAACAGGCCTGTACAACAAGTGCTTGACCAGATCGAAGAACAGAGTGGTTTAAAATTTGTCCTGCAGAATGATAATTTTAACGTTCAGCAGCGTATTTCCTACCAGGCAAGAGAAAGAGACCTGAACAGTGTGTTAAATGAACTCTCTTCTGAACTGGATTTTTCATTCGAGATCAGTGAAAACAAATACATTTTAATCAATCCTCTGGTAAAAGAGGGAGAACAGCAACAGCGCGTTGTCAGGGGCACCGTAGTGGATGAACTAAACATGCCGCTTGCCGGCGTCAATGTATTCATTAAATCTACCTCCAGGGGTACCATTACTGATATTGACGGGGAATATGAACTCAGGATTTTACCTGGTGATCAACTCCTGATGTTTTCTTTCGTGGGTTATTTAAACGTGGAAATTCCTATTGGTGAACAGACGAAGATCGATATTGCACTTGAGCCCGATGTTCAGAGCTTATCAGAGTTGGTGGTTATCGGGTACGGCACAATGAAGCGTACTGATGTTACAAGCTCGATTTCAACCATCAAAGGTGCGGATCTCACTATCGGCGCAAACAGCAATATTACCCAATCGCTGCAGGGACTGACGCCGGGGGTAAATGTCACCTCCACGAGTTCTTCGCCTGGTGGTGGTGTTTCTGTCAAGATAAGGGGTATAGGTACCATCAACAGCAACGATCCGTTATATGTTATCGATGGCGTACCTGTTCAGAAAAGTATCCCCATCGGAACCAGCGATTATGGTGGAAACATTGCGCCATCCGGGGTAATCGATTTCCTGAGCGCAAGTGATATCGAGAGTATGGAAGTCCTGAAGGACGCCTCGGCAGCCGCCATATATGGTTCACGTGGTGCAAATGGAGTGATACTGATTACCACCAAAAAAGGTGGGGACCACCCGATGCGGGTGACCTTCGAAGGCAGTTCAGGATTCCAGGAGGCTGCATTCCTTCCAGAGATGGCAAATTCGGTTCGCTATGCCGAAACCATCAACAGGGCACTGGAAAATGATGGTAATGCACCTCGTTACACGGAGCTTGATACACTTGGAACCGGAACAGACTGGTTGAATGAAATCACAAGAAGAGGTCTTATTCATAATTACAATTTGAATTTCCTGGGGGGGAATAAAACGATCAATTACTCTTCCAACCTCTCCTATTTTAACCAGGAAGGAATTGTAGAAGGTTCAGATTACGAAAAAATTTCAGCCCGGCTTGCTACAGAAACCAGGATAAATAAGCGACTGGTATTTGGAAACTCTATCATTCTGGCCTACACTAAGCGCAATGTGATCAATGAAAAGAACCTCTACGGCGGCATTTTAACCAATGCACTGTTCATCGATCCCTTTACACCGGTATACCGGCCGCAAAATGAAATTGAAACAGCCTTCAACGAATACAGTATTTACGCTACTTCTGATGTTACCAACATCGGTAACCCGGTCGGTCAGATCGCAAGGAATTTTGACAACAGGTCGGATCTGAACGGAATAGGAAATATCTACTTTACGCTGGACATAATGGATGGCCTTGTTTTCAAAACCAACTTCGGACTTGATTTCAGGGAATGGAAACAGGACAATTATTTTCCTGTATATTTTATCGACCCTGTGGAGAAAAACGAAGTCAACCAGGTAAATATCGGTGCCAGGACATGGTTCAATTCAGTATTGGAAAATACCCTCACCTATACCACTTCGTTTAACTCCGCGCACAGTCTGACGGTCCTTGCGGGGAACACCATGGAAAAAAACAATTACAATTTCTTCGGCACTTCCATACAGGACATCCCGGGAAACGATCCTGCACTAAGGTACATCAACATGGGGACCTCTAACCCCACCAACTGGGGTGACCAGTCCATCAGCTCGCTCATGTCTTATTTATTCAGGGTCAACTATTCTTATCTTCAGAAATACATCATCACCCTGAGCTACAGGGCAGATGGATCCTCTAAGTTCCCGGAAGGAAAGCGCGAAGATGGTTTTTCATTATTTACCAAACAAAAAAGATGGGGCGAATTCCCTTCCATATCCGGGGCCTGGATTCTTAACAAGGAAGATTTCCTGGATGATCTCGAAATGCTGTCGCTTTTAAAGCTTCGGGCCGGTTGGGGAATGATTGGCAACCAGAACATCCAGGACGGTGGGTACCTCGATTTAATTGCCAATACAAGACGTTATGTCTTCGGAAATGAGATCTACCCGGGTTATGGTCCCGCACAACCCGGGAATGCTGATTTGCGATGGGAAACCACCAGGGATGTAAATATTGGCCTCGAATCGGGGTTTCTTGACAACAGGATCAGTTTTATTGCGGAAGTATACCGGAGAACCACTACCGATATGTTACTGGAGGTGCCCATAGCAAGTTTTACAGGCTTGTTCAGCGCTCCATATGGTCCGGGCGACGGGATCCTGACAAACGCCGGGGATGTCAGGAATGAAGGGATTGAACTCGCTCTGAGTTACCGCAACAACCATGAGAAACTCAGCTACGAAATAAGCGGAAACATGAGCTTCCTCCGGAATGAGGTCCTTGACCTGGGAGGTGAAGACTTTATTGATGCAGGCAATTACAGGAGCTTAAGCGGTTCCATTACACGCACCACTGTGGAACAACCTATTGCATCATTTTACGGACTGGTTACCGACGGGATATTCCAAACCCAAGACGAGGTCGAAGCACATGCCCTTGACGGTCAGTTGATCCAGCCCAGGGCCAAACCCGGCGACATCAGGTTCAGAGATTTAAGCGGAGATGGCAGGATCAACTCACTGGACAGGGATTTCTTAGGCAGTCCGCTTCCGACTATGAATTATGGTCTGAATTTTACAGTGCGCTATAGCAATTTCGATATCAGCCTTTATATGTATGGCGCAAGCGGGCATAAAATCTTCGACGGCATGAAAATCTTCAATAATTCAGGTACGGGTTACTATAATGTTTCCAGTACAATTCTCGACGAAGCCTGGGATGCAGAAGGATCAACCAACGAAGTAGCACGCTTAACTTCTACCGATCCGAACAGTAATCTCAGCAGATTCTCTGATTATTTTCTGGCCGACGGATCCTTCTTCAGGATAAAAAACCTACAGGTAGGCTATTCCATCCCGATTGAAAATAAGGTTACAGGAATCAATTCCCTACGTATCTATGTCGGATCTCAAAACCTGTTTACGCTGACGGATTACACAGGTCTGAATCCGGAATTTACCAACGACAATGTCCTTGAATCAGGTATTGATTATTCCAACTACCCTGCAGCAAGAACATTTCTGGGCGGGATTAAAATTTCATTCTAACTAATATAAAGCTGGTACCATGAAAAAGATAATTATACTACTGATCATAAGCTTTACACTTTTTAACTGTTCTGATGTTCTCGATATCACCCCCCCGGGGAAACTTACCGCTGTAAGTGCTTATAATACATCCGAGGATGCCATCATGTTGGTCACCGGATGTTACGACATCATGGGAGAAACATGGGCAATTGAATTTCCATGGATGAGCGGTGACATGAGTGCTGGAGATGCCTGGAAAGGTGGTGACAGTCCGGGTGATCAGTTCGAACTGGATGACATGGCTTATTTCACTTCCGACGCAAGCAACAAATTCAACTGGTACAGGTGGAGAGCATATTGGATGGGCATCTACAGGTGCAATACAGCACTTAAATACATTCCCGAAATTGAGATGAACAATGACCTCCAAAATAGGTTGCTTGCTGAAGTGAGATTCCTCAGGGCATTCTACTATTTTGAATTAATGAAGAATTACAAAGAACTGCCCATATTAACCGAACCCACATCACTGACCGATCTTTCTTCGCCCCGGGCACCGATCAAAGAACTTTGCGAAGATTTACTGGAACCTGAATTAATAGCGGTCGCGCAGATGCTGCCCCAGAAAAGTGAGTATAGTACTGCTGATGCAGGAAGGGCAACCCGTGGAGCAGCACTGGGATTACTGGCAAAACTGTACCTGTTCGAAGGTTCATGGGAGCGTTCCTATATCCTGGACGGGGCCTTCGATGCCGAAGCAAAATTCAGGCTTGCCGCTGAAACTGCAAAAACAGTGATCGATGAAGGCGAATACGAACTGGAAGAAGATTTCTGGAAAACATTTGACGTGGACAATCCGAATGGGATTGAATCTATATTCGAGACGCAGAATTCATCTGACCAGACATATTCAGAGGGATCATCGTTACCAACATTTACCCGTTCAAGAAACGATCTTGGATGGGGTTTCTTCATGCCAAGCCAGCACCTGATCAACGCTTTTGAACCAGGTGATCCACGTCTTGAAAAGACAGTAGTTCAAGATGGAGACACGATAGTTATAATCGAAAACGGGGATACCATTGACTACAAGCCGGATTATATGGTGACTATTGCCAGGCCAGGAACCATGGCATTTAAGTACTATGTGCCAGAGGTAAAAAGACCTGTTGGAAATGAGTATGAACAGAGCAATTACAACGTAAAGATTATGCGTTATGCCGACCTCCTGCTGATGTACGCGGAAGCTTGCAATGAAATCCAGGATACTGATGAAGCACTGTGGGCACTTGAAAAAGTCCGCAACAGGGCAAGGCAAATGAGTGATGATCCTTCCCAGGTACTCCCCGAGATTACGACAACAGACCAAGCTGAACTCAGGCTTCTTATTGAGCACGAAAGAAGAGTGGAACTCGCAACCGAATTTCACCGGTTTTATGACATAGTAAGAACCGGAAGGGCGCCTGAAATCATCGCATCAATTTATGAATACAACAATTCTGGCGATGAAAATAACGAGAAAGATGGCGATGCCTGGGGAGCACTTTTTGAGCAAAATAAAAATGAATTCTTCGGCATTCCCCAGACTGATATTGACGCCACCGGGTGGACTCAAAACAATGGTTATTAGCCTGCATGGATGCGGTATCGCAATGTGGAATCAAAAAAAATAACATATGAGCATTTCTTGCAAACGGTTGGTTTTAAGTCTCATTTCAGGGTTGATCATGACATCCTTTACACCTTTAATATCTGCCGCTGACACCGGGATCATTAGCGTCGAAACAGCACATGTTTCCCTGGTATTCAGGATTACTGCGGAAAAACAACTGGAACAACTCTATTTTGGTGAGAAATTGATCGATGCGGAGGAGCTGGTACAACTGAAGAAAAAGCATAAGCCGGATACCGACAGGCAATACATGCTGGAGGCTTATACTGCCTCGGGAAACAGGTTTGTCAGTCAACCCGCACTCATCGCACATCATCACGATGGGAATATGTCAACAGAGCTGGTATTTGTATCAGCAGATCAGGTCATGCATGATGACAATGTTTCCGAAACAATCATCCATCTGAAAGACAGGTTCTATGATTTCTTTGTCGATCTGCATTTCAAAAGCTATTACAAGGAGGATGTGATCAGTCAGTGGGTGACTTACATGCACGACGAACCAACAGATGTGGACCTGGTTCAGTTTTATTCAGCGTATCTTCCTGTACATTCAACGCAGTATTACCTGACCCACTTTCACGGATTCTGGGCAGGTGAAATGCAGCTCACGGAGGAAAAATTACAACCGGGAACTAAAGTAGTTGAATCCATCAAAGGCGTACGAACCACACAGTCGGATAATCCTTCCTTTCTGCTCTCGCTGGATGGAGAACTGAAAGAAGACCATGGAGAGGTAATCGGTGGGGCTGTCGCATGGACAGGCAATTTCCGCATGTCGTTTGAACTGGATTACCAGAATATACTTAATGTTCTCCTGGGCATGAATCCTTACAATTCGCGCTACACATTACCTGCAGGAAAAACATTCCATACGCCGGAGGTGATCCTTACATATAGTATACGTGGAGCAGGCCAGGTTAGCAGGAACCTGCATGCATGGGCCAGGAAATACAATCTGTATCATGGAGACGACGTGCGACCGGTTGTGCTGAACAGCTGGGAAGGCGCCTACTTTTCATTCGATGAGGCTGTGCTGGAACAAATGATGACCGATGCCGCTGAAATCGGCGTAGAGATGTTTGTACTTGACGATGGATGGTTTGGAAATAAATATCCGCGAAACAATGACAACGCCGGACTCGGTGACTGGCAGGTTAACCGCGAGAAATTGCTGCGGGGGATCAACCATCTGGCCGACTTCGCAAATGCCAGGGGCATGCAGTTTGGGCTTTGGATTGAACCGGAAATGGTGAATCCGAAAAGTGAGCTGTTTGAGCAACATCCCGAATGGGTGGTACAGCAACCAAATCGCGAATTGTACCTCTGGCGCAATCAACTGCTTCTTGATCTGACCAATCCGGCCGTTCAGGATTTCATCTACAACACAGTTGACAGCATCTTAACTGCTGTTCCCAATATTGCTTACCTGAAATGGGACGCCAACCGGCACGTGGAAAATGCGGGTTCAACCTACCTTGATCCGCAGAAGCAGACACATTTCTGGATTGAATATACAAAAGGCTTGTATGATGTGTATGAAAGGATACGTTCCAAATATCCTGGTATACTCATCCAGGCGTGTGCCTCTGGCGGCGGGAGACTGGATTTTGGATCGCTGAAGTATCATGACGAATTCTGGCCAAGTGACAATACCGATCCCCTGAAAAGAATCAGGATACAATATGCCACCAACCTGATCTATCCACCAATCGCTACTGCGTCACATGTATCTACCAGTCCGAACCACCAGACCAACCAGGTTACGCCGCTCAAATTCAGGTTTGATGTGGCAATGACCGGAAGACTGGGCCTGGAGCTTCAGCCAAAAGACCTGGATTCTGAAGAGAAAACTTTCGCAGCCAGTGCCATTTCAGATTACAAAAAAATCAGGGAAACTATTCAGCACGGCGACCTTCACCGGCTTTATTCACCCTACGATGAACATGGATGGTCAGGACAAATGTGCCTGTCTCCCGATCAGTCTGAAGCGGTGGTTTTTATCTTCAGCCTGACACACCATAACAGGGGCGATTTACCAGTGATCAAACTAAAGGGACTTGATCCCGGGGCAAGCTACAATGTTACAGAGTTGAATAAGAATAATGAAAGTTTCTGGGGCAACAATAGGGAATTCACAGGAGATTACCTGATGAAAACAGGAATGAATGTAAATGTCAGCAACAGGTACGAAAGCGCCGTGTTCAGACTTACGCTATCCGGTAAAGTCAAATAAAGATGTAAGAAAACCGAGTAAAACAATTAACTATTTATTAACCAAAATTATGATGACATGAAAAAAAATCGACTTTTTCTAATGAGTGCAATAGCCCTGTTTGCAGGGGTTAGCGCATATTCACAGGATGCTCAAATTTTGACGCACACAGCAAAAAAGCTTGCAGCATCGGTTACCATCAACGTTGATGGTGTGGCAGATGACTGGGCATGGGACCAGATCGATTACGTAGAGCAACTTGAGTGGAACGGGGCCTCATTTGATGATGAAGGCAACATAACCACGCCTGCATTCGAGGCACCAGCCGACGATCACCGTTCGTCGTTTAAGGTGCTGTATAACGATGAAGGATTGTATTTTCTGGGTAAAAGAACAGACAATACGTTTTATCTGAAACCTTCTGACATGCAGTGGGATGGCCATAACTTCGATCAGTATGTAGTGTATTTAAATCCTTACGGACGGAGGGATTCAGAACAGAACCCATTCCCGAAGTGGGAAGAGGGCAAAGGCATCGGAGATTGCTACTGGGGTGCAACTGCCACCATGGCTAAATTCGATCTGTATGACAACAGCACTAACAACGTCCTGGGAGGAAACTGGATGGATGGCAGGTTTGCTGCTATGGACAGTGTAAAGGCAGATGGTACCTATGCCGGTAACGGTGAAGGTGGAAACGATGGCTGGATCAGGTTGGAAGAAGACTACGGCCAAAAATGGGAATTTACCACTGACGGAAATACACTCATTGTTGAAGGATTCATTCCCTGGTCGGTCACTGTCCCCAAAACTATGGATAACACGCCCACCGTATGGGGATTTGAAGTGGAAAGTATTGACAATGATCAGGAAGGTGATGGTAAAAAAAGTGTGTTGTGTTTTAACAACAACACGGGCCACGACGATGCATGGTACAATATCAACAGATTCGGTACGCTTAATCTCTCCTCCGATGTTCTCGATCCAACATCCGTGAACCTTAGAGGAATCAATGCTTTTAATGTCTACCCGAACCCTGCACAGGATCAATTGTACATCGACTCAGACCAGGATGCCAGCCATTTCAGGATTTACAGTACACTTGGAAATGTAATGATGGAGGCTTCTGAAGTCTCTGGAATCCGGAATATCGACATCAGTCAATTACATGCCGGTACATATATTTTGCAACTGACCAGCAAAAAGGGCAACCGGTCAAATGTGCTGTTTGTGAAAGAATAGTGCGCTTTGCAAGCTAAAAAACAGGGAAGTATATTATTTTTATAAATGGTTAAATTTTAACAGATATACTTCCCTGCTTTTTTAACACCCCTGCAGAATTTGAATCAACAAATATAAAACGTGGGCATGAATTACAGAGAATTGAAGCGAATCACTGCATTGGTAGTTTTTATTATGTTGTTCCGGTTTGCTCCTGGTGCCGGGGAATTAATCACTCCTGCTGAAGCAGGCATATATCCAGGTAGCCCGGAAAAGTTGGCTAGCTCGGTTGAACTGAAAGCTGATTCAGTGGTAGGAATCAGCAATTCAATACTGCAGATTGTCTATAATACCGGGCTGAAGCAGACAAAGGTTTATGCTGACGGGGTTCCTGTATTAAACGGGCTGTATGCTTCTGCAATTGCAGATGGAGCAAATCTTTCAAGTATGGATTTTGACACGTTTCAGATTACCGAAGAAGCTATCAGTGATGAGATTGGTACCGGTAAGAAGTTGACCGTAAAACTGTCATCACCCGGTTTAGACGTGCTGATACAGAATTTCTACCTGTACGATGACGCATCCTGGTTTTTGACAGATGTATATGTTGTTGGCAACCAGATTGCATCAAATTATATTGCCCCGTTAAAGAGCGATTCGGTATCCCGACCCATTGAAGGCAATGCTATCAGGGCCTTGTTCGTGCCTTTTGATAATGATAAATGGATACGCTATTCATCTTTTCCTGCCGGATACAAAGTGACCAGTTACGAAGTAACTTCCGTTTATGACGCCGACACCAAACAAGGTATTGTGATCGGTTCTGTGGAACATGATGTATGGAAATCGGGAATTGTAACCACAACCGGATCCGATGGATCCCTTAACAGCATCGAAGCATATGGCGGGATCAGTACATCAAATACGCGTGACGTAATCCCGCATGGCAACATTAATGGAGATACCCTGAAATCGCCAAAAATAATGGTGGGTCTGTACGCTGACTGGAGATTGGGAATGGAAAGTTATGCCGGGGTAAATACAACCCTCGCCCCTTCCCTGCCCTGGGACAAGGGTGTGCCATTCGGATGGAACAGCTGGGGCAGCATTCAGGATAATATCAACCTTACCAATGCAAAGGCAGTGTCTGATTTTGTTTATGACGAGCTTCAGTCGCGCGGATTCAGTAACGATGGCATCACCTATATCGGTCTGGATTCCTATTGGGACAATCTGAATGACTACCAGTTAAAATCTTTCGTGGACTACTGTCACGCAAATGACCAGGAAGCTGGCATCTACTGGGCGCCATTCGTTGAATGGTGGAGAGATGACAGTTACACTGTCGAGGGCAGCAGCTATAAATACAGGGATATTTTCCTGTATGCCAACGGCAACAAGGTCAAACTAGACGGGGCATGGGCCATCGATCCTACCCACCCCGGCTCGAAAGAACGCATCGATTACTACATCGGCAGGTTCAAAGCAGCCGGCTTTAAATATATCAAGATAGATTTCCTGACTCATGGGGCGATCCAGGCAGATGCATATTACGATGCGTCCGTTTCAACAGGAATCCAGGCTTATAATGCGGGTATGTCCTACCTGCTGAATGCCATCGGTACCAACATGTTTGTCAACCAGGCAATCTCACCACTCTTCCCCTATCAGTATGCGCATTCCAGGCGCATTGCGTGCGATGCCTATGCTGCTATCGGAGATACGGAATATACCCTCAATTCGCACACCTACGGCTGGTGGTTGTCACATCTCTACCAGTTCAGCGATGCTGATCACCTGGTACTAAACGGGGCTTCCGAAGCAGAAAACAGGGCAAGGATTACCTCCGGGGCGATTACCGGCCTCTTTCTTGCCGGCGATGATTTTTCCGCTACAGGGAATGAAGTGGCCAAAAACAGGGCTGTTTCATATTTTACTAACAAGGAAATCAACGAGATTGCCAGGATCGGTAAGCCGTTCGTACATCTCAACGGCAACACGGGCGACCGTGCTGATAATGTGTTTACCTTATTACACGAAAGCAGTTTCTACCTGGCGGTTTTCAATTATTCATCATCCACCACTTCCCATCAATTCAATCTGGAGGCGCTGGGATTGGAAACCGGGCAAACCTATACAGTTAAAGAATTATGGACACACCAGGTTTCGACAATTGAAAATGAAATTGAATTTGACGTGCCGGCCCAGGATGTGATGGTATATAGATTTTACCTGGATGGAACGGGACCTACAAACCAGGACGAATCTCCACTAAAGGGAGAAGAGATAAACCTCTACCCCAATCCGGTAAGAAATGTGCTATATGCCTCTAATATGGACCTGCCAGGGAAATACCAGGTGATCGACATCAGCGGAGCCATATTGATTGAAGACCAGATATATCCTGAAAACCAGGGTATACCAGTCTCTGGTTTGTTATCAGGAATGTATTTATTGAGAATCCTGAATCATTCCGGCAACTCAGATACCTACAAATTCCTGAAAGAGTGATTGATACGAGTGAATGCCCGGATACCTCCTGCCTCTCAATTTGATCATGTAACCCAAGACCTTACTTTCATGCAAACAAAAACTGAGTATTTTCAACTTTCGTTTCCTGGAGCAGGAATACGCACGCTTCATGTCCTCGTAATGAGCATGCTTATGTGCTGTATGCTTTTGTCGTGTGATCCAAAAGAAGCAGTTATTTACGAAGCAGAGCACACCGAAAATATCCTCGACCTTCCTGCTGAGGCCGATACCTGCGCCACCTGCTCCTCAGGGAAACTGGTGAAGAACATAGGGGGTAAGCAAAACGGGTCAGTTACCTTCACATCTGTCAAGGCGCCTTCAGACGGACTGTACAACCTGGTGATTGGTTATGCTGTCAGCGACGACAAGTCATTTTACATACAGGTCAACGAACAGGAGATCTCCATTGAGAAAATATGCTACAATAACGCGGGAAAAGACAAGGTAAGCACCGATACGATCACTGTCAGGTTGCAAAAAGGCAGTAACCGGATCAGGTTTTATAATCCGCACGAACCATCGCCCGACCTCGACTATATCAGTCTTATTCCAGAACCTTTGTATGCGCATGCGATCTCCGGTAAGGTTACTACTAATGGGGCTCCTGTTGGAAATGTGAAGATTGCACTGGCCGGTGACTATCAACTTACCACCAGGACAGATAAAAATGGCAAATACTCGTTCAGGAGCCTGCCTCCAGGAAACTATTATGTCCGGCCTGTCCAAAAGGAGCATATTGCAGCGCCATATGATTATTTCGTGGAGGAACTGAATGCAGACCAGTCAATGTATAATTTCACAATGGAACCCGTTTTTGACGACCATTCACACACCAGGCATTTAGCATGTGGTGACTGGAAAATTGAATATGATACGTTACATGGATTATTCAGCCTGTACAAAAATGAAAAACAAGTACTTGAAAATGTGGCTGCTGTTTGCAGGATTCCCGAAACTTATTCCACCATTGGGAACTACCGCCGGATAATCAGCACAGCCCCGGTCAGCGATCAGCATGGCAAAGGCACGTTATTCGAAATCGCCACGGAGATTAACAATATTACCATGGTCCAACGCTTCCGGATATATGAGGACCAGCCATTCATTATTGCACAACTCGAAATTGTCAGTGATTCAATTCTGGAAAGCAATTACATGATTCCGGTACATGGTTTATCCGCCCTACCCTCCGGAACTTCAAATCAAAACAAGATCCTTTCGGTTCCATATGACAACGATAAATGGGTGCGATTCAACGCGTCTGAATTCGGTAGTTCAGCGACAAGTCACGAAGTCACTGCCATTTATAACAACACCACCAGGAACGGCATTGTGCTTGGATCTCTTATCCATGATACATGGAAAACAGCGATAAAAATTGTGTCTGGAACCACTTCACAGGCCAGCGTCGAGGTGATCAACGGTTATACCTCCGTCAGGACAAGGGATGTACTTCCGCACGGAAAAGTTGCCGGGAGTATAATTACATCATCTGATATTTTTATCGGTCAGTTTGATGACTGGAGGAAGGGAATGGAAATCTTTGCCGGTATTTCGTCAAAGGCAACCGGGAATAATAGGAAACACTGGACGAAACCTTTCGGATGGAACAGCTGGGGGGCGATTCAGTTCGGTATCAGTTATGAGAAAATGATCCAGGTCTCCGACTATTTTGCAACACAGTTACAGCCAAAAGGCTTTGAAAACCCCGTGGCTTATATTGGAATGGATGCCGGATGGAACAGGCTTTCAGCGCAGGAACTACAGGATTTTGTCAATCATTGCAGGCAAAACAACCAGGAAGCCGGTATATATATGGCACCCTTTGCACACTGGGGTAAAAATGAAGAAGCATTGGTGGGATCAACAGACTTCAAGTACAAGGATGTTTACCTGTATGCCAACGGTAAGAAACAATACCTGGATGGAAGCATAGCCCTGGATCCGACACATCCTGCAGTAAGAATAGCTTTGAAAAACCAGGTATTGAAGTTCAAGGAATTGGGCTGTAAATACCTGAAAGTTGACTTCTTAACGCATGCAAGCCTTGAAGGAGATTCATACTATGATTCTACAATCACAACAGGCCGACAGGCATTTACTTCCACATTGGCATACCTGAACGCACTCGTGGGTGATGATATGTTCCTGAATTTTGCAATTTCGCCCCTTTTCCCCGGATCCTACACCAATTCAAGAAGAATATCATGTGATGCATGGGCCGACATCGGGAATACTGAATACGTGCTGAATGCGCTTACATATGGATGGTGGCTCGGCTATCTGAACCATTATAGTGACGGTGATCATGTGGTACTTGCCGGAGTGAGTGAAGGAGAAAACAGGGCGCGGATCACGAGTTCGATAATAACGGGAATATTCATCACTGGTGACGATTTCAGCGAAGCTGGCAGTGCCATAGTAAAAGACGAGCGTAACTCCCTGTTGGCAAATAACGAGATCCTGGACCTGGCAAAAATTGAAACGCCATTCACGCCGGTCGAGAGCAATACCTCGAATGGTGCCGGCAATGCGTATGTATTGCATGAAAATGGAGTCTCCTATCTTGCGGTATTCAATTTCAGCGATCAGGATGCAGATACGAGCATTCCGTTAGAACGAGTTGACCTCTTACTAAATACCGTTTATCATGTAAAAGAATTGTGGTCGGGCAATGAATTTGACATTCGAGATGTGGTCAATATCCAGATCGAATCTAAAGATGTCAAAGTATTTCAGCTTATTCCATTATAAAACATTCTCTTCGGTGCCGAATACATCTGGTAATTACAGAATGAGCAGTCGTTTGTTTAAAAGGTAGGATTGGTAATAAACTAAAATTATTTGTTTCCGGGCGGTATTACTTTCTCATAGCCTCAGCTCTAAGATCTCCCGGCATTTTCTCAATGGCATAACGTAGCGCAGTGCGTGGCATGACAGTCTTCTTGGAGATCACATAGGAAAAAACTTCCTTTTGATGCGCCTGGCTTGCGACTTTGAGCATCCATCCATACCCTTTTTGTACCATATGGTCACTGTCTGTTAACAGGATTTCAGCTATTTCGAAAATGTCTTCCAGGAACATCCCTTTCCGCGCGGGGATAATCAGTGATACAGCAGATGCCCTTTTGACCCAGCGGTTCGGTGATTTGGCCCATTTCTTTAACTCCTGCAGATAATCAGGGTACATCATGATAAAAGTTCCGATGGTGTGGTTGCATAAGGTGTCGCAGGCAGCCCAGTTGTCGATATAGTTCTCGACCCAGTGCCGGAAGATATTAAAATCTGAAGGCGCATATTTTTTGTGCTGTGATTCGGACCATACGCAGGCGATGACAGCTTCTTCGAGGTAGGCCGACTTCCAGAGTTCTTCACACATTTCAAATACATCCGCTTTCGGTGCATCCTTTATATGCCGGTAGAATTCTTTGGCAATCTTCCTGACTTCGGCTGCTTTCACCCCGTGCATATAGGCTTTCTCTCCTTCTTTGAAAAAGCGCTGGGATGTTTCGAGCGTTTTCTGATCGGCGCTGTTCTTAAGCGCATTCCTTACCCCCTGTATTGTTTGAGCTTTCATACTTATTTAAACATATCATTGTGCCCCCGGCTCCGATTGCTTCCATTTCATTCAATGACCACAGTT
>JAIPBT010000064.1 GCA_021738565.1 Bacteroidales bacterium
GAATATATCTTGATAATCAGAGAGGTAGCTCACTAACCTGCTTTGGGCCGCGGTTGGTGTTTTTCCATATTCTTTTGTATCTTTAACTTGTGTTGAACATACCTTAAAGGTACGAAAATCATGTTTTTCGATGCCCCTGTAAACTTTGTGTTTTCAGGGGTTTTATCAACAATTTGTTAATCTGTCAAAGTAGAATTAGTACAAACGCTAAAACTGTACGGATAGTAATTTATGGGCACACTATCGTTCGCAAAAGGACATGAAAATCCGGTTTTTATTGATCAATGAATTTAAATCGTTAAATTTGTGTTTGTAGAACCAATGTTACAGGAAATCATGAACACAGCAGCATTAAAAAAAGAGCTTCACAGCTACATTGACAAAGCGGACGACAGGTTCCTGAAGATGGTATATGCCATGAGTAAGGAATATGAAAAGGATACTGTTGTGGGTTATAGAACAGATGGGACCCCAATTACTCCACAAGATCTGAAAGAAAGGGTGAAAGCAGCCTCTAAAAGGGTTAAATCCGGACAATACATCACCCAGGAAGAACTTGAAAAGGAGGTTGAAAATTGGTAAAGAAAACAGGGCTTCCCATACATTGGGACACAATCGCTAAAGAAAATCTGGATGATATTTATGAGTTCATTGCAGAGGACTCTGAAAGTGCAGCTCGTTATGTAAAGAAAACCCTGGCACTTACCCTTTTTATTGTTGGTTAAGCTTCTAAAACAATTACAAATTCTCCTTTTGGGCTGTTTTTTGTAAAATGTTCAATGATTTCGGCCAGGGTTCCCCTGATGGTTTCTTCGTGTATTTTTGACAGTTCACGTGAAACCGAAACCTGCCGGTCATGGCCGAACATTTCTGCAAATTCTCCGAGCGTCTTTAGCAGCCTGTGCGGGGATTCGTAGAATACCATGGTCCGCTGCTCATTCTTCAATGCCTGCAGGCGCTTGTTACGACCCTTTTTCTGCGGGAGGAAACCTTCGAAGACAAATCTGTCGGAGGGGAGCCCGGAATTCACCAGCGCCGGAATGAAAGCAGTGGGGCCCGGCAAACATTCAACTTCAATATGGTTCCTGATACATTCCCTTACCAGGAGAAACCCGGGATCAGAAATGCCCGGTGTTCCGGCATCAGTTACAAGCGCTATTGTCTTTCCTGAATTTAACGTTTCAATTACCTGTTGAAGTTTTTTGTGTTCGTTGTGCTGATGAAAGGAACTTAACGGCTTGCTTATTTCATAATGCTTCAACAAAATCCCTGTCTTCCTGGTGTCTTCGGCCAATATCAGATCTGCTTCCCGCATTGTTTTCAATGCCCTGAAAGTGATGTCCTCAAGGTTACCTATGGGGGTAGGTATGAGAATAAGTTTAGACATTCCCCCTGCTAATGAATTTGCGTCTTGCCAGGTTAACAAGAACCTTAACGCCTTCGTGCTCAAGGTGTTTTGGAAACCTGTTTTGAATGTGATTGAAGGCCTCATTAAAATTGGAACATTCATCCAGTGTATTGATCAAACGGTTGTATTCCTCATTGTCACCGCTCATCAATTCCCTGATGATCAAAAACCTGTCGTTGATCCCTATGTTCCTTCTGATGGAATCGATGGGTTCCCCGGTGTACTTGCCTGAGGTTTTCTCGCCTGTCATGGAAGCTATTTTTTCATTGATGCTCTTGTCCTTGGTGAATTTTTCAGCCAGAATGGATGTTTTTCCTGGTTCCTCCTCTGCATCAGGAGGAGATTGCTTTTCTTCAGGCTCCTTCTCCCCGCTGGTTGAAACAGAGCCGTCGGTTTTACTTTCCCGTTCTCCTTCACTGTCTGAAACTGGTTCCTGGGGAGGCCCGGCTGATTTTTCGGCCGCTTTGTTTGGTATTTCTTCTTTTGTATCCTTCTTTTCCGTCTCCTCCATTTCTTTCGCATCCTCAATTTTTTTCTCTTCTGATGGCCTCTTTTCAGTCACAGGTCCTGCTTCAATACTTTCTGCTTTTATAAGTTCATCCGTTGTGTCAGCAGATATTAGTGATAGAAGTTCGTAAACGTTTCTGAGCTTGGCCATTGCCAGATCAAGTTCGATCCTGGGAGGGGAGGGATATTTATTCAGGTTTCGAACCAGTTTTTCTATTTCTTGTATATCTTTAGTCAATATTTGGATGGTATGTTTTAATTCCATACTGATGTGATATTTTAGTGTCTTTTATTAAACGAAAATACATTGATTACATTGCAGTTGAACCGATAATTTCATTGCAACTGTTCACCAAATTAATTATTGACAAAGTTACAATAATATAAATTTATAGTTATTAAGTTTTTAACCGGAATGTTTCTTGAGAACACCATAAAAAATACTTCCAGGTCTGGGTGGATCGAGGTAATCTGTGGTTCAATGTTTTCGGGTAAAACAGAAGAATTGATAAGGCGTCTGAAACGGGCTGAATTCGCACGGCTGAAAGTGGAGATTTTTAAACCCAGGGTCGACAACAGGTATTCGGAGGAGGAAGTTGTATCGCATGACGAGAACAGCATCCGTTCCACCGTGGTCGATACTGCTCAGAATATTCTGCTGCTTTCCGGCGATGTGGACGTCGTGGGAATAGATGAGGCCCAGTTTTTTGACAAGGGACTGGTGGATGTTTGTAATACACTTGCCGAAAAAGGATTGCGGGTCATTGTGGCCGGACTGGATATGGATTTTCGGGGAAAACCCTTTGGCCCGATTCCCCAGTTGCTTGCAATTGCTGAGTACGTTACCAAGGTGCATGCCATCTGTGTTCGTTGCGGCAGCCTGGCAAACTATTCCCACAGGACCTCTGAAGAGGACAGCCTTGTTGTATTGGGAGAGCAGGACAATTATGAGCCACTTTGCAGAAGATGTTTTATAACCTGAATTCTCATCACGAAAAACTCATGAATAATTCAGGCTAAAGCTTTCAGGAAATTTAGATTCAACAGGTAAGGACACCGAATGACCGATGCCATTCATATAAAGGAAATAGAGAGGATTACGGACGGAAAATTGTTCGGGAACGGGGATGGAAGTGTAAGGTATCTTGCCACGGACAGCAGGTCATTGCCGGGGATCGATGAAGTGATCTTCATAGCCATCCGGGGAGAACATCACGACGGCAATAAATATATTGCTGAGGTCTATAACAGGGGGGTAAGGTTTTTTCTGACAGACAATCAACCTGACTGTAAGGATTTTCCGGAGGCAGGTTTTGTTCTGGTGGATGATTCTCTAAAGGCGCTGCAGAGACTGGCGGGTGAAAGAAGAAAGTTATTCAGGGGTACCGTGATCTCAATTACCGGAAGCAATGGAAAGACCATTGTCAAAGAGTGGCTCTACCAGATACTGCATGAGCATGCCAGGGTCGTTCGAAGTCCGCGAAGTTATAATTCTCAGCTGGGAGTACCTTTGTCTCTGTGGCAGTTAAGTAACTCCTTTGATTACGCGATCATAGAAGCCGGCATTTCCAGGCCGGGAGAAATGCAGATACTGGAGAAGATCATCGCCCCGGATATCGGAATATTGACCAACATAGGGCATGCACATGCCGAAAATTTTAAGTCGGATGAAGAGAAGCTGAAGGAGAAGCTTCAGTTGTTCAGAAACAGCCGCATGCTGGTCTACCGGAAAGACCTGGATATTCATGAAAAACCAGTTGATGTTTTCCTGAAAAATACCAATGCAAAAAAGGCGGGATGGTCATTGAAGCAGGAATCCGGATGGCGGTTCAGTGTGAAGGGCACAAGTTCAGGTGCCGCATTCCTTCTTTTGTCAAAAGAAAATACCAGGTATGAATTCAGGCTGCCCTTCACTGATGATGCTTCCATTGAAAACCTGTGTCATGTAATAACACTGTTGCTGGAGATCGGATTGACACCGGAACAGATCAGTAAGGGTCTTGAAAAGATTGAGCCTGTAAGGATGCGCCTGGAAACGCTGAAAGGAATTTTTAACAGTACCATTGTCAATGATGGTTACAATTCGGATCTCACCGGACTGGGGGTTGCTCTTGATGTACTTGACCAGCAAAGAAAGCACAGTGAACGGGCAGTGATATTGTCTGATTTCTACCAGAGCGGAATGGTCCCTGAACAACTGTATGGTGAGGTTGCGGCATTGCTCCGGTTCAGGAACATCAACAAGATTTATTGCATCGGAGAGGAAATTTCCGGTTGCAGGCATCTCTTTAATGAAGGGACAAAGTTCTATGAGGATGTCGGGCAATTTCTCACCCAATTTGATAAGCGTGAAATCCGCGATACAGCCGTATTGATCAAAGGTGCCAGGAAATTCCGTTTTGAGGAGATAACCAGTCAACTCCAATTACAATACCACAAGACCGTTCTGGAGATCAATATGGATGCACTTATCCATAATTTGAATTATTTCCGTTCCCTGCTCAGGCCCGGGACAAAGATCATGGTCATGGTCAAGGCACTCGCCTATGGAATTGGTGCGTATGAGATCGCCGGCTACCTGCAGCATGAAAAAGTTGATTACCTTGCCGTGGCCTTTCCCGATGAGGGGATCAGGTTGCGCAACAGTGGAGTCCAGCTACCCGTTATGGTGATGAATACCGATTTCAGGGATTACAGGCAAATCGTTGAAAACCGGCTTGAACCGGAAATATTCAGCAGGGAAGGATTGCAGGAATTTATCAGGGAGTGCAGGTACCTCGGTATAAGCGATCACCCGGTGCATATAAAACTGGATACCGGGATGCACAGGCTCGGATTTGAAGAGAAGGACCTTGACTGGTTGTGTGAACACCTGCAGGCACCTGAGATCAGGGTCAGAAGCATTTTTACTCATCTTGCAGGGAGTGACGATGAAGGACTGGACCATTTTACAAGGGCGCAGGCAGGGAAGATGAAAGTGATGGCAGAAAAGATTATGGAAGTTGCCGGTCGGGATGTCCTTCTGCATACATTGAATTCAGCAGGTATCGAAAGATTTCCGGAACTGCAGTTTGATATGGTCAGGCTGGGGATCGGGCTCTACGGTATAGGGGAAAGCAAAGTGCTGCAGCCTGTCAGCACCTTTAAAACGGTCATTTCCCAGCTGCGCGATGTTGAAGCAGGGGAGACCGTTGGTTACGGAAGAAGCGGTAAGGTAAAACGGCGATCCACGGTTGCAACAATACCGGTGGGCTATGCAGACGGAGTTAACAGGCGCCTGGGTAACGGAAGGTATGCATTTCTTGTAGGCGGGAAAAAAGCGCCCACCATCGGGAATATCTGTATGGATATGACCATGCTGGATGTTACCGGTCTGGGTGCCAACGTCGGGGATGAGGTGGAGATCTTTGGAAGCAATATGCCTGTTGCCAATATGGCGAAAACACTGGATACAATAGTATATGAAATACTGGCAGGTATTCCTGAAAGGGTAAAACGAGTTTATATAAAAGAATAGATGGAAGTTAAATTATCGGTTGTTGTCATAACCTTCAATGAAGAGAAAAACATTGGGCGCTGCCTGGAATCCGTTAAGGAAGTGGCGGATGAAATTGTTGTAGTGGATTCCTATTCCACGGACAGAACCGAAGAGATATGCCTTGAGCATGGCGCAAAATTTATTGCACATACCTTTCACAGTCATATCGATCAGAAAAACTGGGCCATCACCCAGGCCAGGTATCCGCACATTCTATCGCTGGATGCCGATGAAGCGCTTTCGCCACGACTGAAAGAATCTGTTCTTCAGGTTAAAAAGAACTGGAAATATGACGGGTATTATTTCAACAGGCTGACAAATTACTGCGGCAGGTGGATAAAACACACAACCTGGTACCCATCAAGGAAGCTCAGGTTGTGGGATTCCCGCAAAGGAGAGTGGGGAGGCATCAACCCCCATGACAAATTCATTCTGTACCCGGGATCAACTACAAAACATCTGAAAGGGGACATTCTGCATTATTCCTATTACAATTTGCAGGAACATATTGATCAGACAGAGAAATTTTCCACGATACAGGCAAGGTCCATGTTTGAGATGGAGGTAAAGACATCTACGCTGAACAGGTGGGTGCATGTCGTTTGGCGATTTGTATTTGATTATTTCATCCGTCTCGGATTTTTGGAGGGGAGGTCCGGGTTTGTTATCAGCAGACTTGGGGCAAGAGGAGTGAACAACAGGTATTTGAAATTGGGAGAAATGTGGAAGAATGTTGAAAAAGAAGATCAAAGTCAGGGAGATGGCTAAATACCCGGATGCAATTCACGGGAATGTTTTGCATTATGACCTTATTTTCCTTTTTGCTCAAGCCATTTGTCATAACTGAGTTTCCACCTGTTGTGGCTCCACAGCCAGTATTCGGGTTTTTCCCTGATAAGATCTTCAAGGGCACGTGTGAATTTCTCCGTGATCTCAAATTCTTCTGTTTCCCGGGGATTCTCTGATATGATTATCGATTCACCGGTATAGCGGCCCCTTTTGATTTTTCTGACTTTCATAAAAAGAACCACGGCGTTAAATTTCATTGCAAGCTTTTCAGTTCCTGTGTACATTGCGGTTTTCTGATCGAGCAGATGTGTCCAGTAATGGATGTTTTTTTTCTGCGGCCGCTGGTCAGCGATCATTCCGGTAAGTGTTGGTATCCCTTTGTTGTTCAGGTCATACATTACCCTTGCAATATTTGCCATCGGGGTGGCAATGGCTCCAAAACGGATCCGCGACCTGCTGATCGACTTTTCAAAGTATTTGTTATGAAGTGGTTTGTAGACAGCAAGAACCTGGTGTTTAACGGTGTATGACATTGGAGAGGCCCACTCCCAGTTGTTGTAGTGCCCGGCCATAATGATCACGTGGCGTCCCTCTTCGAAAAACCTGTTATACAACCCCGGATCTTTCAGTACAAACATTTTCTGAAGTCTTTTTTTCGGAAAATACTGAATGACTGCACTCTCAATGATCAGGTCGGCAAGGTGCAGGTAAAATTTCCGGCGTATGGCAGAAAGCTCTTTCTTTGAATGACCGGGAAACGCCCTTCGCAGGTTTTGATCCACCACTTTTCTCCTGTATCCGGCAATGTGGTACAGCAGCAAGTAGAGCAGATCCGCATGAAAATAAATGAGAGGCCGGGGCATCATGGCAACCAGGCGCACCATTGCCAAAACTATGATATATAAAATGTAATTCATTGTGACAGAATTAGGCCTGATGAGAAAGCTTAGCCAAGGTCACTTATTCTTTCCAGTTTATGCAGATCAAGGACCTTGATCTTTCTTCCATCGATGGCAATAACTCCTTCCTGGGCAAACGATGACAGGGTTCTGATGGCGTTGGAGGTGGTCATGTTTGACAGGTTGGCCACATCTTCCCTTGAAAGATAGATCTTGATTGTTTTTTCATCGTCTTCGTAACCATACGTGTCCTTGAGGAATATCAACGATTCCGCAAGCCTGCCACGGATGTGCTTTTGTGTCAGTGTAACGGTTCTGTCGTTTGAAAATCCCAGTTCAGAAGCGAAAGATTTTACAATGCTGATGGCCAGCTCCGGGTTGCTCCTCATAACTTTGTACAGGCTGTCCTTGTCTATGATACATGCAACGGAGTCTTCAATAGCAACGCCGGTGGCAGTATGATTTTCTTCGGCAAACAATGCCCTGTAACCGATGAATCCCACGGGCTTGGCCATCCTTACGATCTGTTCCCTGCCTCCAACCCCTTCTTTAAAGATCTTTACCTTGCCTTCCGACAAACACATCAGGCCAATTGGCTTGTCCCCTTCTTTGAAAATGATCTCTCCTTTTTTATAAAAAGCACACGTATAGTGCTGTTTTAAAAATTCTTTTTCTTTCTGGGTAAGTACAGTAAATACTGACTTTGGGTTATCGATGCAGTTATCAGCATTATAACTCCTATCCTGCATATTTTTATAGATTTATTATGTGTTGGGCAACATGCTAAAATAGATAAATTTTATCTATTCCTGTTTAAAAAGTGCAAATTAAATGGAAAATTTAATACCGTCCAACTATTGGCATTCTCCGGCCAGCGCCAAACGACTTTGAAGAGATTCTTAAAATGGGTGGGGTCTGGTATCTTTTGTACTCATTTACATTTACCGACCTGATGATGCGTTGCACCAGGTCTGACTGATGCCCTATTTCAATAATCTGGTCAGCACCATATTGTTTCTCAATAAACAGTTCAAGAATTTCATCAAGGATATCATACGGAGGCAGGGAATCGGCATCTACCTGGCCGGGTTTTAGTTCTGCGGATGGTGGTTTCTCAATAATATTCCGGGGAATGATCTCTTTCCCGGAGTTTATAAATTCCGCAAGCGCGTAAACATCCGTTTTGTAAACGTCCCCAAGCACAGAGAGTCCTCCCGCCATATCCCCGTACAGGGTTCCGTATCCAACTGCCGTTTCGCTTTTGTTGCTGGTATTGAGCAGGATATGTCCCATTTTGTTTGAGAGCGCCATCAGCAGTGTACTCCTGATCCGCGATTGGATATTCTCTTCAGCAATGTCTTCAGGCATATCATTGAAAACAGGTTGCAGTGTTTCCCTGAACAGATTGAATATTTTCTTTATGGATAGTATGCTGTATTGTACGCCAAGGTTTTCGGCGAGTTTTACCGAATCCTCAATGCTGTGTGCTGAGGAATATTGCGAGGGCATAAGAAGTACGTCCACATTTTTTCTGCCAAGTGCTTCCATTGCAAGTGCTAGGGTTACAGCTGAATCTATACCACCGGAAAGTCCAAGGGTGGCTTTTTTAAATCCTGATTTAATGAAATAGTCTTTGATACCTGTTACCAATCCGCTTCTTATAAGTTCAATCCTGGGAGGTAAACCGGGTATTTCGGACGTTGTACCTTTTTTTACCTGTTCCAAATCGGCAACGATGTAATCATTATTAAAGAGCTGCAGCTGGTGGCAGATGATCCCGTTCGGGGACGATATGAGTGATCCCCCTTCAAAAATCAGTTCGGTATTGGCGCCAACCTGGTTGACCACGAAAACAGGGAGTTTGTGTTTCTTTGATTTGTCGGTGAATATATGTTGTTTTACCTCCTGTTTGTTTGCAGAAAATGGAGATGCGGCAATATTGATGACAAAATCAGGTTTAAATTTCATCATTTCTTCGAGCGGATGCCTTGTGTACAACCTGCTTCTGGAAAATTCACTTTCCATGGGCTGGTCATCCCAGAGGTCTTCACAGATTGTGACCGCTATGTTGCGGTCCTTGAAATTCAGTATTTCAAACCTCCTGTTGGGTTCGAAATACCTGTACTCATCAAAGATGTCATAGGTGGGAAGAAGTGATTTTCGGAATACCTGTTCAATCTTCCCGTCACGGAGAAAGAATGCAGCATTGAACAGCAATTTTCCTTCTTCAGCCCTGTTGAAGTCGGGCCCTCCAACAATGACGCCCGTGTTATTTTGAATACTGGCAGCGATATCCTGAATTGCATCAATGCATTGTTGAACGAATATTCTTTTTTCCAGCAGGTCCAGTGGGGGGTAGCCGCAAATGGAAAGTTCAGAGAACACAACCAGGTCGGCGCCATCCGATACGGCACGCTCGATATTTTCGAGGATCATTTTGCTGTTCCCTTCGATGTCACCTACGATGTAATTGAGCTGGACAAGGGCTATTTTCATATGCAAGGTTCAGAAGAGCAGTCCGAGGTGCAACCCGGCACTGTTCAGATTGTTGGTTGCAAAATCACTTTTTGTTACATCATTGAACCCGGCCGACCATTTAAAGCCGGCAATGATGGCTGTATTCCCGGCCAACCTGTATTCAATCCCCATTTCAACAAAATAATTGAAATTAAACCGATTGATCTCCGGCTGAATATTCTCTTGTACCAGACTTACCTGTCCGGTTGAAAGGGAGGTGGTATTTGCTCTCAGGTTCAACATGGGAATGGCTCCCCCGTGAAAGTAAACCGTTGTATATCCCATTTCTTCGGTTTTCAGTTTCAATCCTACAGGGAACCCGATGTATTGCAGGTTATGTTTCATTGTTACTCCCGCGGGAATGATCAGGTCATTGAGTTCATGTTTTAAAGTTGTGGTATCGTTATAGGTTATCTTTCCTCCCTGGTTGTTCAGGCTGAGTCCGAGAGAAATGGCATAATTGGGCATGAAATAGACATCGAATTCTATGCCGGTATTGAGATGTATGTTTGCTCCGTCACTAAGGATGCCTGTCTGGTCGGAAGTTATCCATGTAACCTGCGGTTCCGTGTAAACCCCTATTTCCAGTCCCTGGGCAATAACATGACTGCCATAGAGTGTGGACAGAAGGATCAAGATCTTTGTTGCTGTTGTTCTTTTCATATGACGCTTGTAATAATGTCCCTTTGATTTTACTATTTTTGTTTGCGGTAACAAAGTTAAAACATCTGTAATTATGAATCGTTTGATTTACCTTTTCATTATTAACGTGATGTTGTTAGTAACCTTCACCGGTTGTAAGAACGATTCTTTTGATGTGGATGTTTCTGATATTCCGCTTGATCTGGAGATACACAGGTTCGACAGGGAGGTTTTTACACTTGATTTTGATACCATTGATGGTGCAATAGATGATTTTTACAGGCGTTACGGAGATTTTTTCGATGTTTTCAATGTTCATATAATCAACATCGGTCCGGCTTCACAGAGGTATTATGGCTCTTATCTTTCAATGTTTGTTAATGATCCGCAGAACATTGACGTTTTTGAATATGCACAGGAAGTGTTCAGGGAAACAGGAGCGATTGAAAAAGAATTAACGGATGCTTTCCGCAGGTACCTTCATCATTTTCCCGATTCCACAGCTCCAACAGTTGTGGCATACATCGGTGGGTTCAACCTAAAGATCTTTACGGTAAGCAATTATATCGGAATTGGTCTGGACCGGTATCTTGGCAGGGATTGTAGATTTTATGACATGATGGGAATGCCGCAGTATCTTCAGTACAATATGCACAGGGGAAAGATCCCATCGGATGCGGTGCATGTCTGGGGTTCTTCGAGATTTCCATACGATGATTCGGCAAACAATGTGTTGAGCAAAATGATACACGGGGGGCAGCTGATGTACTTTACCGATGCTTTGCTGCCGGGGATGGAAGACAGCCTGAAGATCGGATTCTCTCCTGACCAGATGAAGTTTTGCAAAAACAACGAAAAACAGATGTGGACCTACCTGATCGAGCATGACCTGCTTTTCTCTTCCGATCAGCTAGTGATAAGCAAATTGACAGAGGAGGCGCCTTCCACCTATTATTTTCCGGATGAATCACCTGGCAGGGCAGCTGTCTGGATCGGGTGGCAGATCGTGAGAGAATACGCGAGTCGCAACCCCGGTTTGTCCCTGTCCGATATCATGCATGAGGATGATTACCAGAAGATATTGAGGGAGTCGCGTTATCATCCTTAAGGGACATGCAATCTAATGTTAATGAAATCTGAAACGATATGAAGAAATATACAAGACTTTCCATGTTGCTGCTCCTGTCGGCCTTAAGTGCTGATTTCCTTTCCGGGCAGTATGTCGCGATCACAGAAAATGAGCTCACGATGGACAATGGCCTTATTGAGAGAAAAATTATCTATGATCCGGCGAGTGGACAATTGGTTTCCGGCTTGATATCTGTTCCGGGAGACGGATTCAATTATTTGCAATCTCCTAATGCATCAGCCGAATTCAGAATTTCGGTCAATAATAAATCTTATGATGGCAGAAGCGAATGGACACTGATCGGTATTGAAAAGATATCCGGGAACTCCGGTGGTCTGGGAGCTATGGTTAAGCTTAAAAGCCCTTCAAACTTTGAACTGCATATTCAATACATGGTTTATCCGGGGTTGCCTGTTACCTCAAAATCTCTCACCATTGTGAATACCGGGGATGAAAATATCAATATCGAAAATATTGATATTGAGGCATTGACATTCAAGGCATTTCCAACATCCGCCGAGTACTACATCAATTACTGCAGGGACAAACATATTGGGCCTTATGAGGGTGACTGGGACGATCCGGTGATCGCCATGCATTTACCGGAAATCGGCAGGGGAGTGGTCCTGGGGAACGAGGCCCCCGGTGTATTGAAAAGAATTTCATGTTACCAGGATGCCAGGGATTTTTGTGCGGGGTTGACCCATGCCGACCAGGCTTATCCTTTCATGAAGTGGATAGACCCCGGTGAAGGTTATACAACACCTGAGGTTTTTTTATTAATATACAAAGATGCTGCCAGTCCTTACAAGGCATTGAATTTTGTTTTGCCTCAATATGTAAGGCAGCATATGGGGCTTGAGATCTTCAAAAATCCATACAAGCCCCAGTTCGTTTACAACACCTGGAATCCATTCAGAGGAGATATCAATGATACATTGATGCGGGAATTATCCGATGCTGCAACCGAATGCGGGATCAGGGAGTTTGTGATCGATGACGGCTGGCAACTCAACATGTATACATATAAGGATGTAGAGTCGCCATGGTGGTATACCCAGGTGGGAGATTACCTGATCGATGAGAAGAAATTTCCGGATGGATTGAAACCGGTTTTTGATCATATTAAATCCAATGGGATGAAGCCGGGCCTTTGGTTAAGCATTGGTTCAGCAAATACTTCTTCACAGGTTTACAGGGAACATCCCGAATGGTTTGTTCAGGATGTGTCGGGCAACCTGACGAACCTTCATAGTGCAGATGATACAACAATGAAGACAGCATGTATGTCAACTGCATGGAAAGAACATATAATGGATATTATCCTTAAACTTGAAAAAGAGCACGGTCTGACCTACACCAAACTGGATTTTGCATCCATCACCAGCGCCTATATTACGGATCCTGCCATTTCAGGGTGTTATGCAAATGATCATGCGGGGCACAGGGATCACAGGGAATCGTTGGTTGCAAATTACAACGGTCTGTTCCGTTTGTTTGATGGTCTCCAAAAGGGAGCCCCTGACCTTTTTATAGATTGCACTTTTGAGACACAGGGGAAATTGCACCTGATCGATTATGCATTTATGAAACATGCTGAAGGCAACTGGTTGTCAAACATCGAAGAAGCTTCGCCGGTTGGGGCCCTTCGCGTGCGGCACCTTGCCTGGCAGAGAACTCCCGTAATTCCCGCAGCCTGCATGGTCATTGGAAACCTGCGTCTTGACAGCGACGACCTTGAGTTTGACTTTTTCTCCCTTTTGGGAACTTTCCCCATCATGCTCGGGGATATTCGCAAGGTTCCGGAAGAGAACAGGAAATGGCTCTCCCGATGGTCGGATTGGATGGAAAAGATGCAGGCAGACTATGATTATATGAGTTACAGGCAGGACCTGAGGGGATTCGGGGAACCGGCTGAAGGGAAGTGGGATGGCTGGCAAAGAATAAACACTGAAACAAGGGAAGGGGGGATCGCCGGGGTTTTCAGACAGGGGTCACCAGAAAATACGAGAATGGTGACAATCGAAGGATTAATTGAAAATGGTGATTACGAAGTGATCGATGCAGACATGGGTTCGGTTCTCGGAACATATTCCGGTCAGGAATTGCGTGAGCAGGGGTTTGAAGTCAAAATGAACAGGAAGTACCAGGGAAGGATCTTTGAAATTCGCGGGATTTGATGTTTTTTTCGCTGAAAACAGCCTTTACTGAAGAGGCGGGCCACCTGGAAACAGAAATCCCTTGTTTTATAAAATTTATATTTATTCAATGGTTCATTTTCTGTCCTGAACCGGAGTAATTTTCCGGATGGCTTGCCCTGTTTATTTTATAATAACCTCAAATTTATCACTTGCTGCTGCTCCCTGAGGATCGACTGCCTTTACTTCAATGATGAGGCTGATGGGATCTTCTGATTTGCCGGTAAACCGTGGGACATCCGGATTAAAGTTTATCCAGTCCGGCAGGGCCTCTCCTCCTTCCGCACATACAAAATAACTAAGTTCCTCATCATCGTATTCCTTAAATGTATGCGGATCTATGATGAAAGAAAAATTTTCTCCGGCCCTGAATGTGATATCCGGTAATTCGTTTTCAAGGATGGGCCGGAAATTCAGTGGCAGCCTGGTCCTTTCCCATGCCCTGTCCGGGTCATATCTTTCGTTGAGGGTGGGAAGCGGTGCATCCATGTCATGGATCCATTGATAGAGTTCATTCCGCAATTCCCTGGTTTTTTCGGGCATTTTTCCTGAAAGGTCCTCTTTTTCTCCAAGGTCATTGGCAAGGTTAAAAAGTTCGGTTCTTCTTCCGGGAACCATCTTCCAGTCGTTTTCCCGGTCACAATAATCCCCGAAGAACTCGATCAGTTTGTAATCGCCTTTTCTTATTACAGCACAGGGAGTGGCTCCCCAGCCTGCATCGTACAGTGGCATATACCAGTAAAGTGTCTCCCTTGTAAACCCGCCTTCCTGTTGCAGCAGGGGTAGAATTGAAATCCCGTCCAGTGTCCATTGCTGTTTCATCGTTCCCCCTGCGATCTCCAACAAAGAGGGATAGATGTCTATGGCATGCACAGGAGTCTTACACACAGTTCCCGGGCCTGTGATCCCGGGCCACCTTACCATCATGGGGACCCTGATCCCTCCTTCGTACATGGAACCTTTTCCGTAGCGCAATGGTTCGTTTGAGAATTCCGCATCAACCCCGCCATTATCTGTCAGAAAAATGACCATGGTATTGTCTGTAAGTCCGGTTTTATCCAGGTGATCCAGCAATCTTCCGACCGAGTTATCCAGGTGCTCAATGGCAGCAAGGTAGGTAGCGTTGAAAACTCCCTCTTCAGGATATCCTTTATTAAGGTACTTTTTAATAAGCTTTTCCGGTGCAAGTACGGGTCCGTGAATCGTTTGGTGGGAGAGATAAACAAAAAACGGACTGTCGCTATTTCTGTCAATGAATTGAATCGCTTCATCGGTCAGAAAGTCCACTCCCTTATCTGTTTGCTGGTGGTAATGCATATTATCGGGAATGGTGTTGTAGTCCCACCCGTAGTATGCATTGGCATGATCAAAAAGATAGGTATAATAGCCATCAGGATCGGGGTAACGGCTGTTCCAGGTATGCAGGTGCCATTTGCCGTTTATCGCTGTCCTGTAGCCGTTATCCTGCAACATTTCAGCCATCGTGTAGGCTTCCCGTGAAAGGTTTTCATTGTAGGGGGGTTCATCCATGCGCATATATGGATAACCATAGCGGCCCACCACATGCCAGAACCTGGTTCTTGCAGTATGCTGACCGGTAAGAAGCGAAGCCCTTGAAGGGGTGCATTGGGGGTTGACGTATGCATCAGTGAACAGCATTCCCTCATTGGCGATCCTGTCTATATTCACGGTCTGAACATGTTCATTTCCAAGTGCACTTACAGCGGGCCACCCCATATCATCAATGAATATCAGCAGTATATTGGGGTGTCTGGTGTTTTGATTCTCCTGCGCAATGGCTGCGGGTCCGAATACAATGACCGTTAAGAAGAGCAGTACCAGCAGTTTTCGATTGATCGGTAATTTCATATGTAAGTAAAATTGGTTATAAATTTTTTCAATTCAATCAGCATGCTTCTTTCCGGCCTTTGTATTGGTACCGAAAATATTGATGTATGTTTTTTCCTGAAGAGAAAGCATGATACAAATTTAGAAATTCTTATGAGAGTGAATAACCGGAGTCTACAATAGGGCTTGCTGAAAAGCAAGACATAATCTAATAATAAGCACCATTGGCAGATTATTTATTTATGCAGGGTTTTCAGTCAATATCTGAAAAAACCTTGCATTTTTCGAACAATATTTCTTTAGTCTGTAGCACATCATCTACGGCATTGGCTGCGGCTCGCAGTATTGGTATACAGCTTCGCCTTGCCGGCCTTGTAGCTGATGCACTGCAGACTTTTTCAGCAAGCCATATAATAGCTTGGACATCCCCATTTTTCAAGGGATAACCGCAGAGTCACTTTTCGCCGCCGAATTGAGTCGCTGACGCTTCTGCGCAGAGTACCAGGGAGTTTATTCATGTAATAAATTCAATGAGTTCGGCAGGAGTCAGGAGAAATATCTCCTGAGTGTTTGCCGATTGTGATTTAACTCAGGAATTTCAATTCCAAACTATCATATAACAAATATAATTTCTTGTTATAATCTTTGGGTGATTTTGCTTCGCAATCGCGGACTCCTGCATGACTCTTTAGCA
>JAIPBT010000082.1 GCA_021738565.1 Bacteroidales bacterium
CTTTCCCGCAGCACAAAAAACGTCTTTTCTGCTTCAAAAATGCCCGAAAACAGGCTCAAAACCACTCTTTTTACCCCGAAACGATCGTTTTTCCTTCGAAGGCCTTTCTTTTACTGATCAGGAAACGTAGAATCCGGGTATTAACAAGACCATAGAGATACTTGAAAACAAATTAGGTAAACAGGCCAAGATAGAATATCACCCTCGTCATCCTGCGGAGATGCTGACTAGCCGGGCTGACACGTCAAAAGCTGAAAAGATGCTGAATTGGAGGCCCCGGGTTACTCTAGAAGAAGGCGTCCAACACATGGTTGATTGGTATGTGGAAAATCGTGAATTTGCCAGCTCGATCAACACGGATTAATCCCGGAAGCATCAATAACTTTTTTCCTGCAGTTCTCTCTATTAATTATTTTCTAGGATCGGGTTTATCTTATGAAAGCAGAACTCATCGCTAAGTTTACCAGCCGTCAGGCCCGGGTTGCCGTGGTCGGACTCGGTTATGTCGGTCTGCCTCTGGCTGTAGTTTTTGCTGAAGCCGGCTTTAATATCACCGGTATTGATGTTGATCTAGAAAAGATGCAAGCCCTCAATCGAGGAGAAAGTTACATTCAGGATATCCCTACGGATCGTGTAGCACCTCTCGTTGAAAGCGGTGCCCTTTCGGGAACGACTGATTTCCAGGTATTAAAAGAGATGGATGCGGTCAGCGTGTGCGTCCCCACGCCGCTCAGAAAAACGGGTGATCCTGACCTATCCTATATTGTCTCCGCGGTGGAGGATATGAAAGCCTACGTCCATCCCGGGATGGTGGTGGTCCTGGAGTCCACAACGTATCCGGGTTCGACCCGGGAAATTCTGCTTCCTATATTGACGGGGGATAACGTCTTGGAAGTAGGGGAGAACTTTTTCTTGGCCTTTTCGCCGGAAAGGGTCGATCCTGGCCGGGAGGACTGGACCACGGAAAATACCCCTAAGGTTGTAGGGGGGATTACAGCAGACTGCACCGAGGTGATAGCCGCCTGGTACGGCGCAGCTCTGGACACCGTGGTGCCGGTGTCTTCCACCGAAGTGGCCGAGATGTCCAAGCTCCTCGAAAACACCTTCCGGATGATCAACATCGGACTGGTCAACGAGATGGCCCTGATGTGCGACCGCCTGGAGATCGATGTCTGGGAAGTGATAGAAGCAGCAGCGACTAAACCTTTCGGGTATATGAAATTTACACCCGGACCAGGCCTAGGCGGCCACTGCATTCCCATTGATCCCCTGTATTTATCATGGAAACTCCGCGGGCTGCACTACAACACCCGCTTTATCAATCTGGCATCCGAGATCAACGCCAATATGCCCCGCTATGTGGTGAGCAAAGTGCAGGATGCCCTCAACCAGCGTGAGAAGCCGCTCAAGGGCAGCCGTGTGCTGGTCCTGGGGGCGGCATATAAACCCGATGTTGATGACCTCCGGGAATCCCCTGCCCTGGATGTGATCGGTTTGCTTCGGGAAAAAGGTGCTGAGGTCCGGTTTCATGATCCTTACATTCCTAAAGTCAGGCATGACGGCTGGAATTTGCACTCGGTGGGGGATTTGCTGTCGGAAGTAGAGGATGCAGATTGTGTCGTGATGGTAACTGATCACAGTTCGTATGACATGCAGGCTGTGTATCAAGCGGCTAGCCTGATCGTCGATACCAGAAATGCATTTGGTGGGATTTCCGACCAGGGTAAAAAAATCTATTCTCTTTAATGATCATTATTGAAACAGCCAACAGGTCTTTGTTATGAAAAAGATAATTCATGTGGTAGGCGCCCGACCCAATTTTATGAAAATTGCGCCTATCATGGAAGAAATGGGAAAATTCCCTGATCATTTTCAGCAGCTGTTGGTCCATACCGGGCAGCACTATGACCGAGAGATGTCGAAAGTATTTTTTGAGGATCTCGGTCTGCCTGAACCAGATATCTACCTGGGCGTTGGTTCAGGCTCTCATGCCAGGCAAACAGCTGAGGTAATGGTCCGTTTTGAAGATATACTGCTGGAAGAAAGTCCAGATTTGGTGCTTGTGGTTGGAGACGTGAATTCGACGTTAGCCTGTGCCCTTGTAACCAGTAAACTCTATGTTCCGGTTGCCCATGTAGAAGCGGGTTTGCGATCTTTTGACAGGGATATGCCGGAAGAGATCAATAGGGTTTTGACTGACCAGATTTCCGATTTGCTTTTCACAACGGAAATTGGGGCCCGGGAAAATTTATTACGGGAGGGCATTCAAGACGAGAAGATCCATTTTGTGGGTAACGTCATGATTGACACATTGCTTGCGAATAAAGAACAAGCTTTGGCTCAAAGGACATTTGAAGAATACGGTTTACAGGAAGGTGAATATATTTTGCTTACGCTGCATCGGCCCTCCAATGTGGATGATCAAACCACTCTGGAGGGTATCCTGTATGCCCTCATGGAAATTCAGAGAGATACTAGGATTCTTTTTCCAGCTCATCCGAGAACTACTCAGCGAATTCAGGAATTTGGATTTCACCAGAAACTTGAGGATATGAATAACATGACAGTTGCCGAGCCTTTAGGTTACTTATCATTTTTAGATTTAATGGCCCATGCTCGTTTGGTACTTACCGATTCAGGTGGTATTCAAGAGGAGACTACTATCCTTGATGTTCCCTGTTTGACTTTGAGAGAGAATACTGAACGGCCTGTGACCATCAAAGAAGGAACGAATCAAATCATTGGAAACAAACCAGAGGTAATTATCTCTGAAACGAAATCGATCCTGAATGCATCACAGAAAACCACTAACCCTCCAGAGAAATGGGACGGTCAGGCAGCCTCAAGGATTGTTAGTATTTTAAGAAGAGAAGGCTTTGATTAGTAATCAACAAGTTTATTTCAATTTTTCCTCCACAATTGATTTTTTTTGAGGCGAGTATGAATACGAAAATTCACAGCACTGCGGATGTGTCGGATAAAGCTAAGATTGGCGAAGGAACTAGCGTTTGGCATCAATCACAAATCCGGGAAGGCGCCAGCCTTGGAGAAAACTGCATCATCAGCAAGGGGGTTTACATTGATTATGATGTCCGGATAGGCAGCAATGTCAAGATTCAGAATTATGTCTCCGTCTTTCACGGAGTGACCCTGGAGGATGGGGTGTTCGTTGGCCCCCACGTCTGCTTCACCAACGATCTCTTGCCCCGGGCAGTCAATCCCGATGGTTCCCTCAAGGGAGGAGAGGATTGGTCCCTCAGTAAAACGCTTATTAAGGAAGGGGCGGGGATCGGAGCTAATGCCACGATCCGCTGTGGGGTAGTGATTGGCCGCTGGGCGATCGTCGGCGCTGGCAGTGTGGTCACCCGTGATGTCCCGGACAACGGCCTGGTGTGGGGAAACCCGGCCCAATTGATGGGGTTTGTTTCCCCAACCGGAGAACGGTTGCAGGAAGTCTCCAGATCGGAGGATACGGTAATCGCCAGTGCGCCGGGAGAGAAAGCTAGTTTTCAAATTAAGTTGCAGGATTGGGAGAAGATGGAATGATTCATATTGCCAGCCCCCAGATCGGGGAAGAAGAAAAACAGGCCGTGATCGAGGTTCTTGAGTCCGGGATGCTCGCCCAGGGTTCCCGGGTGAAGGCTTTTGAAGAAGCCTTTGCGGAGATGTGCGGTGTGGAGCATGCTGTAGCCACCACCTCTGGCACTACCGCTTTGCATACCGCCTTATTAGCCCATGGGATTGAGCCCGGGGATGAGATCATCACCTCCGCCTTCACGTTCATCGCTTCTGCCAACAGCATCCTCTTTGTGGATGCCAGGCCGGTTTTCGTGGATATCGATCCGCTGACCTTTAACATCGATCCCGACCAAATTGAAGCTGCGTTAACGGAAAAAACCAGAGCCATCATGCCCGTTCATCTTTTCGGGTTGAGCGCGGATATGGATCGTATTCAAGATATTGCCGAAAAACACGGCTTATTGATCATCGAGGATGCTTGCCAGAGTCACGGAGCCACCTATCACGGCCGGCGGGTAGGTAGTTTTGGGACGGGCACCTTTTCCCTTTATCCCACCAAGAACATGACCTCGGCGGAGGGCGGGATGATCACCACGGATGATGACCAGGTGGCCGAGGAAGCCCGGGTGGTCAGGCAGCACGGTATGCGCCGGCGTTATTACCACGATCAGCTGGGTTTCAACTTCCGGATGACGGATGTGCATGCCGCTATCGGGCAAGAGCAGCTCAAGAAGCTGGATGGATTCAACCACCGCAGGCAAGCCAACGCGGAATATTTTTCAGAGCATCTGAAGGGGGTTCAAACACCACAGGTGCCCGAGGGATGCGAGCATGTCTTTCATCAGTACACCATCCGGGTCAAGGATGGAAAACGCGATCAGCTGGTGAAACATCTTCGAGAGCATGGAGTAGGGGCAGGGATTTATTATCCCGTGCCCATCCACCAGCAAACCTATTACACCGAAGAATTGGGGTATGATCAGCAGCTTCCCGAAACCGAACGGGCCTGCCGTGAGGTGCTTTCTCTTCCCGTCCATCCAGGATTGAGAGAAAAGGATTTAGAACAGATTGTCTCAGCAGTAAATTCATACACTAAGGGGTAGTAAAGATGGGTAAGGTTAAAACAGCGGTCATCGGTGTGGGATCCATGGGGCGGCATCACGCCCGGGTTTATCAGGAGATGGATCGGGCGGAGCTGGTGGGGGTCGCCGATGTAGATGGAGATCAAGCCAAAAAGATCGCAAATCGGTATGGAATCAAGGCTTACACGGATTACCGGGATTTATTGGACAAAGGGCAGCCGAAAGCGGTCAGCATCGCGGTGCCCACGACTAATCACCTGCAGGTTGCCAGGGATGCCATGGAAAGCGGGGCGGATGTGCTGATTGAAAAACCGATCGCTTCCGATTGTGATGAAGCGCTGAAAATCATTAATTTATCGGACAAGTTAGACCGCAGGGTGATGGTTGGTCACATTGTTCGTTTTGAGCCGGTCATTCAGGCACTTAAGGATCATCTCAATAATGGCGAGCTTGGAGATATTTTCCAGATTATTTGCCGCAGGACGGGTCCTTTTCCGCAGCGCATCCGGGATGTGGGTGTGGTTGTGGACTTAGCGCCGCATGATCTGGACTTACTGCGCTTTCTCTCCGGAGATGAACCGGAGCGTCTCTATGCGGAAACCCAGCAGGAGGTTCACACCGTATACGAGGACCTGGTTAATGCCTTGCTCCATTTCAAAGGAGGCATTACCGGGGTGTTGGAAATCAACTGGCTGTCCCCGGTCAAAACCAGGGATGTGCTTGTCCTTGGCGAGAGGGGGATGTTCCGGGCGGACAGCCTGACCCAGGACCTTTATTTCCATGAAAACGCGGAGGTCAATGGGGAAATGTGGAACACCCTCCGCAACCTCAAGGGCGTCAGTGAGGGAAAAATGACCCGCTATTCTATTAAGCGCGTGGAACCCCTGAAATCAGAACTGCGGGGATTCCTGGAGGCTGTAATGGAGGATCAGCCGGTGCCGGTTACAGGAAACGACGGATTAATGGCCCTGCGGCTGGCCTTGGCCTTGGTCAGATCCGGCAAGGAAAAACAAGTGATTGAGGTTTGAGATGAGCTTATCGGAATTGAAGAAAAAGATTCAAAAGAAAGAAGCCCGGATCGGTGTCATTGGTCTGGGCTATGTTGGTCTGCCTGTCGCAGCCCTCTTTGCGGACGCCGGCTTTGATGTGCTGGGCGTGGATATTGATCAAGAGAGGGTGGAAACCATCAAACGCGGCGTTTCACCGATTAAGGGCAAGGAACCTGGTTTGGCAGAACTACTGGAAAAAGTGATCGAGAATGGTCAGTTTCGAGCAGTCACCGATTATGATCACCTCAAAGACCGGGACGTGATCTTGATTGATGTGGAAACCCCTATTAATGAAGCCCATCAACCCGAATATCTTGCACTGAAGAGTGTGATCCGTGATCTGGGACCGGTTTTGAAAGATGGGACGCTGGTGATCGTGGAATCCACCCTGGCCCCCCGGACCATGCAGGATCTGGTTCAGCCCCTGTTGGAAGAGAGCAGCGGAGCTAAGATGAGCGATGGTTTTTTCTTGGGCAACTGCCCGGAGCGGGTCATGCCCGGAAAATTGCTTAAAAACCTAAAAACCATGAACAGGGTGGTGGGAGGTATGACCCCGGAGACTGCAGATGTGATGACAGCACTTTACAGTCAGATTGTGGAAGGTGACCTGGACCGGACCGACTGCCTGACTGCAGAGATCGTCAAAACCGCCGAGAACGCTTACCGGGATGTCAACATCGCCTTTGCCAACGAGATGGCTCTGATCTGTGAAGACCTGGGGGGCGATGTCTGGAAGGTCCGGGAGATGGTCAATAAGGTGCCGGGGCGGAACATGCTCCTGCCCGGCACCGGGGTGGGGGGGCACTGCATTCCCAAGGACCCCTGGCTGCTGGTATCCAATTTACGTGATGAGAACAGATCCAGGTTGATCCCCATGGCCCGGGCGGTGAATGACGGCATGCCGGGGCACATGGTTGACCTGCTGAAAGAAGCTCTCGATGAGGTTGGGATAACGTTATCAGAGGCCAAAGTTCTGGTGATGGGTTATGCTTATCTCGAAAATTCTGATGACATACGCAATAGCCCAAGCAAAGAACTTGTCAAGTGTTTGGAAAAATTGGGTACCAAGGTTGTTATCCATGATCCCTATGTTGAAGCTTATCAGAAAGATATATATGAAGCAGCAGAGGGATGTGATGCGATTGTGATTATGGTTAAACATGAAAAATATCAGGGTTCAAATCTTAAGGAATTATCAAAAAAAAATAAGCAACCGTTAGTTATTGATGGGAGAAAGATGGACTCTATAGATAATTCTCCATATAGAGTGATGCGATATTTCTTACTGGGCAAGGGCAAATAAGAAATATGGAAATTCTTGATACGAATGAGCCAACTATTCCATCTTTAAAAAAGCAAAGTAGCTATTTACTTATTGGAAAGGTCTTTTCCCTTGTTATAAAAATTCTGGCACCTATTTTCTTAGTAAGAATATTAACCCAGAAAGAATATGGGATTTTCCAACAATTCAATCTTATCGTACTGACCTTTATACCTATATTGAGTATGGGATTGGGATCAAGTCTATATTATTTTTTCCCAACATCAGAAGATGAAGAAAAGGCAATATATATCGGACAGACATATCTTTTGCTTACACTTATGGGGATTATATTTATTATATTTTATCTTTTTTTTGGAATTAGAATTCATATCTTTTTAGGTGTTGAAGAAATCAATCAATATCAAACAGTTATCCCAATCTATGTATTATTTATGTTGGTTTCAAATTTAAGTAATCAATTATTTACAGTTGAAAAAAGGATTCGTTATAATCTGTTATTTTTTCCTGCCGATTCAATTCTAAGAACATTACTTTTGGTAATTTTTGCTTTTTTATATCCTAAAACAACTGGTTCAATAATTGCCCTATTTATTTATTCTCTGATAAGATTCTTATTTATAACCTTTGATATTGTTAGTCAAATTAAATCTTCGATCAGATCTATAAATCTGCTCCGAATTAAAAAACAGTTCACTTATGCTATTCCCTTTGCCGGTGCCATCATAATAGGTTCACTGAATCGGAGGTTTGATAAATTATTTGTTAACAAATACATCTCAGCAGAGGATTTTGCAATATATTCTGTAGCCTTTTTCAATATACCAATTATCACCGAAGCAATACATTCGATACAAGCTGTAATTGTTCCTGAGTTATCAAGTCTTTATAATAGTTCAAGATTTAACGAAATGGCTGATTTGTGGAAAAAGGCAGTCACTATTGTTGCTAGTATTAATATACCTAGCATTATCTATTTTTATATTATTGCTGAAATACTCTTCTCCATAGTATATACTGACAAATACATTGACGCTGCAAGTTATTTTAGATTGTATATCATTGTATATGTTTTTTTTATTTTTCTTAGAGGAGTTATATTACGGGCTAGTAATAAAACCAAATATTTATTCTATATTGATTTGATTTGTTTTCCAATAATAATAGTCTCTGGTTATCTTTTAATTAGAGCATTTGGTATTTATGGAGCTGTGATCACTGCCATAATTGGCGAGATATTACCAATAAGTTTACGCTTATTTGTTGAGATTAGAATATTAAATTTGACAATATTAGACTGGTTGGAATGGGGCAAGTTGCTAAGGATTGTAATTTCAAGTTGTATTCCTTTACCTATTGTATATATTTTAATTTATTATCTGTCAAATGATTATCTAATTCTTTTATCAACTGCAGTCTTCTATTTTTTTGGTGTGGTAGTTGGACAAAGATTATTAGGTGTGTTAATGTTTAACAAAGAATTAAGAGATTTCCGAAGTAAGATTCTTAGGAAAATTGGTGTGTGATTTTATGCAATTATCTTTTCTAACCCATATGAGTAGATCAGGATCAACTTTATTATGTGGGTTGATGGACCAATACGAAGATATTTCAGTTGGGATAGAAGGTTATTTTCCGGATAATATTGTTCGTAGAGCACCCGTTGTAAATTCTTTGGAATCCTTGGATAAGTATTTGAATTTGTTGTATCAGGACAGGAGGTTTAGAGGTTGGAATATAGAGCAGAATAAACTCAAAGAAAAATTAGTTAATATTGGTTTTCCTTTGTCATATAAAAACATCTTGTTAACATGTTTATTTATGTATTTTGAATATTCTGTAGGCAAAGTCTTAGTTCATAAAAGTGGTCATTATATTTCACATTTTAAGGAAGTAAAGAAGATTTTTCCACATTCAAAAATTATATATATTGCAAGAGATCCTCGGGCGATAATGAACTCTCAAATTAATTCAGGAATGTCCAAAGATCCTTTATCTATATCCTTAACATTTAAAAAACAATTAAAACTTTGCCAAGAATATATGTGTCGTGAGGATTTTTTGTTTGTCCAATATGAGCAATTGATAAAAAACACCAGGAAAGAATTGGATCGGGTACTATCTTTTTTTAATCTAGAGAATCAAAAAAGAAAAACTAGTAAATATGCAGATAGGATACCAGATGATCTACAATATCTTCATGAAAATGTGTCTGAGAACATACTTGAGGAACGAACCATTGCTTGGAGAAAAGAATTAGAAGATTATTATCAATTGTTGATACAAACTCTATGTATTAATGAAATTCGCACCTTAGATTTGCCTGTTTATGAATATGAAATATCAATTATTCGCTTCTTTAAATTGATATTTCATATAACCAGGTATTTTCTAAGAAGAGAAAAGCATAGGATACAAGACTTTTTCAATAAAAGGAAATTTGTAATTGATACATTGATTGATAAAGAAAATATCAAAAAAGAAAGTTTATAAAGGTGAAATTGAGTTGAAGAATAATTCAAACTATTCAATAGTATTACTATTTGTTTTTATTTTAATAATTATTATTCTTTCATTATATGGGTACCAAAAGTACATAAACTTATTATTCATTATTATCTGTCCGTTTTTATTATTAATAAACCGAGAATTATTAATTTTAGTTTACATAGTATTTTTACCAACCAATGGATTGGTTAGTACTAGTTACAATCTATTTGGTCTAATACATATTTCTTATATCATAAATTTTTTTACTTTGTTAGCCGTTTTCTGGGATTGGTTCTTACTTTACCAAAATACGCGCGGTAAGATGAATAGGACAAAAGGATTTAAAAAGCATGCCTATTGGTTGATAATTTTTCTTTTCTTATATTTATTTTTGACCGATCTTAGGCTTTTATTTTTTGGGATGATAGATATAACTACAGGTTTGTTAATAAGTAGATTTATCCGTTATGTAATAATGTTTGTACCATTGGTTTTTATTGTCAATTTGTCATCAATGGAAAAGTATCACGGTATTGTTAAAAGAGGATTTTTAATCAGTTTGTGCTTGATTGCAGGAAGCATAATCTTTTCAAATCAGCTGCATAAAATTGGGATATTAGTACAAGAAACTGATATTTACTTAGCCAACCCAGTCCAAGACGGATTTATACGTAGAGCTGGTATTTTCCGATCCTTGGGTGACACTAACAGTGCTGCAGGTTTTTTGGCAGTTGGCTTGGGTTATACACTTTTCTCTGGTGATACTAGAAATCAATTTTTTATGAATAAAGTAATTTCTGGTGGAATCATTTTGGCAGTTCTTTTGACGGGTTCCCGAATTGGATTGATTAGTACCATGTTAGTATTTGTTATATATTTGTTTTCTGTCAGAAGATTTCATAAAAAGTTTTTCCTTTATTTATTTTTTATTCTAATCATTGCTATAGCTACATATTTAAGTGGTTTCTCGCAACCGATTCTTGATAGATTTAAAGATATTCAAGTTGGTGAAGGACATTTAGATCCTACTTATAGATTTGGTCGTCTGGGCGGTTGGTTGTTCTATCTAAATTATATAACGTCAGATTTTAAAACTTTATTTCTAGGTTTTCATAGGGATATTTATTCTAATATTGGTTCGTTTGTAATTAATAAGAAAAGAGTAGCTCATAATTTCTACATTCAGCTTTGGTATTACTGGGGTATATTTGCATTAGCACTATTTTTGCGTAAGATTGGGATTATGATTTGGGAAACTTTTCAAATAGAAAATACAAACTATTTGCTGTCATTAATTCTACCTTTTCTTTTAACCTTGGTATTTGTAAGTGATACAGGTGTATTTCTTGCCTTAATTATTTCAATAATTTCTATATCTAATAAAGGAAGTTATGTCGCATAATTATCAAGTTCTAATTTATTCTCCTGGTTTATACCCTTGCAAGACGGGTGGTTTAGAGATTTATAATTTCCATATTTTTAGGAACATACAAAAAGAATATCCAGAAATTGATTGGTTGTTATTTACTGGATGTAAAACGATATTTACCAGAGAAAAGAATTGCTTCCCTGTAAAGAATAGATTGTTTATTTTGCGACGCTGGGGTTTGGGATCAATTTCCACATATATTTATTATTTATTCTCAAGGCAAGTAAAAATTAAAAACATTAAGACAATACTTATTCCTTATTCACCATCGTTCCGGTGGAATGTGGTCTCATTTTTAATTCTGAATCGTTTGTTTGATACGAATTATGTCATACATATCCACGATGGTGATCTTTCATCGATAAAAACAGATTGGATTCAGAGATTGTTCTTTAAAAGAGCAAAAAGAATTGCAGGTGTATCAATATCAATAGTCAATGAATACAAGAATAAGTTCGATGTTGACGTCATGTTCCTTCCCCCTGTTATACCCATGAGGAACCTTGAAATCAGCAAGGAGGAATTAAAAAAGAAGTTCAAGCTGGATAAATATGATCAAATTATTCTTTTCCTGGGGACACTAAAACCACTCAAGGCACCAGATGTATTATTGCGTGCTATCACAATGATGGATAAAAACAAACTGGAGGAGAATCGTGTTGGATTTGTGATTGTGGGCGGCGGGCCAATGGAAATAGAACTCAGATCTTCCTGCTCTGCTAATGATCTTGATAATTTTGTCCATTTCACAGGAAGGGTACCTTACGAAGATACAGCTAACTATTTTTCAATGGCTGATATATTTGTTATTCCATCCTGGCATGAAGGTACATCCATATCTCTATTAGAAGCCATGTATAATGGATTGGCTTGTGTTGGATCAAAAGTTCCTGGAATTACCGATGTCTTGGAAGATGGAAAAAACTCAATCTTATTCCAAAAAAATAACTCCGAGGAACTTTCTAATGTTCTGGATCAATTGGTTCAGGATTCAAATAAGCAAAAGAGTCTGGGGGAGGCCGCAAGAAGGGATGTTATCCAAAGGTATGATTACAGAGACCATTTATCTGAAATGATGCATTTCCTGCTGGACGAGTAGTGCGGTAGATTTTTCATTGAGCAATTAATCAACATTTTAATGAATATCCAATAATTTTCATGAACAGAGCATATATCATGATTGTTTTTTATCGGTCGCGGAGAATTCCATGATTAAGGTATTGATGCTGGCGCCTTATCCTCCTCAGGAAACCACTATTAAGGGGGGGGTTGAAGCTGTTACATTTAACCTGATTAATGGATTCAAAAACATTGAAAATATAGAAATTCAAGTCATCTCGATCAGAAATGATATAGATCATGAAGATGTGCTGCAGGTTGATGATCATTTGAAAGTTATTTTTATGCCTTTTGGATACTTTCGATCTACGAAGGTTGAGTTACTAACTCATGGTAGAAAAAGGGTAAAAGAAATCATTGCGGAAACCCAACCGGACATCGTTCATTTACAAGGAAATGGATCAGCATTGTTGTTGACTATCGGTATACCTGAAAAATCACTCATCATCACCCAGCATGGCATCTTAGAAGAAGAAATCAAATATCAAAGATCGATCTATACAAAGCTAAATAAGTTGATTAGCCTCATCATTGAAAGAATTCTAAATGTTGGTAAATCAAACTTTATCTTTATCTCGAACTACAATAAAAACTTAATCCCAGAAGCCAAATTGGAGCATCTTCTCTACCAAGTCATATTTAATCCTGTAAATCCGGCGTTCTTCAACTTGATTAATCCAATTTCTCCCAACAAAATATTATATGTTGGTGGCATTATGAGAAGGAAAGGTTTACTTGACCTTATCACTGTAATAAACTGCTTACAGGAAGTTGGCATTATCTATGATTTGGATATTGTGGGAGGTGTTACTGATACTTCTTATAAAGCTGAGATAGATCTATATCTTCAGCGGCATTGTCTGCTCGATCAAATTCATTTCCATGGCTGGTTGTCTCAGCAGGAAATAATCGAAATCATGCGGTCAAATCCTCTATTTGTCCTACCTTCCTATCAAGAAACACTTCCGGTTTCTGTAGCAGAAGCTCTTGCTGCTAATAGGGTTGTAGTGGCAACAGATGTTGGGGGTGTTTCAGAAATGTTTGAAGAGGGATCTTCCGGATTTCTATATGAAAAAGGACAGGTAAACGATCTAGAAGATATCCTGAAGCTGCTCTATGAAAACGAACAGTTAAGGGAAAAAATTTCAACTAGAGCCGGGGAAACAGCAAGAAAGAAATTCCATCCTAGTTATGTAGCCATTGAAACTAAGAATTATTATAATGAATTGTTAGCAAAATTGATTTGAAGTGCCCACTTTCAACTGGTACTAAAAATGGGATGTTGACAAAATAAATAAACCTCTGAATAAAAGATATATATGTTGATAAAAGAATCTTTGTGGATTAAAAAAGTACTAAATAATTTGGATTTTCCAACAGGAAAAAAAATATTGAATGTAGGAAGCCAGAATACCTACTATTTGGAATATCAAGAATATATATGGGAGAATGTATTGTCAGTTTGTGAAAATAACGGGTACCAATTAATTAATCTTGATATTATGGAAGGTGAAGGAATTGATATTTCAGGTGATATCACAGATAAAGAAACACAAAAATCACTTAAGGATTTGCAGATAGAAGCGATATTTTTATTCAATATATTAGAGCATGTATACGACATAAAGCTATTCTGTAAATCGATAAATAACATTCTTCCTGATGGTGGAATTATTATTTTCTCAGGACCTTATGATTATCCAAAGCATCTAGATCCAATTGATAATTTATTTAGACCAGAACCCAATGAATTAATTTATTTGTTTCCCAATACAGAGATTTTATATTCAGAAATAATTGAAGATTATCCATATAAGTATTATATCTTTAGGAATTGGAAGGTTTTGCTAACAACATTTTTGCGCATTATTTCACCATTCTATAAGTATGAAAAATGGAAAAATATTGTTATTCCTAAACTAAGATATTTTAATAGACCATTTAAAACAGTGGGGGTGGTCCTAAGAAAGTCTGGTAGTTAAGCAACCCCAATCCTTCTTAAACATTCAAGCCCTATTTTTATTGGATTTTTACAAAATTAGATATAAATAATCAAGTATACAAGGTCTTAATGAATAATAAAATATATATTATTAAGAATTTATCTCCTTGGATGATGGATGAATTGTTGGCTTTTGCAAATATTACTGATTATTCAATCATTTTTTTGCGAGAACAAAAAAATTTATATAGCGATGATTTAGCAAAACTAAAGGATAAAGGGATTAATATTATCGATGAGCCATATAACTTTAATAACTTTTACAAAAAACTTCTATTTATACTTGCCTTTTTTTTGAGAAACTTGAATAGATTTACCTTTGGATATAGTGGAGTTATTGGAGCAATGAGTATATATTGGTTCTTAAGACTAGATATGTCATATTTTAAAGAGCCCATATCAATTCATTCACAATTTGCAACACAAGCCTCAATAGTAAGTATGATGTTGAAAGATTATTATGGTGAAGAGTCTAATTATTCCTTTACTTTTCACGCACATGACATCTATTTCAATAACAAGTGGTTTTCTAAACTAGTAAATAACTCAAGTGTCTCAATTAGTATTTCTGAGTTTAATGTAAATTTTGTGAAAGCAAATTATGACAATTTAAATTATAAGAAAATTAAAATTTCAAGACTTGGTGTTTCCATACCTGAGGTTATTGAACAGGAGAAGAACACAAAAGAAAGCACTTTTAATCTAGGCTTTTTAAGTTGGTTTGTAGAAAAGAAGGGAATATTTTATTTATTGAGGGCTATAAAACATTTTAGAAACAGCGATATTAAATTAATTTTAGCTGGAGATGGGCCTTTAAAAGAAAAAATTCTTTTGTATATAAAAAACAATAATTTAGAGAAAAATGTCAAATATATCGGTGAAGTCAGAGGTGAGCAGAAATCTGATTTCTATAATTCTTTAGATGCATTTATATTGCCCTCAATAACATTGGCAAATGATATGGATGGTATTCCAGTTGTATTAATGGAGGCCATTAGTTATGGCTTACCAATAATTAGTACAAGTGTTTCAGGTATTCCTGAAATCTGTAGAGGTGAATATAATGGCTTATTGATCCGCGAAAAAAAATCGAGCGATATTGTTGATGCCATAGAATTCCTATATAAGAAAGATAAAAAGAGGAAGGCATTTGGAAGGAAATCACGTGAATTGAGTAAGAATTATGATATAGTAAAAAACTCCAATAAGAAAGCAAAAATCCTGGGATGGATATAAGAGGATAAATAGTTAGTTTTGTTTTTCCCTTTATGGTTCTTAGATTCAAATAGCAAGCAACTGGGTTGCATCAAGTAAACTGTGACAGTGTGAAAGCGTTCCCCTAGTTACTAGACTGAGAAGTATACAACTAACTCAGAAATGCCAAAAGGAGGAACACAAATTACCCAATATACGGGTTATTGTCAAATGTTGTGGATTAACATTTCTTCAGCGGCAAATATCGATGGAGGATTCGTAAAAACATCTTCTTCTGCTGGCTCCAACTGCAACATTTCAGCTTTCCCATCCGGGAATTCAACTCCGGCCTTAACCAACGCGACCAGATGAGGGGCATTGATCCTTCGCCAGCGTTTCTCCGCAGCCAGCAGCAGCTTGCTTGCCATAGCCAAACCTGCCTTTCGTGACCCAGCCCCTTTGGTCACCCTGGTTCGCGCCTTGACCGTTGAGAAAGCCGATTCGATGGGGTTGGTCGTTCGCAAATGAACCCAGTGTTCCTTCGGGAAGTCAAAAAAGGTGAGCATCCGGTCCTGGTCCTTCGTTAGCGTCTTCACTGCTTTTGGATGCTGTGCTCCATACTCTTCCGTAAATTCAGTGATCTTTTCCTCTGCACCCTCACGGTCAGGAGCGTACATGATCTCCCGCAGCAGCTCTTTCGCCTGGGGCTGCAGCCGCTTGGGGAGCTTGTCCAGTACATTGGCCAGTTTGTGTTTCCAGCAGCGCTGTTTTTGGGTTTCCGGATAGACGTCCCGGAGGGCAGCCCAAAAACCCAGATTCCCATCGCCCACAGCGAGCAAGGGAGCGGACATACCCCGTTTCTTGAGATCTCTCAACACGCTCGCCCAGGACAGCTTGGACTCTCGGTAGCCGTCTTCGAGGGCAATGACCTCTTTGCGGCCGTCTGGAAGCACTCCCACCAGCACCAGACACGTCAGC
>JAIPBT010000065.1 GCA_021738565.1 Bacteroidales bacterium
AAGGAAGAACGCTATAAAAACTCATTATTCCCCGAATTAAAGGGGGCTTACTTTTGAAAAGTAAAAATATCACATCTGTAAATCAGATGGTTAAATTAAAAAAATAACTAAAATCCGGTTTTACCGGACAACAATGATTATTTTATTTGGAATACAACCCAAACTACTTTTGAAATCCCGCCTGGAATATATTTTCTGCGTTGTACAGTTGGCAATTCCAGAATAATCAGGAAGGTTTTAAAATCCCATTAGAACTTCAGTTATAAACAAGATAATTTATAATTAGTGTAACATTTTTTAATTTGAAATAATAAGTAAAACCATCTGAATTGGATGTCATCAGGATTTTTTATAATACATTAAGTGCATGAAAATAAGATCAGCTTTTCGCTTGCCATATTGATTGTAAACGATTCTCTGTTAGATAACATTTACAGGTCATTTTTCGTTAATTAATATCTACCTTAACAAAAAATAAAAACATCATGAAAATATTATTTCGTTCCTTCATTTTATTGACACTTGCACTTACATTTTTCCAATCAAATGCCCAAACAGCGCAGGACTTACAATTACCATTGGATCCATCCGTCAGGTATGGGAAACTGGACAATGGTCTTACTTACTATATCAAGCACAACAAGGAACCTGAGAACCGGGCTTCATTTTATATGATCCAGAATGTTGGAGCCATTCTTGAAGATGACAATCAGAATGGTCTTGCCCATTACCTGGAGCATATGGCTTTTAACGGAACGAAGCATTTCCCCGAAAAAGGGATTTTGAACACCCTGGAAAGACACGGTGTAAAATTTGGCAGGAACATCAATGCATTTACCTCTCAGGAAGAAACCGTGTATAACCTGAGCGAAGTGCCTGCCGACAGACCCGGTTTGCTGGACACTTGCTTGCTGGTTTTACATGACTGGTCAGATTACCTGTTGCTGACCGAAGATGAGATAGAGGCAGAACGCGGGGTAATCACAGAGGAATGGCGTACCAGGAGAACTGCAAGCTTCAGAATGTACAGGGCATCTTTACCTTACATTTTCAATCACTCAAAGTATGCTGAGCGGGATGTGATCGGTGATATTGATGTTATAAAAAATTTCAAATGCGATGAGATCCGTGATTTTTACCATGACTGGTACAGAACAGACCTGCAGGCGGTTGCAATCATTGGAGATTTTGATGCAGATCTGATGGAAGAGAAGGTGGTTGACCTGTTTTCAGGGATCCCGCCGGTTGAAGATCCCCAGGCCCGTGAGATCATTACCATACCGGAGAATGATGAGATAATCTATGGAATGGTGACCGATAAGGAAGCGGATCAGACAACCATCAGTATTTATATTCGGAAGCTGAATGAAAATCCCGGTATTGAAAATGCATTGCAATTAAGAGAGTCCTATATCGAAGACCTGTTCAACAGGGTGATGTCACAGCGGATTTCCGAACTGCTGCAAGAGGGAGACCCTCCCTTTATTGCCGGTAACATAGTAAGGACATCTCTCACCCGGAATTATGATGCTACGGTTATTGGGGCGCTGGCAAAAACCAACGAAGAAGAGCTTGCCCTTTCGAGTATACTTGAAGAAGCAGAACGTGTCAGGCAGCATGGTATTACACCGGGAGAACTCGATCGTGCAAAGGCATATTACCTCAACAGGATGGAAAACAGGTTAAAGGAGCGTGATAAGATCACCAATGATCAGTTTGCCAGGGAATACCAGTCACATTTTCTCCGGAACCAGGCGTTTCTGGATATAGAGACCGAGTTTCAGTTAATGAAGGCGCTGTTCAATTCCATCACGCCGGATGATTTTACCAAAAGGCTGCCGGATTGGTTTTCAGAAAAGAACAATGTCATGGTCATTCAGGGTCCGGAAAGTGAAGATATCAACCACCTTAACAGGGATGAGGCAATGGCAGTGGTTCAGGCCTCCAGAGAGATGGAGGTGGAACCCTATGAAGATGAGGAGGTTGGCAATTCATTGATAAGTGAGGAGCTGGCTACTGCAGACCTTGTTTCTGAGAGAAAGCTTGAAGAGCTGGATGCCGAGGAGTGGACCCTTTCCAATGGAGCAAGGGTTGTATACAGGTTTGCAGATTATGAAAAAGACAACATCAGCTTCAGGGCCTACAGTCCCGGCGGATCTTCGTTGTTTGAAGCTGCATATGTCCCTTCAATGGATATGCTTTCGAGCCTGGTTCCATTTTACGGAGTGGGGGAATACGACCAGACCACCCTGCAGAAAATGCTCACTGGTAAAACCGTAAGCCTGAATATTGAATTGAGTGCATTGTCTGAAGGCATGAGCGGCAATGCCAGTCCAAAAGACTTTGAGATGCTTATGCAGCTCATATATTTGAGATTTACAGAACCCAGGTTTGATGAGCAGGCCCACAGGGCGATCATTGGTCGATACGCTGCATTTGTTGAGAATATGAATAAGAACCCGCAGAAGATCATGGGGGATTCGTTAAACCTGATCCTGACGGATCACCATTCCAGGACAAGGATCATGGATGCAGAATTCATAAATGATATTACACTGGACAAGATTGAAAAGGTGTATACCGACAGGTACCGGGATGCTTCAGATTTTACATTTTTCTTCGTTGGAAACATTCAGAAAGAGGAATTGCTGCCTTACGTTGAGAAGTATATCGGAAACATTCCCGATGCCGAAAGAGATGAAAACTGGATCGATCGTGAAGTGAATGAACCGGAAGGAAAAGTAGCCAGGGAGATCGAAATGGAATTAACCGTTCCAAAGTCAACATCAATCCTGGTTTTGAACAATGAGATGGATTATACTCCCGAAAATATCGTAATGATGCGGTTGATAAACGGTATACTCGACCTGCGGTTTGTGGAATCGATCAGGGAAGAGGAGGGAGGAACCTACGGTGTAAGTTCCAGTGCATCTCTGAGTGAATTCCCGAATGAAAAGGCCCGGTTGTTTATCATGTTCGATACCGATCCGGACAAAGTAGATTACCTGAAAGGACTTGTTTATGAGGAGCTTGAGAGCCTGGTAAAAGAGGGACCGATGGAGAAGGATCTCTCAAAGGCCAGGGAGAACCTATTGAAAGACAGGGAGGAAAACCGTGCACACAACAGTTACTGGATGGATATCCTTTACAATTATTACCTCCACCAGTACAATGCTGATGATCCTGAAAATTATGAGGATATAATAAGGTCAGTGACAGCGAAGGATGTCAAAAAAGCAATGAAGAAGCTATACAAAAAGGCAAATATAGTTGACCTGGTTTTCAGTCCTGCCGAAAAAAAGGATGAAAGTTAAGGAACTCAGAACAATCCGTGGATATTGGCATTAACTTTGTCGATCACCTTGCTGAGGTCCTCCGGTTTTGAAGGGAAATCATAATTGTCTGCATCGATGATGAGCAGGTTGCCAAGGTTGTAGGTTTCGATCCAGGCTTCGTACCTCTCGTTCAGGTGTTTCAGGTAGTCGAGCCGTATGTTGTCCTCGTATTTTCTGCCCCTGTTCTGGATCTGGTTCACAAGTGTCGGTATCGATGCGCGCAGGTAGATCAACAGGTCAGGCGGCTCGATCAGGGAATTCATCAGGTTGAAAAGGGCAAAGTAATTTTCAAAATCCCGGGTAGTCATCAATCCCATGCTGTGGAGGTTGGGTGCAAAGATAAATGCATCCTCATAAATGGTCCTGTCCTGGATCGTGGGTTTTCCGGTTTGCCGGATCTTTACTATCTGACTGAACCTGCTGTTCAGAAAGTAGATTTGAAGATTGAACGACCATCGTTGCATATCTTCATAAAAATCGTTCAGGTATGGATTGTCATCCACATCTTCATATTGTGCTTCCCAACCGTAATGTTTTGCAAGTAATCCGGTCAGGGTGGTCTTCCCTGAACCTATGTTTCCGGCAACAGCTATGTGCATAATCGTTTGTTATGTATTCAATACTAATGTAAAAACTTTTATTAAATCAATTGCATGATTTCGTCGATGTATTTCCTGTCGTTGGACAGCCTGGGCATTTTATTCTGACCTCCTACCTTTCCTTTTACCTGGAACCATTTGTAAAAAGTTCCCCTGGGAATGGATCTTACAGTAGGTTTAACAAGGGTAGAGTTCTTGAAGCGTTTTGCTTCATAATCTGAATTTATTGAGCAAAGAGACATGTCCAGTACCTCAGTGAATCTTTCCAGGTCATCGGGCTCCTTTTCAAACTCAATCAGCCATTCGTGCGAACCCTTCGATTCCTCTGTCATATAAACGGGACCAGCCGTATAGTCACCGATCAGAGCATGGGTATGGCTGCATGCATTCATGAGGGCGTTTTCTGCATTTTCAAGGATCACCTCTTCACCAAAAGCATTGATAAAATATTTTGTTCTCCCGGTAAATTTGAATTTATGCGGCCTCAGGGATGTAAAGACGATGGTATCACCGATGATGTATCTCCAGAGTCCGCCATTGGTGCTGATCACCAGGGCATAATTGATCCCTGTTTCTACCTCCTCGATGGTATAGACCGGCGGATTGGGATCGTAGAATTTATCCATTGGAATGAATTCATAGAAAACCCCGTAGTCGAGCATCAGGAGCATGGAACTATCGGAAAGATCGTCCTGGATACCAAAGAATCCTTCGGAGGCATTATAGGTTTCCATATAATTCATCGTAGGGGAGGGAATTAATTTTTGGAATTGTTCCCTGTATGGAGCAAAACTTACGCCGCCATGAATAAAGAGTTCAAGGTTCGGCCAGATATCAAGCAAATTGTCGTTGCCCGTAGCGTCCATGATCCGTTTCAGTAATACCAGGTTCCATGAGGGAACTCCGGCAATATTTGTAACATTCTCTTTGATAGCAACCTTGGTGATCTTTTCAACTTTTTCTTCAAAATCAGGTATGAGGGCAATATCAGCCGTAGGTGTACGTATGAAATTGGCCCAGAAGGGAAGGTTCTCAATAAGGATGGCGGAAAGATCGCCGTAATATGACTGTGTACTGTAATTGTTGATCTGGTGACTTCCTCCGAGTGTGAGTGATTTTCCCCTGAGAACGATTGAATCGGGAAATTGATTGGTGTATAGGGCAAGGACATCTTTTCCGCCGCGGAAATGACATTCTTCCAGCGCTTCAGGACTTACAGGTATGAATTTACTTTTTTCGGTGGTGGTACCGGATGATTTCGCGTACCATTTTATTTCCGATGGCCAGAGGATGTTCTGTTCACCGGAACGCTGTCGATCAACATACGGCAGAATTTCCTCATAGGTTTGAAGGGGAACCCTTGCCTGGAACTGTTTGATGGTCTCTATGTCATCGTAATGGTATTTCCCTCCCCATTCTGTATTCGCTGCCTGGGTAATAAGTTTATTGAACATTTCCTTCTGAACATTATCAGGGTACTTCTTGAACAGGTCAATCTGATAAAGTCTTTTAATATTGAACCAGGAAATAATGGAATTAATAAGGGGCATACCTTTGAAATTGGTTAGATGATCAACATGGCATCTCCATAGGTCCCGAACCTGTACTTTTCTTTTATTGCCAGCTTGTATGCGTCCATCAGCTGTTCGTATCCCGCGAATGCCGAAACCATCATCAGCAGAGTGGAATATGGCAGGTGGAAATTGGAGATCATTTGGTTTGGAACACTGAATTCGTAAGGCGGAAAAATAAATTTGTTGGTCCAGCCATCGTAAGTTTTCAAAAAACCTGTGGTGGATACTGAGCTTTCAAGTGTACGCATGACGGTAGTGCCGACCGCGCACACATTGTTTCTCCTTTCCTTGGCATTATTTACAGCTTTAACTGCATCACTGCTGATAATGATCCTCTCGGAATCCATTTTATGTTTGGTCAGATCCTCCACGTCCACAGTGCGGAAATTTCCCAGTCCGACATGCAGTGTGACATATGCAAATTCAATGCCCTTGATCTCAAGTCTTTTCATTAATTCCCTGCTGAAATGCATTCCCGCTGTGGGGGCGGCAACTGCTCCTTCATTCCTTGCATAAATGGTCTGGAACCTTTCCTTATCTTCGGGTTCGACCGGACGGTTGATGAATTTTGGCAGGGGTGTTTCACCGAGCTCAAACAGGGTCTTCTTAAAGTCATCATAGTCGCCATCATACAGGAACCTCAGTGTCCTTCCCCTTGAGGTAGTATTGTCGATCACTTCTGCCACCAGCACATCATCCTCTCCGAAATAAAGTTTGTTCCCGATCCTGATCTTCCTGGCAGGATCCACAAGTACGTCCCACAACCGCTGCTCCTTGTTCAATTCCCGGAGCAGGAATACTTCAATCTCAGCCCCGGTTTTTTCCTTGTTTCCGTATAACCTTGCAGGAAATACTTTTGTATCGTTGAAAACCATGACATCTTTGTCTTGAAAATAATCAATGATGTCCTTGAAATGCCGGTGTTCAATTTTTCCGGATTCTTTATGCAGGACCATCATACGGGATTCATCACGGTTGTCTGAAGGATATTTTGCAATAAGATCTGTGGGCAGGTTGAAGTTGTATTGAGATAATTTCATATATGGTATAAATTTTTATTCCCTTTTGATCTTCATGGTACAACTGATCACTTTTCTGATCAGGTCAATATCATGCAGAAAATATTCAGTAAATCTATATAAAGTGATAATTTTTGGCTTAATATGAGCTACCTTGTACGTAAGAAACACAAAAAGGTTACAAAGGTTTTAATTTTTTTACAAAGTCGTTGATTTTTTCTGCATCATTTACATGAAACTCCCCGATTCTTGTTCTTCTGAGGGAAGAGAGATGTGCTCCGCATTTTAATTTTTTCCCCAGGTCATCCGCGATCGATCTTATATAAGTTCCCTTGCTGCAGCAGATCCTCAGTTTCAGTCCCGGGGGATCGTATTCAATCATCTCAATCTCATGAATGGTTACGGTATTCTTTCTCATTTTGACATCTTCGCCCTGCCTGGCCAGGTTATATGCCCTTTTACCGTCGATCTGCTTTGCTGAAAAAATGGGAGGTACCTGTTCAATTGTACCGAGAAACCCTTTCAGCTCCTCCCGGATCATCTCTTTGGTTAGATGCTTGAAGGGCAATCTTTGATTTATTTCTGTTTCCAGGTCAAATGAAGGGGTGGTTGCCCCGAGGGTGACAGTAGCGACATACTCCTTATCGAGCCCTGTATACTGCGATATCATTTTGGTCGACCTGCCTGTGCAGATGATAACCAGTCCGGTAGCCAGGGGATCAAGCGTCCCTGCATGACCAACCTTGATCTTTTTGATGCCCAGCTCATTTCTCAGCGACACCCGAATTTTGTTAACTACATCGAAGGAGGTCCAGTCCAACTCTTTGTCGATCAAAAGTGTTTTACCGTTAATATAAGATTCCGCCTGCGTTTGTTCGGTCATCAGAATGAAACGATTATCGATAGAATTCCTACAACAGCGCAATACAGGGCAAACCATATCAGCCGACCTTTCTTAACGATGTTTATCATCCATTTGCAGGCAAGAAAGCCGCTGATATATGCAGCTATGAAACCAGCAGCAAGGGGCAGCACTCCTGTTTCTGCGACCCCTGATTCCGACCAATCAAGGATTTTCAGCAGCGATGCACCAATGATCGGGATAAGTACCATCAAAAACGAGAACCTGGCAACATCTTCGCGTTTGTTCTTCAACAGCAGTCCGGTTGCTATGGTTGAACCTGACCTGGAAAGACCGGGAATTACTGCAAATGCCTGGGCTATTCCCATGATAAAGGCATCGGAGAAGGGAATTTTTTTCGATACTCCGGCCTTGATGAAACTGGTAGCGGCCAGCAGCGTTGCCGTCACCAGTAAAGCCCCTCCCACAATCATGAGGTTACCGCTGAAAAGTGACTCGACCTCCTCTTCAAAGAACAGACCTGCAAACAGTACTGGAACTGCTGAAAGAAGAATTTTAAGGACGTACTTCATCTCGTTGTTCCAGCGGAACCTGAAGAATCCGGATACCAGTTCGCGAATTTCTTTGAGGAATACCGTAATCGTGCTCAATACAGTTGCGAGGTGTACCATTACCGTGAAACCCAGGTTTTCCTCCAGTTCCACATCCAGGAGGGCCTTGCCCAGCTCCAGGTGCCCGCTGCTGCTTACGGGCAAAAATTCGGTTAGTCCCTGGATGATCCCAAGGATGATTGCTTGAACAATACTCATGAAAGGATCTGTTTATTGCTCGTTTTCAGGAGATTTTGGTTTCTTCATGATGGCCCATATCTCGAAAGCGAAACCAAACAGCACAACGATCGGGGCAAGGGTGATCCGGCGAAAACTAAAGATCTCTTCTTCATTGAAAACAGTAGGATCATCGGTCTTTCCACCCAGCATCAATAAAAACCCGATAACAATGATCACAAAACCTATGATCAGAAGTTTGTAGTTTTCAGGTCCCAGGGCAAAGTTTGCCTGTTCACTTTTCTTTTTGCTCATGGTATTCTAATAATAAAGATTATCGGTTTTAATATTCAGGTATTTATTGACTGCAAAGAAAGTAGAAATCCAGTTAATAACAATACTGATGACCAATAATGATATACCCAGCAGGCTCATCATTTCAACATCCCTGAATGTGATGATCCCATCGAGTTCCTCGTAGGTAAAGTAGATCAATACACTGATAAGGCCCATTGCAATGAGGGAACCTATCAGCCCGTTCGCAACACTTTTATATAGGAAGGGCCGGCGAATAAATCCCCTGGTGGCACCTACCAGTTGCATGGTATTGATAATGAATCTTTTGGAATATATTGATAGTCGTATTGTATTGTTTATCAATGTGATTGCAACCAATGTAAGCAAAACACTGAATCCCAGGATCACCAGTGATATTTTCCTGATGTTTTCATTGATGGCATAAAGCAGGGTTTTTTTATATACCAGATCTATCACCTGGTCATACTTCATGATCTCTTCTTCTATGAACACCACGGAATCAGGTCTTGTATAGCTTGCATTCAGTCTGAGCCTGATGGAAGGAGGCAGGGGGTTGTAACCAAGGAACTCCACAAAATCGCTTCCAACCAGCTGTTCAGTCTCCAGTGCCGCTTGTTCCTTGGTAATGTATTGTGTGGAAAGTGTATAAGGCTTTGCATCAAGGATTTTCTGCAATTGAAAAATATCAGCATCCTTGATGTTTTCCTTAAGGATCACATTGAATCCGATGCTTTCCCTGACCGTCTGGTTGATCATGCGGCCGTTAATGATGAGCAATCCCATTATCCCAAGCAGAAACAACACCAGTGAAATGCTTATCACGCTGGTGATGTATGAACTCCGGAGCCTGCGGCGACTGATTTTTTTGTCATTTTTTGCACTCATGGGATCCAATTTGATGGCCTAAAGATAGAAAAATATGTGCCAAACCCTGGCCCCTGGCCCTGACTTCGTAATTCGTAATTCGCCCTGGCCCCTGGCTATTCCATTACCGTTATCCACCCATACTTATCTTCCCTGTCCCCGTATTGGATACCTACCAATTCTTCATACAACTTTGTTGTTACAGGTCCGGGATCTTTTCCGTCTCCGAACGTGTAGGTCCTGTTCTCATCGGGATCATAGATCTTTTTTATGGGAGTGATCACTGCTGCGGTACCGCAGGCGCCTGTTTCTTCAAATTCATTCAGCTCTGCCAGTGGAACAGCTCTTTTTTCAACTTTCATACCCATGCTTATGGCAATTTCCTGTAGGCTCATATTGGTAATGGATGGCAAGATGGACTGGGAATCGGGGGTAATGTAAGTATTGTTCTTAATTCCAAAAAAGTTTGCAGGACCACATTCATCGATGTATCTCTTCTCCTTTGCATCGAGATACAATGCTGTTGCATAACCATTCTTATGCGCTTTTGCCACGGAGGTGAGACTGGCAGCATAATTTCCTCCCACCTTGAGGTGACCTGTACCCAAGGGCGCGGCCCTGTCGTGATCACGGGTAATCATAATATCGACCGGTTTGAAACCTTCCTTAAAGTAAGGCCCTACGGGCATAACAAAAACCATGAACAGGTACTCTTTGGAAGGTTTGACACCGACTTCCGGACCCGTTCCGATCAGCAGTGGCCGGATGTAAAGGGATGCCCCGAGCCCATGGGGAGGCACATATTTTTCGTTGAGCTTCACCGCTTTTCTTATGGCTTCCTGGAAGAGCGGTTTCGGAACTTCAGCAAGCATGATTCCCTTGGCGGACCGTGCCATTCTTTTTGCATTTTCATCATAGCGAAACAACCTGATCCGGTTGTCCTTTCCCCGGTAAGCTTTTAATCCCTCGAATGATTCCTGGCCGTAATGCAGACAGGTAGCCCCCATGTGGATGCTGATCTCCTGTGATGATGAGACCTCCAGTTCTCCCCATTTGCCATCCCTGTACCAGCACCTTACATTATAATCTGTTTTTGTAATACCGAATCCTAAATTTTTCCAGTCCATTTTCATTGTATATATAATTTACCTGCTTGAATTAATTCATGATCAAGCTCCAAATTTAATAATAAGCAAACTGAAGAGCAATTGGGAAAAGATGTTTAGAAAGATGTTTTACAAACTATTTCCAGGTGGAAAGGTTCACTAACTGGTCCTCTGCATTGACCTCACGAAGGCGCTGGGCGGCCATGGTATGAAAACTGAAATCATGCAATAACTGCTTTTGCTGTTTGATAAGTTTCTCCCTGGAGAAATCTTTATTTACATTTTTCAGTTCCAGGTACAGCAACTTCACCTGGGTAATGTAATCGGCCCTGCCGAGGAATTCCATTTTTGAATCGATCAGAATTTTTTCCAGGATGTTCTGTGGTTCATTTGGCGTTTTTGTCGACAGGATTAGGTTGCATACCCTTTCAACCTGTTTTTCAGTGTAATTGTATTCCGGAAGAAGCTCTCTTGCGTAAATGACAGACTGGTTCTCAAAATTGTTGTAATTTTCAGTTATACCAGAAAAAAGCAGCATGGCAGCAGTCTGCACAATCAAAAGATCCTCTTCCTGAATGTTTTCTGACCTCCCCAGTAATTCTGCCTGATTCACCATTTTGAGAATAAATTCTTTTTTGTGGAAATGAAGATTGAGCTCTTTTTCCCCATAGATCTTCTCAAATACCATTTCCTGCAGGTCAATTAACCTTAACATCTGAAGTTTTGTGAAGAAACGCTTGTTCGGGATACCGTGAAGGTCAACCGCCAGTTCAGGTCGCAGTCCTGTTACAAAATACATGTCGATATTGCCCTTGTATTTCACGGGAAGCTTCCCCCTGTACTTGCAAATGAAGTAATCTTTGACAAGGTTGTATGTGGTTCCTGAAATATTGACTTTGCCTCCCTCTCCTGATGATTCCATTCGGGAAGCAGTATTGACAGTATCACCCCAGATGTCGTAGGATAATTTCTTATGTCCAACGACCCCGGAAATAACAGGCCCGGTATGGATGCCGATCCTGAGGTCCCAGATATCCGATTTGGTTTTTTTCAGTTCCTGCATGTAATCCTGCATTTCAAGTCCAGCAAGTACAACTTCCACCGGATTTGAGCTGTTTTTCACAGGTATCCCACCGGCTGCCATGTATGCATCACCAATGGTCTTGATCTTTTCAATGTTGTATTTTTCTACAACGGAATCGAAATGAAAGAAGAATTTATCAAGCTCATCGATCAGCACCTCGGGGTTCATCTCTTCCGCTATTCTTGTAAATCCCTGGATGTCACTAAACAGCACTGAAACCATCTCAAATTTTTTGGATTTTGCTTTTCCACTGCTTTTAAGTTCTTCCGCGGTTCCTTTGGGGAAAAGATCTGCCACAAGCTTGTCTGATTTGGCTTTTTCCAGGAGTATGGCTTCAAGTCTTAGTTTGATCCGTTGCTCCAGTTTGAATTGCACTTTCTTTATCTGGAGAAGTCGCCATTTGTAAACAAAGAAAGCTGTTGCGAGTAAGAATATTGAATAGAAAAGATATGCATACCACCTGCGATAGAAAGGAGGTAGAATTGTAAAACTAATTTTTATTGGTTCAGAAAGAATTCCGAAAGCCGAAACAGATTGTGCTTCAAAAACATAGTCTCTTTCCCACAGGTCATTGAATAAAAGTGTCTTGTTCCTGCTCCAATCGGACCATTCGTCCTGGTAATGAGTGATTTTGTACCTGTAATAGGGATAGGGATTTGTCTGATGGCGAACATCGGCCAGGTGAATGGTAATGTTGTTGCTCCGGTAGGGCAATTGCTGGCCATTTGTAATTTCGGTTCCCGGGCTGTCAATCAGTTTAACCGACCGGAACCTGAGCAGTTTACCGGAGCCGGCAGAAGGAACCTGCTTATTCAGCCTGATCATTTTCCTGTTTCCGGTAATCCAGATATATTCATTCGTCTCATCAATATCGATCAACTGACCGAATCTTTTTGCCGCAGAAATTTCATAAAAAGGAGCATCCAGCACATGGTCTTCAAATTTCCATAGTGAGAAGCAACCATGAATGTCTTTTTTTGCCGCCCACAGGTTATTCCCGCTGTTCAGTAATTCATAGGACAACAATTCTTTTTTGAATAAAACATCATCCTGAATGTTGAATGTATTGTTTCCCGGGTCAAATTTAAGGACCTGGTTTTTGCTGAGAATATAAAGCAGATCCTCGTAATGTATAAGCTTTGATACATCTGAACCGGGTATGGGTTTTAATGAAATTACCATGTACTGCCCTGAAGTATCAAATGAAAAGACACTTTCATTTTGAGTGAGGAGCCATAATTTCTTCATGTAATTTACTGCAGCGTTGACTTGGTTTACAGACCTGTCGATGGCTTTTGCTGACCATTGTCCGTTTTCCCTGGAATAGAGGACCAATCCGGAATCATTACAGGCAACAAGCCGTGATTCACTTAACGCGTATAACGAGGAGAAATCACCATCATCTATTTTGAAAAGTTGATCATCAACGATCCTGTATATCGCCTTGTTTCCTGCTCCGAAAAAATGGTCTCCCTTTGATGTCAGAAGATGAATATATTCCCTGAAGAAATTGGATATTTTTTTGATCCTGAATTTTTCGTCGTTGAAAGGATCCATGTAATACAAACCCTCATTGGTTCCCAGGTAAATTGCCTGATCATTTATGCTTACCGACAAAATGGTCCCGGTAATATGTTGTGAAAGATCCAGGGTGTTGGCCGAAGACGGAAATTCTATTTTCAAAATGTTAAAATCGAACAGCAGCCAAAGGTCATTGAAGCTATCTACAAAAACTGACTTAAGATCACCTTTTGGGATGATGCCGGAATGGGAAAATATTTTATAGGATGCCTTATTGGAGCTACAGAAATACAATTGATCATCATTGCCCTGGCAAAGACAATATTCACCACTTATTTTCCAAACTTTTTTTATTCCGGGATAGATGCCGTTGGTATTCATTTTTTTGTATTCAGCAATATCCGGATCATGCTGGAAAAAGAGGATTTGATTATCCGAAGAAATGAGAATTCCATCTTGCCAGTCTGTGATGGAATTTATGGGTTCATTGCCCAGAGCATCTTCCGGTATTACCAGTGTAAAATCATAGTTGTCCCAGAGGAAAATACCCTTGGATGCAACCTGTAGATAAATATTCTTGCCGGAGTTAAATAGTGCGCAGGCACAGAGATTAAAAAAATAACGATTTACCGAATTCCTTGTGATCGTAAAAACACCTTCGGAAGTGGCAAGGAATGCTGTATTATCAATTGAAACGACATTGTTTGGGATAAAATTCTGGTGCAGTACGGAGATTTCATTAATAAGAGAAGACAGGGAAATGCCCCTTAAAGGATGGTAGTTCACATATCCGAAATCGCTGTCGGTCAGGTAGACAATCCTGTTGTTTTTTAATCGTGTCAGACCAACCGGGTGGTCCATGGGATGACAGAGAACCTTATCATCGTCAACCACCAGGATACCGTTGTGTTTTCCAATGAAATTGATTCCTTCATCTGTTCTGCAAAAGGATACATTGGGTGTTTTATTGAATTCAACGGGAATTTCAAAACGAATTATTTCAGGAGTGAGTGAGATTTCCTTATCAGGAGTAATCCCATATAATACAAGGGGTTTAAAAGAATATACCAGGAAAAAAAATATGTAAAATTTGTATGACTTGAAAAATAAATTCATAACTTGTAAACCTGATATACCAGAAAAAGCGACTCGTTATTAATCAAAAATACGTAATTATTTGAATTACGCATGCATTGTTAATTAAAACCACTTTCAATGGAAAAGATAAGCAAACCAATCATCGTGCCCTGGGATTTCTCGGATGTGGCGCGTAATGCATTTCACCATGCAATAAATTTTTCAAAGACACTGGATTGTGGTATTGCATTGCTTCATATTGTACATGAAGAGAAATATATCCCTGAAAAGGAAAAAGAGTTACAGAATACTGCGGCAATACTTTCAAAGGAATTTGGGAAACGGCCACATTGCATCGTTAAGGCCGGATCAATATTTACAACGATAGGTGAAGTGGCAACCAATTACAATGCCGAAATGATCATCATGGGAACCCATGGTCTGAAGGGGGCACAAAAACTTTTGGGAAGCCGGGCCGTAAAGGTTGTTGTTTCTTCACGAATTCCATTCCTTATCGTACAGGGACCACCAAAAAAAGAGAAACTCGACCAGATCCTATTGCCCATTGATTTTAAGAAGGAAAACAAAGAAAAAGCAAGCTGGATATTTCACCTTTCCACGCGCTTTGAATTCAAGGTGACAATTTTCAAGTCGCATCCGAGGGACAAAGGATTCAAAAGGAAACTCGCTTCCAATATTAAATACATTGAGAATTATTTGAAGACGCGTGATATAGAATATGATATCAAAGCATCGCAGGGAAATAAAAGTTTTAAGGAAGAGGTGGTTGAATATGCCAACGGCAACAATTTTGATATGATCCTGATCATGGCCACCAGAAACATCAAGTGGACGGATTATATTTTCGGTGCACCGGAACAATATGTGATTGCCAACAAATACAACCTTCCGGTAATGTGCATCAACCCCAAGCCCATGAAGATCGCAGGTGGGTTCAGGGCAACGGGAAGCGCCTGACCGATTGTACGACTGTACGACGGTTCGACAGTTCGACGGTTCGGCGGTTCGACAGTTCGTCGGTTTTGACTTTTCCACCCCCAACCCCGGCCCTTCCCCCGGTGGGTGAAGGGGGGGGGGGATCGATAGCCAGAAGCCAGGGGCCAGGGGCTAAAAGCCAGTGAGGTCTCAAACCAGCAACCAGCAAACCAGTAACCAGCAACCAGCAACCCACCTACGCCATCCCGATAGCTATCGGGAACGGTGGGCGAAGCCCACCTTCGCCAAAGGCTTCGGCGGACAAAGCCAGCAATCCCGACATTCGCTAACGCTCGTCGGGACTAACCTCCCGTTGGTCGG
>JAIPBT010000066.1 GCA_021738565.1 Bacteroidales bacterium
TGTACCGCCTCCGCCGGAGGCACTCCGCGGTTTATATATTACGTAAAGAGTATCCCCATTTTTTTTGGATTTATCATTTGCTGATGTATTGAACTGACCACCCAGCCCAGGATTCAGTGAAATCAAAGGAGAATTTTGGTGTCCAATTGAATTCTAAATCTGCCGGTTTGTTGTTCAGCAAACATGTTGTTTAATATCTTTTCTCCATGACTACATTTATAAATTTGTTACCTGATTAAAAATTCAATGATCATGGATAAAAAATACACTGAAAAAACAAACCGGGTGCTTGAGAAACTTGGAATAAAGGAGAACAACAGCGGTGTTTGTACCGGTACACAATGGTTTGATACCAAAGGAGATATTACAGTTTCTGAGTCACCCATCCATGGCAAACCCATTGCCAGCGTGAGTAATGGATCTGCGGAAGACCTTGAAAAGGTCATACAGACCGCCTCAAAGGCTTTTGAATACTGGAGAACCGCACCTGCTCCAAAACGGGGAGAGATCGTCAGACAGATCGGTCTGGCGCTGCGGGACAGGAAAGAGGAACTCGGATACCTGGTGTCTCTTGAAATGGGAAAGATCTACCAGGAAGGACTTGGAGAGGTGCAGGAGATGATCGATATCTGTGATTTTGCCGTGGGACAATCCCGGCAACTGTATGGATTTACAATGCAGTCGGAGCGACCCAAACACCGGATGTACGACCAGTACCATCCACTGGGGATCGTGGGTGTTGTTACCGCTTTTAATTTTCCTGTTGCAGTCTGGGCATGGAACACCATGATCGCTGCGGTGGCAGGTGATGTTGTTATCTGGAAACCAAGCTCAAAGACCCCGTTGACTGCCATTGCCTGCCAGAAGGTGATCCACGATGTATTGAAGAAAAACCAGGTACCGGAAGGGGTGTTTAACCTGGTGGTTGCGAAATCCTCTGTGATGGGAGATAATTTTGCGGCGGACAAAAGAATCCCCCTTATCTCCGTTACGGGATCAACGGCCGTGGGTAAAAGGGTTTCCGGTATTGTCGGGAAACGGCTCGGGAACACCATTATGGAACTGGGAGGCAACAATGCAGTTGTTGTTACCAATGCATCTGACCTGGATTTGGCCATACCGGCCATTGTTTTCGGAGCAGTTGGCACAACAGGACAACGTTGCACATCAACGAGAAGGGTGATTATCCACGAAGAGGTTTATGAAGAGGTGAAGAGCAGGCTGGTCAATGCATACAAACAACTGGAGGGCCGGATCGGCAATCCCCTGGATGAAAATTTTTTGGTAGGTCCCATGATCGACCAAACAGCTGTCAGTGAATTCCTGGATGCACAGGAAATGGTAAAAAAGTCTGGCGGAAAGATCATTTTCGGAGGACAACTTCTTGAGGAAAAAGGTTTTGAGTCAGGTAACTTTGTGATGCCGGCCATCGCTGAAGCTGAAAATCACATGGAGATTGTTCAGGAGGAGACCTTTGCCCCTTTGCTCTATTTGCTGAAGTATAAGGGTTCCGTGGAAAACGCCATTGCAATCAATAACAACGTGCCACAGGGACTGTCATCTGCGATATTCACACTGAATGTCCGTGAGGCCGAGATTTTTCTTTCCGGGGTTGGGTCCGATTGCGGGATCGCCAATGTAAATATCGGAACGTCTGGGGCTGAGATCGGAGGCGCTTTTGGTGGTGAAAAGGATACTGGCGGAGGCCGTGAATCCGGTTCGGATGCATGGAAGGCATATATGCGCAGGCAAACCAACACGATCAATTACAGTGCCGACCTGCCCCTGGCGCAGGGGATAAAGTTCGACCTGTAACTGGTTAACTGGTTGCTGGTTAACTGGTTGCTGGTTTAACTAGTTGCTGGTTAGACCCTTGGCTCTTGGCTTCTGGCCTTAATTGTGTTGCGGTGTTGCGGTGTTGCGGTGTTGCAGTGTTGCGGTATCTTAAATGCTATACAGCCAACTCCGTTGATCATTTACTGTCGAACTGTCGAATTGATTTTGTTGCTGGTTACTGGTTGCTGGTTGCTGGTTACTGGTTTACTGGGTGCTGGTTACTGGCCTTAATTGTGTTGCGGTGTTGCGGTGTTGCAGTGTTGCGGTATATCAGATACTATTACGCTATGTCCGTTGATTAAATACTGACTAACTGTCGAACCGCCGAACTGATTTTGTTACTGGCTAACCGACCAGCGGGAGGTTAGTCCCGACGAGCGATAGCGAATGTCGGGATTGCTGGTTGTTGTATTGCGGTGTTGCGGTATATCAGATACTATTTAGCTGATTCCGTTGATCATTTACTGTCTCACCGTCTCACTGTTCCCACCGTCTCACCGGCTATTTCTTCATAACTCCCAATTTTCGAAGAAACGCATCTGCTTTTTCAAGAATGTCTTCATCAAAATACGTCGCATACTTCTCATTCCCTTCGGCCAGGTAATGCCCGGTACCCTCAAAGCGTACCTGTTCGAAATGGTTTCCAAGCTGCCTGGTTTTCTGCATATAGAATTCCACAATATAATAGGGCACCTGCGGATCCTTTGTTCCGTGGAACTCGATGGCCGGCGGCATGCCTGCTTTCAGGTTGTGGTAAGGAGAAATGGACCATATTTCGCTCCTTCTTTCCCCCATCAGGTAATCGAGCCAGGGCTCAACGGTGTTCAGGTTGCTTGAAAACAGGAGCAGTGCGACCGGGGTAGGATCGGTTTCCAGGTTATCAGATGCTTCATTTATGTCATCCATGATCGCAGTGGCAATGGCCAGTTGTCCGCCTGCCGACTGTCCCGAGGCCACGATCCTATCCGGGTCGATATGCAGTTCATCAGCATGTTCCTTTAACCAGCGCAAGGCACTGCGTGCATCCTTTGTACACTCCACCGGTGTGATCTCCGGATGCGGCATGGACCCATCCTCTGTCCGCGACAGGCGGTACTGGAAAGAGAATGTCACGAAACTTTTCTGCGCGTAGCGCCGGGCGGCATTGTAAAACTCCGACGGACTGCCTGAAACCCATCCGCCCCCATGGAAAAAAGCGATAGCGGGATTGTTCTGCCTCTTCATTACCTCTTCTGTATAGAACATATCTGCATGGAGGTCAATTCCCATTACCTTTTTATATATTTTTTTCTCATTGATAACTTCCTGTTGGGTGTATCCACTGAGGGACATCAGTAGCAGGATCAGAAGTGTGGAAGTTGTTTTTTTCATTGTTTTATATTTTTTTGCAATTATTTGAGACACCAAATATGGTGTTTTTACAATGGATAGTATTTATTTGAATTTATTGATTTCGCCACTTATAAAAGTACAGAATAATTGTATCATTCATTCTATTGTTACTTTTTTGGCCCCGCACGCTTTGGTTCACAACAGCGAATCAGTGGAGGAATCTCTGCCGAACCACCAACACGTTCTTCTGTTATTCTATAGATCCTTAATCATATTTTTCATTCTTCACAATTCTCCTTGAAAACGCGATTCAGCCAGATTCCGCGTCAGTGGAATTCACGGGCTGGCCTGAACGATTGAGCTGGCCCTGGGTTGCATATAGTACTATCGATTGAAACGGCGAAGTATTCCTAAAACTCAACTGCCCGCTGATCCCGTTTTAATCGTTCTTGAATTTTTCTTTGTTTCGTTTCTTTTTTTTCAAGAAAAAAGAAATGAAAATCACAGAAGTGAATACTATTCATGTTTGTGGAGCTTTGCAATGCAGTAACTCCATAAATAGCAAGTCAAAAAATTAAAATCTTTTGTAATTTTCAAAAAACCATCTATTTTTGCACTCCAAATCTTCGCGATTTGAATTTTGGTCCGTTCGTCTAGGGGTTAGGACGCCAGGTTTTCATCCTGGTAACAGGGGTTCGATTCCCCTACGGACTACTATTTAAGCCTGTAAGTCATTGATTTGCAGGCTTTATTGTATATAATTGGAGATATACTATTCCCTGGCACCACTTAACCCCGCTCTAAAACCTTCCAAACACGCTAAAACCTCCTCATAAGAAAAGCTTTTATTTGTTTCCAGAATCTGGTTTATCAGTCTACTTTCTTCTGCACTGGAGATTTCTATATCCAATAATTCCTCGATTTTACGATAAACATTTGATCTTTTAGGAATTAACCCTGAAACATCCATCCCCAGTAGCCTGGATCCTGCTGATTTGATATTAAAATCAGAGTTTGAATAAATCTCTTCGTAGTGATCTTTTGCAGCTCGTTCCTGGTTTATTGCAAGGTAATTCTCAAGGATAAAGGCTATGTCATCTGCATCCCTGCTAAGCAGTTGATTTCGATCCCTCCATGCAATTAATTTAAGTAGAAATATTCCCCGCAATGAAGCAACCTCAATTTCAAATTCCTTATCTATTTTCACAACAAGGGTGTCGTCTTTCGTCTCTTCAAAACCCAGAACAGACATTGCAACTGTTTCATCCGGGGGCCAATAAACTTTATCATCTTTTTGCTTAATCTTTCCAAATGGAACAAATTCGAATTTAAGTATCTTCTTGTACAGAAAGCGTTGTACCTGATTATGATCCTTCTGAATATCCGGATGCTGTAAAAGTTTTACCTGAACTTTTTCAAACCTTTTTCATGATGACAATGCAATTGCAATATCAAGATCCAGGGTAGCTCTACCGCTTCTCTCTCCGTGCAAAGCCATAATAATATCCCTCGCTGTAGCTCCTATAACATAGAAACTGAGGCCTTCGTTCTGGAAATAATCTGATAAAAAGTCTAGTAAGGATTTCAGATGTGGATGGTGAAACTTATCACTTGATATATTGTAAGTCATTTGCTAATATCTCATTTGCAATCTGAATATTTCGTTCAACTCCACTACCTACCAGATCAGCGTAGATTAATAGTTCCGGAACCACTCCTGGCAGCGTATCTATATAACCCTCATCCCAGAAAATTTCCAATATCTCTAAATTTCCGGATTCATTTGGAATCAGCCTAAGGTTTCTTGCAAATTCCTTCCAATTCTGGTCTGTATATAACGTGAAGTTTTTAGGATTTAGATTCATTGTTTTTATTGCTGCAGCGGCCTCTCCTCCCCAAAGTACTCTACCCTTCGAATTCTTTATTGGTAGGTTCTGCCAGCTATTATAATCACCTGCAAACTCAAAGTCCATCCTTTTAATGGCCAGACGAGGTCGCAATACATCAAAATATGAGATAATCCATCTGTCAAGCAATAATTTAAGGTTCTTTAAACGTCTTCCGCCTCCCACCTTCAGCACAAAATTCAAGCTTTCTAACTCTGTTAAAACATTGCTTACGGAACCTACTGAAATTCCCGATAATTCTGATAAGCGCCTATTAGGTAAATGGATAATTTCAGGATTACACAACAACATAAATATTAGTCTTATTCCCGACTCCCTGAATGCTCTCGTCTGCTTAGTAAGTGCAGGATTAAGTGTCTTTTGTCCTGAAATATATACCAGAAGCTCTGCATTCCTTATATAAGAATTCCCAGATCCATCCAGATAGTTGATACCATTTTGTTTGAACTCGTCAGCCACTTCAAGGGCAATATAATTAGATACAATAATTATTGGCTGATCAATATGTCTTTCAAGCTCTTTTACCTGTTGTAATACAATCCCTTTACTGGAAACCCTTATCTCTCTCCAGGCTGCAACCCTGTAATCCACTTGTCCAATTGTAAGCTGATAATCTCCTTTATTTCTTACAATTGACATCTCATTCCGGATGCCTGATAACTGGCCGAAATTATTTACAGCATCATATATATATCTGTCTTTCATGATCATAATTTTTTATTGATCATTTCCAATGATCATGTAAATATACTGATCATTAAATCAAAAAGCAAGATATTATGACTCTGAATATTCGGCACGATAATGGGTTGATTGTCTTTTGTTTGCTCTATTCACAACCATCTTTAGCAACCAATTAACATCCTTCGAGTCCGCTGTAAATCAATATAGTTACTGTCTATCTGTTAGTTAAGAGGCACTTTATTCCAGCATCCACTTCCACACAGGTTTTATCCCAATTCTCACACCCTCAACTTCAAATTCACGTTCCATTGATTCGGTAAGAATTAATCCTTCTTTCAATCCATAAGAATTTACGGCATCCAACAGTCCGGCCATTTCCCTATTGTAAGTTGATTCAACTTCAATACTCCAGGAAACTTGTATTGCTTCTACTATTTTTGATTTTTCCTTAATTACAAAATCACACTCCTTTTTTCGATTGTGGTAATAAATCTCTTTCCCTTTCCTTTTAAGTTCAAGAAAAACCAGATTTTCCAACAAACGACCATTGTCCTCTGTATGATGAAAAGCAAGCGTTCGAAGCAAACCCAAATCTATAAGATATCCCTTTTTTGCATTTTGAATTTGTTTCTTCAGAGACACATCATATTTATTTACCATAAAAACCAAATAACTATCTTGCAGGAACGCAATATAATTGCTTATTGTGGTTGCATTTTTTACTCCAACCACCTTTGCCAAACCATTATACGACATGAGTTTACCTACATTGCTGGAAATATAATAAACCAGTTCCAGCAATTCTTTTTCATTTGTCAGGTTATTTCGAACCATCACATCCCGATACAAAACACTTTCATAGAGTGACTTGAGATATTCCTTATTACCTGACTTTAAATAGTCCGGAAATCCTCCCGATTCAAAGTATGAATTGAACTGCCCCTTTAATAAGGCCTTTTCATTTGTTGACAATAATCCTGCTTCCGGATAATCCACATCTTTAAATCTTAGAAATTCTTTAAAAGAAAAAGGGAATAATTCTTTTCTTATGTACCTGCCGGTTAAGTGAGTCCCTAATTTCCGGCTTAACATCGAAGCATTTGAACCGGTAACAAAAACCTTGTTGCCATAATCCCTGAGTCGCCTTATGTAACGTTCCCACCCTTCAATATTTTGTATCTCGTCAAAATAGTAGGTGTTTTGCGTACCATAAAGCTCAATGAACAATTCTGTAAGAATTTGAAAATCGTTAACAGTAAATTTCAATACTCGTTCATCATCAAAATTGAAGAAATAATCCGATTCGTTCTGTTTTGATCTGATTTCCTGTAACAATGTTGATTTCCCACATCGCCGAACTCCTGATAATACGACAACTTCACCATCTTCTACAGATGACAGATGACGCAATACATCATCTGGTTTTAGACTTAAAGATCTCTGATCTAATAGTACTTCTTTTAATATTTGCCTATCCATAACAATGTAAATTTAATTGTTTCTATCTGAATTAGCAACTTTTTGAATATACTTTCTACTATCATTAGACGATCAGGGATCTTACAATGATGCCGGTTCCCTTGCCTCTTTTGGCATGTCTTGGGATATATCACCAGGCTCTTTTAGAAAGTGTTTAATATTTGTAACGTGCATATTATAAATTGTTTAGCTTTATAATTCAACAATATTTTCTGAATGGAAAAAAAACGAATATATCTGTTCAAAATGTAAATACAAAGCGATTATTGCTGGAGGCGATAGTTATGGAATGCTCGTTGGTGTAAGAACACACGTTTGCTCTGACTGTTTTTAACGAGGGTTACAACCGTACCCACCTATGGGTAAAAAACGGCACCTTATTTTCCGAAAATGCTACATCATTGTTTTCCAAAAACAATACATCGTTACTTTCCGATTTTAGAGCATTGTTATTTTCCGTTTACAGTGCAACTCCAGTGTAGCACAATGCTATTTTTCGATAAAGGAATTTGTCATCCGTTTAGGCAACAATTTTTGTATTTCTTCCCACTTCCGCAGGGACAAGGATCATTTCTGCCGATTTTAAGTTCTGTCCGTACATATGGTTTTGTGAATTCAAAATTACCCATATGGTCAAAATCTGAGTTGACAGAGATACCTTTTTTCTCATCTTCAATATATCCTGCCCAGGTTGATGTTATCTCATCATAACGTTCTGATATTGAAAGAATTTCTCTCTTCTTGGAGTATTCTGTAGGATTGTGGAAAGCTTCCCTTACAGAATCCAATGAGCCGCAAATACCCTTCGAAACAATTTGTTTCTCAAATAGCATCTCAATGTCAGGCAGGAGCTCTTTTGCTTCAATATCAATTATATCGCAAACCATAAGGCCAATCAGGTCACTGTCTAATACATTATCATCAAGCGTTCTATTAAGATAGAAATGGATAATATCTTTGAACCAGTTCACGATCTCATTTCGCCGTTCAGGATAATTATGGACCAGTTGCTGCATCATATCAGACACCGCAGTTTTAACATATGTATCGATCCCTGATTTCATCATAAATTGCTTACAAGTTTCGAGCTCATTCCGGGCCATTTTGAACAAGGGTTCCCAAAGCACAATTGTTACAAAATCATACAGATAAAGGTCAATATATTCCTCCGACTGGTTTAGGATATTAAACAGGCTATTGAGGCTCTTTGATGCTTCAATTTCGCCCAATAGAGAAACAGCATGAACAACAAAATTCATTATCTCTTCATTCCACCCTTTTTTTTCAGTGAGATCTTTAAAATAGGAAAAGCGGTCGATGCTATCCTGAAGGACGAGTTCAAGATCGCTAATCAATGATTCTTTGGGCAGATGAAGTAAGGTTGAAAGTTTATCCTTATCAATGTGGAGTCCATACTCATAAAGCCAAATGATTTCCGGATTCATAAACTCGGGAATGGTCACTTTGCTGGTAGCTTCCTGTTTTTTTGTAACTATCGGGATTCGTTCCTTTTGCTCCTTTTTAAATTGTTCTTTTCCATGCTCCAATCTTTTTAGCAGGAGGTGCTGTGTCGAAAATTCTGTGTCAAGGGAGTCTGGAGCAATATCTTTCAGCATATCACAGCGCAGTTCCGCCTCGTCTAAATCTCCAATTCCGGTAAAATACAAAATTGTACTTCTTATGTAGGATGTTACTTCATTGATGTGAAATGTGTCCCGATGAGGGTATAAAGCTTTTAAGTCCATCTCCTTACCAAGAATTTCAGCCATTTTGATAAACTCACCCTTCAAATAATGCTCATTGGCAAGATTTAATTTCCCAAACAAATAATCGGGATGCTTGGAAACAATCCAGTGGTTAGTCTCATACGCTTTTTCACTATCACCCAATTTATTGTAAAGCACCGACAAATAATTCTTAATTTGAGGATTGTCAGGATATTTTTCAATAGCATCCAAAATGATGCTAACACTTGATTTTTCTCCCTCAAGCGCAAGTCGATGATACCTTTGAATCTTTCCTTTTAATTCCGGACTTAGAGCATTTTGGTCATCAAGAAAGTCAGGATCACTGGTGATATGATATCCACTGATAATGTAATTTTTACTCATGAAGGTATTTTCTTTTATTTCAATATTCTTGTGATAATGATCAAAATCAGTTCTCCGCCCGCTGAAAGGCAATTGCCTTTACTTCCTGCTCAGATCGCGAAATTCCGTTCTTTTAGGAGCTCTTTCATTCCTGGTTATTCTTGCATCCTGTAATTTCCTCCCCAACTCGTCATCTTTTGCCAACAATAAAAAATCCTCTTCTAACCCAAGCACTTTTAATACCAGTAAATAAAAACCCATACTCACAGAGGGCGGACCTTTCTCAATTGCAACAAGTGTGAGTCTGCTTATATTGGCCCTTTTTGAAACTTGTTCTTGGCTTAATTTCCTGCGAAGCCGGGCCAATCTGATATTCTCTCCAAGATCAGTAAGTATCCTCCTTGTTTTTGGTAGAAGCATCTGTTTCTTTTTCACCATAACGTTAAATACTTTTTGTAAATTTTATTTTACATTATGCCTGAATTTTTAATGCCGGTTAAGTTCTTTTGGTTTTGAACATTTTTGTCTGAATTCAGTAGTTGCACTATCCCTGCACAATTGCAATTAGAATGCAATTGTGCAATTCATTGCATATATAATTCACGAATCGAAAACATGATCTTTGTAATAAAGATTTCCTACCTGATCACCAGCGTCGGATCCAGAGGGTACCTGCCGAATTCTTTTCCATATACGGCAATGCCTCCTTCCCCTTTTGTTCTGAAAGTGATCTGCATACCGCCCTCTTCTATGATCTCCCCAAGAAGTCTTTTGCCGATCGGCACCCTCACCAGGTACCCGTAAGATCCTGCCTCCCTCAGCCTGCGGTCCTGCAGCTGATGGTGCCATGACAGCACCCCCCGGTGGTCCGCCGGATCATCCTCCAGCAGGGTGGTCATCACTTCATTCCCGTTGATGCTGATCTCTATCTCCGATGGATATTTCTGCTCGTCGGTCATCGGATAGGAATTGGGATTCGCACTGGGGGCCACCCGCGATCCACGCATAAAATCGCGGTTCGAATCATACTCCTCCTGGTCCTTGACAAAAAATTCCTTGGCAGAAAGCTCCACAATAAACTCGGCCTCCTTTACCCGGGCCGATTTCATCATTTCCGGGATCCTGATCTCATACGTAAAATATCCGCTTCCGGCGCCATTCACCTTCCTTCCATCCAGTACATCCCACTGGTGGACCGACCATGCTGCATCCGAGAACTGCGCTGCCGGAACACTGATGGCTGTCGTCCCTTCAACAGGATCCCCGTCAGTGATCTCGAAATGCATGAAATTCCGCTGTAATACCCGGCCGCCTCCACCCTCAACCTTCAGTTTTATCACCGCAAGTCCCCTTGCATCAGGCATCTCCAGCTTCAAAGGCTCCAACTGTTCCTGCATCCACGGAGTGTATCCGATACTCCGCTCTCCGGATGAAACCTTCACTACCTCTCCCAGGTAACTGGTCAGTTCAAGCTCCCATGACAACTTCAGTGCATCTCCGTATTCTTCGCCTGTCATAACCGAAAGGAACAGCGGAACTTCAACAAATTCACCCCCCTTCACGGTTGTACAGATTTCGTTCCCGGTCGATAAATAGACAAGAGAATGAAGGTCATTGAGGGTCATGCCCTCAAATATCTCACCGAAACCGGGGTATTTCTCCGACCGGTCGAATCTCCAGTAACCGTTCCACTCATTGATCACATCGTGGTGTTCGGTATAGAGCCATCCTGCCACCCGGGGAAACATCCTGAAGGAATTGAGCATCCTGTGGTAATCCCAACTCCAGTCGATATCACCGGTGCTGCCCTGGTAACCCCACACATTGCCGCATTCGGAATTGATGTTGGGCTGGTTGCCCTGCTCGTACCCCTCTTCGAAATGAAAGGTGCTGCCCTTGAAGGTATTGTCGGATATTTTCTGCAGTTGCTCATCCCAGGCCCATCCCGGAAGATAACTGTGCCAGGAATTGATATCTGTTTCGGTATGTCCACGCCCGCAGCAGATGGAATTGTCCTCAACCAGCCTGGTCCGGTCAAGCGATTTTGCCAGGTAATACATCGATGCCACCCACGCCTGGGTTTCGGGCAGGTATTCCCGTATGTTGTTGCCATCATCATCCTTCCCCGTGTTTGTAAACAATCCCCAGGTCTCATTAAAAATCACCCATGAAAAGATAGCGGGATGGTTGTAATCGCGCTTTATCATCTGCCGCATGGTATATTCCGACTCCTCCTGCATTTTCCTCCGGGGTTCCCCCCAGCTGTTGGGAAGGTCCTCCATCACCAGCAGTCCCAGCTTGTCGGCCCAGTAAAGCTTTCTCGGCACCTCCACCTTGATGTGGGTCCTGATGCCGTTCAGACCGATGGACTTGCTGCGCAGGATCTCCTCCTTCATGAAACGGTCAGACGGAAAGGTGTAAAAACCATCCGGGTGGTAGGATTGATCGAGCGCAAGTTGCAGATAGATTGGTTCATCATTCAAAGCGATATAGCGGTGATCCGTTCCGGGCAGGTCCACAACGGAGATCTTCCGCATCCCGAAATAGGTATGAAGCCTGTCATCACCTGCAGTGGCTGTCACCTCATACAGGTATGGGTCATCGAGCGACCATAAACGTGGATCGGGGATATCAATTTCAAAACGGATTCTGTTTTCTCCCTCCGGGAATGAGGCACGGTAGAGAACTGGTTCCCCCGGGGTGGTTATTTTGATTTCCAGGGGTATTTCTTCCGCAGCAGGCTGATCGAGCCAAACTGTTACTGATATTTTTTCCCGGTCAATATCAGGTGAGAAGTGAACAGCATCCAGGTAGGCCCTGCCCCTGGCCTCCAGGTAAACTGTCTGCCATATTCCACGGGCATCTCCATACCCCTGCTTTCCGTACAGGGTAAATTCCCGCCGCGCATCGTCCACCCTGATCACCAGCCGATGGGTTTTTCCATAATCAACAGCATCTGTAAGCTCAAAGGAAAATGGCACATAACCTCCCTGGTGTTTCCCCAGCAGCTTTCCATCGAGCCATACCGTTGTTTCCCAGTCAGAAGCACCAATGGTCAGAAAAACCCGCTTCCCCTCCCAGTCCGGATCAACAGTGATCTCCCTGCTGTACCATCCGATATCTGCCTCATTTTCCAGTCCGGACAAATTGGATCCCCATGGAAACGGCACCATGATCTGTTTTTCGAAAGCAACATTCCCTTTGAACCAGCCTTCATCAATTCCAATATTTTCATGGTCAAAATTAAAGTCCCATTTCCCGTTCAGGTTCTGCCACTGGTCCCTCTGAAGATCGGGCCGGGGATGTTCCGGAAGGGGGATTTGCTGACAGGTGGTTTCAGAAATGAGTGCGAAAGTAAACAAGGAAGCGAAAAGGCAAAAAAGAATTGTTTTCATTGGATTGGTTGGTATTATTAAATGTATTTTATTATTTACCCGGTTTGGTTTGAAGTCATTCAAATAATGCAAATCTTTCTCCGGGGTTAATGCAGGCACCATTCGATTCATGACTATTTTTCCAGCGGAAACCAAACCCTCATTTTACCGATCTCACGGTTGGCCCAGCTGTAATATGGGACCAGGTTTATTCCCTCTGAGGATATCATATTCACCCCGCCCAACAGATCGGGCCGATATTCCACGTTATATTTATCAGCAGGATCAATTGCTATGGAAAAGAGATCTTCATTGTCAACACCTTCTGCACAATACACCAAAGGACCATATTGAACAGCAGCCAAACCCTTCTTTGCTTCCACTTTCCTGTTTGCTTCAACAAGAGACACCTCCATATCAAGTTCCATCCGGATCATGTCGCCCTTTTTCCACTTTCCTTCGATCACAGCGTATCCGTCTTCCACTGCAGACTGGATTTTCTCATCATTGACAAAAATTGCGGGAGCTTCACCTGCAAATTGCGTAAACAAGAAAAGATCTGAAGGAACAGCTTTCCCTTCTGCCCAGCCGGGTACGCGCAACCTGATCCGGGCATGAACAGGCTTTTCGTTCTGCACCGTCAGCTTGATGCCGCCTTTCCAGGGATAGGCAGTTTCCTGCTGAATATTCAGGGTCCCCTTTTTAAGCGGAAATGCAACCTCGCTGTTCATGAAAAGGTTGACATAGATATCCTCATCTTTCATGGCGTAGGCATAACCGGCCACAGACGGAATGAACCTGGAGAGGTTGGACGGACAGCAAGAGCAGCTGAACCACGGGGAACGTCCGTTCACTCCCTGGTTGAAAGGATTTTTTCCGTCATGCTCCAGGGTGTTGGGATAGAAGAATAGTTTGCCATCCAGTGAAAGCCCGCTTATCAAACCGTTGTAAAGGGTCCTTTCAAGTACATCAAAATATTTCGAATCGCCATGCAGCAGGAACATCCTGTAGTTCCAGTAGACGTTGGCAATGGAGGCACATGTTTCATTGTAAGGATGGTTTGGCAATTCATAATTGTCTCCATAGGCCTCTCCCTCGTGGCTGGCTCCAACTCCTCCTGTAACGGAAAGCTTTTTCTCTGCCACGTTTTTCCACAGCCTGTCAACGGCGTTAAGATAACCAGGATCCTTTGTAAATGCAGCAATATCGGCCATGGCAGTATACATGTAATTGGCCCTCACGGCATGTCCCACCGCCTCACTCTGTTCGGTGACAGGCAAATGCGCCTGGGAGTATTCTCCCGAACTGTGATCGGCCCTGATATCGAGCAGGTGTTTCGACAGTTCCAGGTAACGCTTGTCGCCCGTAACATCATATAATTTCAGCAGACCGATCTCAATTTCCTGGTGTCCCGGTACATAATTATTACCCTGTGTGATACAGACATCATAAACCAGGTCGGCATTTTTTATTGCCACGTCCAAAAAACTTCTTTTTCCCGTGGCACGGAAATGCGCCACCGCGGCTTCATACATATGCCCGGCATTATAAAACTCATGACTGGCGCCGGGGGTCCCCACCCATTGTCCCTCTTCGGCATAGGAACAACAATTGAACTCATTGTACTCATTGGCCTTCAGTGTCCAGGGGGTATAAAGATAACCATCGTCTTCCTGGGCAGCGGCGATGTAATGGATCAAGGTATCGAGGTAGGCCTCCATCCGCGGATCATGGCTGAGGTTCAGGCTGTAGGAGGCCCCTTCGATGATCTTGTATACATCGGAATCATTGAACCCGAATTTTCCCTCATATTTCCCCTCTGCCAGTCCGCCCGCATAGATAAAATTATTGATCCTCCCAGTCTCCTCGCACTTTTGGAAAGATGCAGGGATCGTTGCTTTCATGGCGGTGGTCACCCAATCCTTCCAGAACCCGTCCAGCAGTTGCACCTGTGTAAAATCAACAGGCGTTATAGGATAACTGCCGGCAGTCTTATTTTTTTCATTTTCACATGCAAACAAGACCACCAGTAAAATAAAAACAAGCTTTTTCATAGTGATAAATGGTTGGTTGGTTTCAAATTGTTCACAAACAAATATAATAAAACCCCAACGAACCGAGTCCGCAAGGACCCCCTAACTTTCCTTTGTGTTCTTTGTGCTTCCTTTGTGGTACTTCGTGTAACAGCTATAACACAAAGCTTCACAAAGAATACACGAAGTTCACCAAGTAAATTCTTAACATTCACACATTGATCCCCTAACGCGACGAAGTCGTCCCTAACGAACCGACTAACGGGAGGTTCCCCAAACTTTCCTTTGTGATCTTTGTGCTTCCTTTGTGGTACTTCGTGTAACAGCTTAAACACAAAGATT